>JAHDDN010000420.1 GCA_020629335.1 Chitinophagales bacterium | reverse complement strand
ATTGCCACCAAGAAGAGTTGTTGCCTCCACCAGTAGCTAACACATCAATATAAGCCGTTTGAGCAGCATTTGTCATAGAGCCTATAATTGTTGCAGTACCATTATCGTATACCGTTAGGAAAAGGTCGTCTCCTGCTGCCCAGCTTGTAAACGGCCCTGTATCATCCCGTTGAAAATAGACTCCAGGGCCTGAGGTTCCCGTTCCTTCTAAACAAGGAGGGTCTACATCACCTAAAGCATATATTTGAGTAATGCCTTCGCAGCATACCGTCGCTCCTGCTAAAGTTGGAGTTATAGTAACAGGGCCTTCACATAGTGTTTGATTAGTATCTAAATCAAGTGTACAAGCTTGTCCGTTTGTATTGATACCTATTGCAAAAAACAGCATCATGAGTCCTATCATTTTAGCTGATTTTGACATAAATTTTATATTGTCCATTATATTTAAGTTTTGCCATTTCGAATATAGGACTCATTTAAGGTTTTACTAATGGCTTAGAAAATGGCTATTTTTCGGCTTCATTTTAAAACTTTAAATGAGTTCATATTTTGAGGTGTGATCATTCGAAACTAATTGGACAAAAGCAAATTATCTTTTGTCCAATTAGTTTAATCTTGAGTTTGAAATAATAGGGGGTATAATGCTCTTATTTTAATAAGCTCATTTTGCCATTAAATACTTTGCCATCTATATTTGTTACTTGGTATAAGTAAGTACTTGCTGGTAAAACTTTGCTATCATTTGTTTCTCCTTGCCAGTTAATTGTTGATCCTGTTGTATTGTAGATCAAACTGCCATTTAAATCAAAAATGCTTAAATCAACTGCTGAATTACAGATTTGGCTATTAATGATCAACTCGCTTGTTGCTTGATTAAAAGTAATCTCTGGAGTACAATTCAAGATAGGACGATCATTTGTCGCTGGTTCACAATTAGCTGAACCTTCAGCATGATTGCCTGTCCATGCATTAGTGTTACCTGAACCTAATGTTGTTATTTGATTCAAGATATTAATTTTGCCATTGTTAGCAAACGCATCATCTGCCTTCACTAATTCTACAGCGCCATTACAAACCCCTGCATTTTTGAAAGTAAATAATACAGTAGGTTCTCCAGCTACATATTCTATATCAGCTGTTCCTAAGCTTGTTAGGCCAATAGAGATATAATCAAAATCTGGATTAGCATCTGGGCTGAATACCTCTGCATTCTTTTCCCAAGTACCATTTATATCTTGAAGATCGCCTAGGATAAAGCCTTGAGGAACGACTAAGCTGACTTGAGCTGTTGAAGTCAACGCATCTTTGTCGGTCCAAGTTTCTGATGAAATCAAACTTACTTCATAAGTTTGATTTTCTAAAGTTACGCCCATCGTTACCTGAGCTTGGGTAGTTAATATTGCTCCGAATGCTAGCAACATTGTCAAAGCAAATAGTTTAATACTTTTCATATTTTAGATTTTAAAGAGCCTCATGGGACGAGTCCCACGAGGCTTATTTTATGCAATAATTATTTATTCTGGTAATTGCTCTGTAATGATAAAATTCAGATCATTACTTGAGTTTCCTGGGTGAGTTAGAATATTGAAGAAGATCACGTTCGGATCATTTGCTGTACCTTGGAATACGGCTTTACAGTTCATGTCTAAATCGCCTTCTACATATTCTTGGAAGATAAAATTAGTTTGGATACCGATGTTAGTAGGTGCTGTTAATACATCGAAGAAGACTGGATTCAAGTCATTGCCTGAACCTTGGAATACTACACCTCCTGCGCTATCTGCATTTCCTGCCCACATAGCCATCATGCCTCCCATATTTGTTTGTGCATCTGTACCCCAAGTCGGAGTTGCTGGATCTGTGAAGTCGATCATTGGTAAAGCTGTGCCATCAAAAGTGATTGGATCAGCAGTCATAATACCTAAGTGATTTCTATGGCGTACAGCTACATAATAATTAGCTGCTGGTACATCAAAAGCGATAATTTCACTACCATTTGGCAACATAATATCACCATCTGCTTGTAATAATACAGAGCATGTTGCTATGACATTGGCTGGATTATTAGCCGCTCTTAATTCCATGAATAACCAATCTACTATTTGATCAGGACCAGTAACTGCTAATAATTCTTCAGGGCAGGTCTCTCCACCGCCGCCACCAAAATGTTGGAATTCTGGCATAGCATCATAAGGTTCTACCATTGGCATCATATCATCATTGGTTAAGTCAGCTCTCATCTCAAAAGTTGGGCTATTTTGTGCTGCTCCCTGTAAAGCAACTCTTCCTTCAAAGAATGCACTACCGAATACGAAGATGTCTTCATAATCGTGATCGTCTTCGTCATCATCGGCAGTATCTTGTGTACTATCATTATGGTTATCAAAGAGATCGTTTGGATCAGTAATATCTTCGCCATTATCTGAGCCTGTATTAGTATCTGGGGTAGAATCTTCATCATCACCACTATCTGAAGTGATTTCAGCAAAGTTTCTATAGTAGCCTTTATCTGGAGTAGTCAAGATATTAAGCGTAAAGTCCATTGACATACAAGTACTTATTGCTAAGCCACTCAAATTCCATGTAATAGTATTAGCAGCCATATCATATGATCCGCCATTATCATCACTTACATAAGTCATTCCCACTGGAATTTGATCGACTACTGTAAAGTCTCCTGATGCTTGCTCTCCTTGATTACAAACAGTAATCGTGAAGATCACATCATCTCCTTCTGAAAGCACTGCATTTTGATCTTGAGCATCTGAAATTTCTTTGATTAATGCTAAATCATAAGGACCTGCACATTCTTCAAACCCTACCATAGTCATATAAGTTTCAGAACAACCTAAAGGACAAGTAACGGTTAGTGTATATTGACCTGGAGTTGTTACTACTGGACTCATATCTGTAGAAGTATATCCACCTGGGCCACTCCAACTGATAGTTGCCCCCATTGGTAATCCTGTAGCAGACAATTGAGAATCGCTATCATCACAAGTGATTGGGCCATCATTATTGGCTGTCACATTATCAAGACCAATATTAGCAGAAATTGTTTGTGTACATGTTTGTGTTTCTAGACCAGCAATAGTCGGACTTGCTGTCCAAGTTCTAGTGATAGCTCCATTGCAGTCAATTGTTCCACTATCGCTATAAGTGATATCGTAATCTCCAGCAGTAGTGCCACAAGCGATACCATCAGAAGTTAAAGGATCTCCTGTTAAGTGAATATTGAAATCACCATGTAAGATAGTTTCATCTAAAACGTAATTAGTATCATCAGGCTGTAGCACAGTCATAATAGAAAACCAAGAACTAAAGCCGAAGATATTAGTATTACCTAAACTACCACCTGTTCCCATTTGTGGAGCTGCTCCTGTACTATTAATGATAAATTGTGCGCCATTAAAACCGCCTATACCAGAGAATGTACCAGTAAGCGTGGTATAATAATACCAATCACTAGTATCTTGTGGACCTACACAGCCTTCTTTAGGACTGTCAACTGGTGCTGTAAATGTTCTGCCACCTAACTCAGCTTCAACCATAAAACCTAAGTTGTTGTCTAGTATATTGACAACTTCCATCATAATCAGGGCTGTCCCATCAGCATATTCAATAAATTCTCCTGATACGATCTCATAGTATTTGCTTGGTGCATTGGGTATTAAATTACCTAACCAAGTTGAGTAATCAATCCCATTATTACAATTTGCTGTATTAGAAATAGTCCTAACAATAAAATCTGGCTCTTCACAGTTCATAGTAGCCGTGCCTGTATTGTTAGGGTCCGCAGCATTGGCTCCATCTGCACATGTAAGGGTAACATTGGCTGGGCAAACTAATTCACAACATTCTGTAGGCTCTGGATCTGGTGTAGGGCAAGCTGCTCCTCCACAATAGGTTGGATAAATATTCCATACTCCATTACCATAATCAGTATAGTGAACATCATAAACTATATTATTCCAATCCATTGGAGATTGCATGGCTCTCCACATTGCATCAATACTGGAGTCAACTTCTAATGTTCCTCCACAAGCAGCCACGGTAGCGGTATAAACATCGCCAGTAGGCAGCCACTCCCAAATTTCAGCATCACAAGTACCATGATTGACAATAGTCAATGCACTTGCATTCATTGATAGGAATAATAGTATTCCAAGAATCAATTTTCCTTTCATAATTTTATCGTTTGGTTTAAAAACTTTCTAAGTATGTTATGTTGTGGGGATTTTACAGCTTTACTGTAAATTATGGATAAGATCAGGGATGTTAATAAGGGGTAGTATTAACATATCCTTCTTTATTTTAAAAGTTCATAAATCAATCATAACTAATGATCTAATTTATGATTGCATGTTTTAAGTTTACGAATTAATGTTTATTGTTTGTTGCATGATCATTTTCAAATCACTCTAAACTGATTTAAAATATAAAAGCACTTAGTATAAAGGGGGTGAATACTCAAATGCTTTTTCTAAAAAAGTAAAATATCGGGTATTAAATTAGCCTAAAAAATCTCTAAAACACGCTCACTTATAAAAAAAATACAATGCATCAAAGATTCTATCATATAATATTAACAAATTTAAGCAATAATTTTCAAATTATTAGAATTCTAACTGTTTTTTATCTAAATAAATGGCATAATTACATTTGTAAATAAACTTGATAGATAAGACCTAAGAACTGATTAACAAAGGTTTAGACTGGCTCTTCTCTTAAAGCAACAAATTTTGCATTTAAGGAACGTTTAAAAAATAATTTCCACATTTAGCAACTAATCTTTTGTACCAATACTTCGTTGAAAAGCCTTGCCGATGCGCTGCATCGGCTGCATTTTTCGCCTTGTCTTGATACAAAATATTTAGCTGCAAATGCCAATCTTATTTTTTAAACGTTCCTAAGTAGTTGATAGTAATTATTTCGGTCTTCTTGATGAGACTATTTTTTGCTTAGACAAGGCATTTTTAGCAAGTAATAGCAGGGCTATTGCTAAGAAAAATAACGCAGTATAAGCTAAAAAAGGGCATTGGAGTTAACCAATGCCCTTTATATTTTTTAATCTAAGGAT
>JAHDDN010000419.1 GCA_020629335.1 Chitinophagales bacterium | reverse complement strand
GGTACAAAAGATTAGTTGCTAAATGTGGAAATTATTTTTTAAACGTTCCTTAAATCCCAAAAACTTCTTCCGAATCAACAGAAAACAAATCGTCCATTTAGAAGCCATTCAAAAAATCGAAAATTATTTTAATAATCGGGTTAGTTTAGACCTCCATCCAAAACACAAAGAAGAAACCATTGTCAGCAGAGACAAAGTAAAAGCTTTTAAAGCTTGGCTAGACAGATAATACTTCATATAATTCCCCCTCCTTATACAAGGATGGGTTAGGGGAGTTTGACAATATATCCCCCTCCTTATACAAGGATGGGTTAGGGGAGGTTGACAAAAAACCGAAGGAATTTCATAATTGTATCGTCTAAATAGACAAACACAAGATTATGAAAAAACTATTGCTTACATTAAGCGCACTATTACTAGCGCTATTCAGCCAAGCTCAATTAAGCCCTGCCATCACATCATGGTTGCAAAATACAACAGAAACGGGCTCTTACTATATGGTCGGAAACTCAACCGCCATTGATAACGGCATATTATATAATTGTCAACAAGTCGAATATTCTGAAGACTTTGTCTATGTAACAGCCACAGGCATTCCAGCCTATCCAACAGGCCCATTCCAAGACGGGAATCCTTCACAGGCAGAAAATCAAGATGCCATCTTTAAGATCCCTTTAAATCCACAGCAAAACACAGGAAGTGGAATTGAAACCAATCCAGGAAACATAGGAGTATTCATCAATGGAGTCGCTCTATTTGATTGGAGAGACGGTGTAGGATGGAATTCTAATACAAGTGCTCTATGTGGAGGCCCTCCTGGTGGATATCCACCATGCCCTGGAGGCCCAATGGCCCAAGTTGATTGGAATAGAGATGCAATTCCTGCCGAAAGGCCTGGTTTTGATTGCTCCAAAGCACACCCTGCAATGGGTAATTATCACCACCACCAAAATCCATCTGCCTTCAAATTAGATTTAGACGTCATCTCAGATGTATGTAACTTATACGATGCCGAAGGATTATACAGCATCAATGAAGACGAACATTCCCCATTAATCGGATACGCCTATGATGGTTTTCCAATCTATGGCGCTTATGGTTACCAAAATAGCGATGGGAGTGGAGGTATTACAAGAATTAAATCAAGCTATCAATTAAGAGATATAACCGAAAGAAATACCCACGCTGATGGCACAATGGTAGATAGTGGTCCACCCACAAACGGAGAGTACCCATTGGGATATTTCCGAGAAGATTATGAATATGTAGACCACCCAGGCGAAGAAGATTATCTCGACGAGCACAATGGTCGTTTCTGTGTAACACCAGAATACCCAGAAGGTATTTACTGTTATTTCGCTACCGTAGACGAAAATTGGAATTCCACATATCCATATGTTGTCGGCCCTACCTTTTACGGAGAAGCAGAAAATCGAAAAGTAGACAGCATCACAGAATCAACCAGTATCTATACCACTCCACCAACTACCAGTATAGAAACAGGCTTTGAGAATGTAGAAATTTCCATTTTCCCAAATCCAACAGCCGAACTAATAGGCATCCAATTAGGCGGTTTAGTGAAAGAAAATGTAAAAGTCGAACTATACAATATGAGCGGACAATTAATCAGCGAATCAAAAATTGCCCAAGGTAGAACCATGGCCTACTTCAGTTTAGATACCGTTTATGATGGCGTATATTTAATCAAATTCTCTAACGGTAATCATACAACCTTTCGCAAAGTAATCGTATCAAAATAAATTTTCAATTCACCCACACTAACTTTTAAGGCGTAGTCAATCTATTGACTGCGCCTTTTTTTATCTCCTCTTATTGGATGATTTATAATATAGATTATAGGCGATTTAGGTTTTCGACCCAAAAAGTAATTTGGACTAATAATTCCAAATCGTAGCGCTATTGGCCATCATGCTGAATAATTACGAAAAAACAAACTAAGTAATGGAGCAAACAAAAGTCTAAGCAGGCACAAGTGAAAAACACTTGCGCTATAAGAGTCTGGTATGAATTATGGCGCAAGTCTTTTTGAATTGTGCCTTTCGAAGCCACCAACATCACCAAAAATGCGCAAGGGATGGCAGTGGTATGTGGCGTATATGAGGATGCCTACGAAGCTTAGTGATGTGAAGGCTCGCAGAGACAAGCAGCACTTAGCGTAGTGGCAAACACATAGCCACATAAGAACGTACAGCCCGACCCTTCCTTATTTTTCATCGAAGGCCGCACACATAGGAACGCCCCTACGGGTCGATGAAAAATAAGGAAGGGATGCGCCCAAAATATAAATAATTGACTATTTGAAAGAATGTCCTTATCTTGATGGATAAATCAATTTTGGGATGCCTTTGTGTCAAAAAATCTCTCTTCAAGTATAGACTTTCTATTGCTTTTTTACGTTTATAGAATAATGGCATAGCTATTGAATTGTTTTTTGATAAAACCTTAAGCAGAAACGTTAAATTTGATTTTTATGGATAATAAATACGCTCCAAAAATTCTATCAATATTACATATATTGTTTATTTCTCATTGCTTTTTGTATGCTCAAGAGGTAGAGATAATCAATTATAGCACTAATACTGACGGACAAGTAGAATTATCCATCAATTCGAGCACAGATCATTATTATATTTTGAAGGTTAGGCATGAGCTTAATGCAGACTTTGATCGTGCGACTTCCATGACATTAGGAGAAGCTAATACGACTGTCCTCACAGAGCCATTAGGTGCTTACCCATTGGCCCATTATCAAGTATTAGAATATCCCATTCAAACGCCTTTTGATACAGACTTAGATGGCGTAGATGATATCACTGAATTTCAAAACTTACCTACTCAAAGTCCATTAAATCCAGCGACCCCTATTACTATTGATAAAGGAGCTACAGCGATTGAGGATTTTGAAACCTTCACAGCCTTGTCTGTTACAAAAGATGAAGTACAATGGTCAGAGTTCTTAAATGAGAAGCGATATGTCAAATTTCTAATAGAAGATTTTTATTCTGATAATCCTAATCTTTATTTTGTTCATAGTGATAATTATAATTTGCATGCTGATTTTGCAAATGCTATTGGTCTTCCTTATCCAGATGATAATATCATGAGAGGACAAGTTATTTTTCATCCGACAACTATTTCTAATAATGCTACTTTGGGGACTTATGCATTTAACTTTAGTAATGGTTATGCTAAAGATTTTGAAGTCGTCAGAAAAACCTTAGAATTTGTAGCGGCCAATATGCCTTTTTTAGAAAATAATATCTCTTATTATGTAACTGAAAATAGTCAGGATGACTATGAGGAGAATAAGGCACTTTATGATGCCTCCAGAATCCCGATTCTTTTAGAAGCAGATCTTTATTCTGATATTAATTATTGGGGATTGAATCCAGCAGAAGGCTTTGGGCTATTTCGTCAAATGGATTTAGATGAAATACCAGGTATAAAAGACATTGTGCTATATGAGGCCTTACCCAATGCTTTACCTCGTGTAGCTGGAATTATGACATCGGTGATACAAACTCCTTTGTCTCATGTCAATTTGAGAGCGATTCAAAATAATATTCCGAATGCATTTATAAGAGATCCACTTGCCATTGATTCTATTGCGAATTTATTGGATCAGTATATTTACTATAGAGTAGAGCAGGATAAATATTTCATCCGAGAAGCTACACTGGAGGAAGTCAATGATTGGTTTGAGGAGATCAGGCCAGAGGAGGAACAGACGCCTCCGATTAATTTAGATTATACCCACATACTTCCTTTAGATGAAATTGGCTTCGATATGTTTGATGGTTTTGGGGCTAAATGCGCTAATTTAGCAACGATGCGAAGCTTCGGATTTCCAGAAGGTACTATCCCGAATGGTTTTGGTGTGCCTTTTTATTTTTATCAGGAATTCATGGCATACAATGATTTTTTCAGCGAAATAGAAATGATCATAAACGAAGCTGATTTCATAGCAGATAGAACAGTACGTGATGAACGACTCAAGGAATTTAGAAAGAAAATCAAGGAAGCAGCAATGCCTGATTGGATGCTCAATGAATTAGATGAAATGCATCAATCATTTCCAGAGGGGACTTCTGTACGCTGTCGATCAAGTACAAATAATGAAGATTTACCTGCTTTCAATGGGGCTGGTTTATATACTTCCAAAACGCAACATCCTGAAGAGGGACATATCTCCAAATCCATTAAACAGGTATATGCCAGTTTGTGGAATCTAAGAGCTTTTGAAGAAAGAGAGTTTTATAGAGTCAATCATTTTATTACTTCGATGGGCGTTTTATGTCATCCTAATTTTTCTGATGAAAAGGCGAATGGGGTAGGAGTCAGTATTGATCCAATTTATAATACCGAAAACACCTTTTATCTGAATTCTCAGTTAGGAGAAGAACTAATTACCAATCCAGAAGGAAATACCTTAGCCGAGGAAATTTTATTAGAAATAGTTCCTCAAAGTGATAATGATTATATTGTAGTGCAATATTCTAATCTGGTGGAAGATGACGTAATCATTATGAAGGAAGAATATTTAGATCAAATGAGAGAATTCTTAAGTATCATACACGATAAATTTGCCATTAAATATCAAGCCATCTATAATGATAATTTTGCGATGGATATAGAGTACAAAATTACAAGTGATGATCAATTAGTCATCAAGCAGGCTCGTCCTTGGGTATCTTATATTTTACAAGATTTTGAACAAATAGAAACGCCTCCTAATGAGTTGATTGTTTTTCCCAATCCTGCCGAAGATTATATTTATTTCCAATGTGCCGACTGTAATGTGATTAAGCTAATTATCACTGATATGGCAGGAAAGCAAGTTCGAGAAATTAGACTGAGTGAAGTCTATAACTCATTCATTAAAATAGATACTGGGGGACTTTCACCAGGTGCTTATGTGCTAAGTGGTTTTGCTGAAAATGATGGTCCTTCTTATTCTAAGGTATTTGTTAAAAAATAGTCTTTAGATGTAATGATGGCGGCTTCATCCAATCCGTTATTATATGGCTAAAATAGTGTTGGGTAGTGGGTATTGAGACTAAAT
>JAHDDN010000418.1 GCA_020629335.1 Chitinophagales bacterium | reverse complement strand
CGCAATTAAATCTGATGATAAACATGATTCATAATAAGCTAGAAGATGCTTGGTATGAGATTGGCGCACAAATGACGCTGGATCGTGCTATTGTGAATAATACTTGGAATGACATCTGCAAAAATTATCAACATAAAAACAGAGCTTATCACAATTTGACTCATCTGAATAATATGTTTGAGGAGTTAAAGCAGTTTGAGGAGGAGCTAGTAGATGTAAGGATTTTGAAAATATCCATTTGGATGCATGATCTGATATATAATCCCATGCGCAAGGATAATGAAAAAAAGAGTGCAGATTATGCCCAAAGCTTTCTAAAAAAGATCAATACCTTGCCTGAAGATGTAGCCCGATGCTATCATCAGATAATGCTAACTAAGCACCATAAAGCCGAAGCTGATGATGGATTTGATGAAGCTTTGATGATCGACTTGGACTTAGAAATTTTAAGTCGTGATTGGGAAGCTTATCGCTTATATAGTGAACAAATCCGCCAAGAGTATTGGATGTATCCAGCATTTGCTTATAAGAAAGGGCGCAAGGCCGCCTTAAAGCATTTTTTGGAGCGAGATTTTATTTATCAGACGGATTTCTATCGCAAACGAGAGGATCAAGCGAGGGCGAATATTGAGCGAGAGATTCAAGAGCTTTTGTGATGGCTACATTAAGCCTTTCTTTTTAAATTTTGACCAAACTCCATGTTTTCTTGGATATTTTTGCCTTAATGTTTCTACTCTTGAAGCTAAAGATTGTTCATCAAAAATAGGGATTTTTTTATAAATGTTAAACTTAAGTAGTTAACATCAACTACTTACTACTCAATGCTTATTATTGGCTTAGGGATGGAAGTGGTATATGGCGGCCATGCGCTGACTTACGGCGCTTAGTGCTGCGCAGGCTCCAATAAGAGACAAGCAGCACTTAGCAGAGTAGGAAGCGCATAGCCATATAAGAACGGACAGCCCGCCCCTTCCTTATTTTTCATCGGAGGGCGCACACATAGGTAGCGCCCCTACGGTCCGATGAAAAATAAGGAAGGGGAAGCCCCAAATAAATAATGCTATTTGTGAAAATGGAATAAATTAGGTGGTGATCATATCGAAATAGGTGTATTAGTTGGAGGAATTAAATAGCGGAAACTTTGGTAGGAACGGCTTTTAATTGGGTGCATATTGAGAATGTGAAGGTACTCCCTTCTCCTAATTTTGATTTTACTGAAATTTCACCGCCATGTTGTTGGATGACTTTTTGAACAGTAGAGAGGCCGATTCCCGTTCCTTCATATTGAGAGGCGGCATTGAGTCGACGAAACATATCGAATACTTTCTCTAAATTTTTCTCTGCAATGCCAATGCCATTATCTTTAATATGAAAAAAGTATTTGCCTCCTTTTTCTTCAGCAGATATTTTGATTAAAGGTTTGACGTCTGGATCGGTAAATTTAATCGAATTGGTGATTAGATTTTGGAAAACTTGTTTTAAGCGAACTCTATCTCCTACGATCGTTTGGGGAAGGTTTGATAACTCAATACTTACTTGTTTTTCTAAGATGGCTTCTCTTAGATTGATTTTCACCTCTTCAATTAATTCTAAAACGGAGTGTTCTTGAAATTTAGAGGCTTCGCTTTCTAATACTGAATAATCCAATAAACCGGTGACCATTTCGTGCATATTTGCGCCTGCTTTTTCGATATATTCTAAATACTCCGTCAACTCACTATCATGATATTTTCGAAGTCCATCCTTTAGAATTTTGGCAAATGATTTAACGGTTCGAGCTGGGGCTTTTAAATCATGTGAAACGACATAAGCGAAATTTTTGAGGTCTTGATTCTTAACTTCTAGTTTATTATTTTGTTTAGCAATGATATCTTGCGACATTTTTAGTTTAGTATTAATATTCGATAATTCGTCATTTTTAGATTGGATTTGCTCTAATAATCGCTTTCTCATTTGAGAGGCTCTATGAGATATATAGGCTAGTAAACAAAGAGCAACACAAGCTAAACCAAAGAGCCATAATAGGTAATTACGTTGACGAATTTCCAGCTCTTTTTCTAACTGGGTAGCTTTTAAGACTGCATTTTCACTAATTTTGTCTTCTAAGTTTTTTTCATTAATAATTCGATTATTAGCTTCAATTTTCTTGAGGTATTTGTTAGAATCATTCAATTCTAAAAGTTTGTTGTAGATATTCTTAATTTGTTCGGGCTCATTCTCTAAGGCATAAATATCAATCAATTTAAAGATCAAATCTTTTAGTTCTGTTTCATCTAATCCTTCACTTTGTTCTAAGGCTAATTGATAGTATTCTTTTGCTTTTTGTGTATCTCCTATCTGTTCATTCAGTTCGGCTAACGCCTTATAAAGGGCATGTCTTTCAACATTAATAGACGTTTTCTCCCCCAATTTTAATGCTTTTTCTAAGCAGATTGCTTGTTCTTCATCTTTTCCTTGTATTTGATAAATTTCTGACCTTTGCATGAATAGATAATATAATCCTTTGGAGTGACTGAGTTTTCGCCATATATCTTCACCCATTAATGAGTATTCAATAGCTTTCTCTAGCTGATTAGTATATTGATAAGCTCTGGATAAATTAAGGAGGGAATAAGCACTTATTAATTGGTCTCCAACTTCACTGCTCGTTTCATAGGCTTCTGTCAAAAAGGTTTTGGCTTTGTCAAACTGTTTGAGTTCTATATAAGCATTACCAATGTTCAGAGAAGCGTCTGCAATACCTCTCGCTTGACCCATTTTTTGGAAAGTATCCCTACATTTCTCAAAATAGAAGATAGCGCTATCATAATCTGTCTCCAAGGTATAAACTAAGCCAATGTACAAATAATTGGTTGCCATTACTTCAGAATCTAAATCTGTCTGATATAATAAATCGGAAGCTTCGAAAAGAATTTTCTTTGCCTTTGGTATATCGCTTTGGTTATAATACTGAAACCCAAGGATATTCATAGATTTAGCTAAGCAAGGACAGTTATTTTTCAAACTTTGTTTATATAAGCTTGGAGCTAATTCTGCCGTTTCAATTTTATCTAATAGGGAATGTTCATAGATGCTATCTATAGCAAAACAGAGACTACTGCATTGGGCATTATTTGCATAAGATTCTGCATTAAATAAAAGTGTCAATAAAAATATATAAAAGCTTATCGCCGTTATTTTTTTCATGGAGTAGCATTGAATTAGGATAAGATTCTTATAGATATTTTTACTATAAAAAGCTTGCTTTATTATACGGAGAATTTAAGAGTTGGTTATGAAAAAACAATTAAAATCATATCTCCTTTTATTCCGAAACATAAATTTAATCAATTCACTCTAAAACTAAGTTAAAATGATACTGATAAAGGCGCAAAAACCAGTCCATTTTGATTAAGATCAGCCCTAAGTAACTAAAAGAAATTGCTACTTATTTCACATTTCGTTTAGGCCATTCTTTAATAAATATTATCTTCGCACTCTAAAGCAAATTAACAATATGAATACAGTTGCAATTCAGGGAATTGGAGGAGCCTTTCATGAGGAAGCCGCTCGTCTTTGGTTTGAGCAAACGATTACGATTCTTCCCAAAATGCACTTTAATCAATTGGTGGAAACTGTTGAGAAAGGAGAATGTAGCTACGGCATTATTGCTATTGAAAATACCATTTCTGGTACGATTCACCGCAATTTGAGTTTATTGAAAGAGCATCAAGTGCATGTGTGTGGAGAGGTGAATCTTCGGATTCAACAAAATTTGGGAGTAATACCAGGAGTGCGTATGGAGGAATTAAGAGAAGTGCGCTCCCATTATATGGCGATTAATCAGTGCCGTCAATATTTCAAGCAATATCCTAATATTAGTTTGGTGAATGATAAGGATACCGCTTTAAGTATCAAGGAGGTAGCAGATCAGCAATTAACGGATGTCGGTGCTATCGGAAGTATGCTTGCCATGAAGTTATATGGACTGGAAGTATTGGCAGAAAGCATAGAGACCAATAAACTAAACTATACTCGTTTTTTTATCATTCAGCCTGAGCGCAAACACAACTTTAATTCCGCTTTTAATAAGGCAACTATGACCTTGATACTACCGCATGAGCGTGGGAGCTTGAACCGAGTATTAAATCTATTTACGGCTTATCAAATCAACCTGACTAAGTTAGAAAGCATTCCGATCATTGGGCAGCCTTATCACTATGAGTTTGTGATGGATATGGAGTTTGAATCAATGGAATATTTTAAGTTGGTGGTGCAGATTTTAGGCCAGATTACAGAGGAATTTCATTTGTTAGGAATTTATGCACGGGCGGAAAAACGCTAATCTAATACCTCTTTAATTTTACTAGGATTTTGTCGAATATTATGAATCAATAAAATGAGTACCTCATTAGGTGTAACTTCGTAAATAATTTTAAAAGAACGAACGATAAAATATCTGAAATTTTCTTTTTTATGAGCTAAAAGAGGTTCCCTTGAATATCTTTCAGGCATAGTTCTTAAATCATCTATTTTAGAGATGATTTCATTAATAATTTTTTTGGCCGCTTGCTTTGAATAATTTTCTTCAAAATAATCATGTATTTGTTTGAGTTGCTTTGTCGCTTTTACATCCCAACATATATCAAATTCATCTCCCATTACCAATTCTTAATATCATTTTTAAAATCATCATGATTGATTGATTTTCCTTCTTTTACTCTATTTTTAGCTTCTAAAACATTTCGTTCTAAATCAGCCTTTGATATGGGACCCCCATTCAATTCATAACCAACCAATTGAGCATTTTGAATTTTGATTAAATTCTGTAATATAGCATGGTATGCCTCTAAAACCATAGGATCATCAATATTTTCTAATACTTGATAAATAGAGCTTCTTAAGTCTTGTACAGTCATTCAAATTTATTTTGTAATAAATGAATTAACCAAAGTTATTCTTTATTATCGACTAAATCAATTTTAATCCCCCTAAACCCCTGCCATTTTCAATTGCTCCTGTTCTTTTTGGAACTTAGCGAACCTCACTTCATACTCGTCGATCTGCTTATGCATGACATAAAACCATAAAGGCGGTATAAAAGACAATA
>JAHDDN010000417.1 GCA_020629335.1 Chitinophagales bacterium | reverse complement strand
TTTCACTTCCATCTATTTTATCTCCTAATTGATGAAGAAAATGTAAAGTATCAGGCTCTACAGGTCCGCCATAATAAAGCGGAGCATCAAAATCAAATAAATCAAATAATACATCGCTTAAGTTAAGCTGCATCGGTTTATTAATAATAAAACCAAGAGATCCTTCTTCCCTGTGCTCACATAAAAAAACGACAGAACGTTTAAAGTTTTTATCCTGCATATAGGGTTCTGCTAATAAGAATTTTCCGCTCGAAAATTTAGCCCCCGTTCGTTTGATTAATTCTGTTAGATTCATCATCATAGATCGTATTTATAAAGTACCAGCAGTAATTGCTCACTAGGCACTCTTTGATGTAACTGTTAAGTAGTTGAAGGTAATTATTCGTGCATTCTTGATGAGCTTATTTTTAGCTTAGCCAAGGCGGTTTTCGCCAGTAATAGCAGGGCTATTGCTAAGAAAAGCAACGCAGGATAAGCTAAAAAGAGGCCATCAGAACTGCCGAAATAATTAACTTTAGCTACTTAAGTTACCTTATTTTAAAGTATTGAATAAGACGGCTCCAACTAAATTGTCATACAATTCATTGAACGGCCGAAAATAAACGAGGATAAGATAATCATTTTCTGCCAAATAATAACTTCCTTCTAAAATACTTTCATCCGTTTTAACTTCGCCGTCTCTTTTGACTGCATACATATAGTTATAGTAACCTTGTTTGAGAAAAAGTTTTCCCTCATAAGCAGCACGATCATAATTATAAGTCATTTGCGCCTCTCTTTGAGCGCGCCAATCTGTCAATGCGCCTAATATGTATACGTTGCCATTTTCAATAGGTTGTGCTGCTTCGAGTGAAAAATGAACCCAAACATAGTCCGAATCTATTTCATCCATTTTAGATTCAAAAATTCCTATGACATATTTTCCATTTATGTCGTATAAGCGTCTATAATCTTTGTTCTCTCTTATCTGGTCTGTTCGCAAAGAAATATGTTTGTCTTTAGTGATATTTTTTACCCTATCCGAAAGTAAGGCCAAGCTTTTAATATCAAAATAACGAAATTCCTGATTTCCCCTAAACATCGTTAGATCTGTATGGCGATAATAAGCCGTTTTGCCTAATACTGTAGTAGGCGGGATCTTTTGCAAAGCATTATCCCATCGCCCATTCTGCAAGACAGTGATTTTAATATCAGAATAAGGATTAACGGTAGGTAGCCGTCCGAAACCCAATTGAAATTCTAATCTTTGGTGAGTTAAGAATAGATTTTGAGTAATAGCATTATAGAGCTTAGGCAGAATTTCAGTCTTTTTTTCATAGACCATTAAGCGGCGAGTAAAGGCAGGTCGATCTTCTTCTCCCACCCGATAAACCTTCAGTAAGTAATTACCAGAAATTTTAAATTGAAGATGTTCATTTGGCATTAATAACTCATAATGTGTATAATCTTGATCAGTATTAAAGGAATAATCATATTGCCATAGGTCGCCTTCCGTGAAGCCTTCTATATAATCAAAGGCGTCAATATCAGATTCCTGCCAATCATGTGTACAATGAATAAAAGTATATCGATAATCCGATCCTTCAGGCGAAAGATCATCAAAGGTGAGTTTTAATTGTTGACCAGATTGTAGTTCAATAATAGGGTAGGAGAGTGCATCCCCCAATTGGTGAAGCAATACCGTCTTAATATTCGGATGATAGATATAATCCTCAAATAGCATGGGGTCATCCACCACATAATCATCCGTTTGAGCATTCAATTCCAAACTAAGAAAAACCCAAGCAAAGCAACAGTATATAATAATGCCCCACCTGATCATCGAATCTCTTTCTTCGTTTCATTCCATAAGGCGTCCATTTCCCAAAGTCCCATATCAATCAAGGATTCTCCTTTAGCAGCTGCCATTTCCTCCATCTTCTGAAAACGCCTAATAAACTTACTATTCGTCTTTGCCAAAGCTCCTTCAGGGTCTACATCAATAAATCGAGCATAATTAGCCAAAGCGAAAAGCACATCTCCAAATTCCTTAGTAGTCTCTTCTTGATCCTCATTATCAACCGCTTCTTTCAATTCATCTATCTCTTCCAATACCTTATCCCAAACCTGCTCCTTATTCTCCCATTCAAAGCCAATTTTCTTCGCTTTTTGCTGTATGCGGAGGGCCTTTGCCATAGCAGGCAATGATCGAGGCACACCTTCCAAAGCCGATTTTTTACCCTTTTCTTTGAGTTTGATGGCCTCCCAATTGACCATGACATCTTCCTCATTATCCACCTTCACATCTCCATAAATATGCGGATGTCTACGAATCATCTTCTCTGCCAAATCATTAATCACCCCCGCAATATCAAAATCATCTTTCTCCTCCCCAATTTTTGCATAAAAAATCAAGTGTAAGAAAATATCCCCCAATTCCTCTTTCACCCCCTTCATATCTTGCTCCGTAATCGCATCTGCTAGCTCATAAGTTTCTTCTATCGTCAGCACTCGCAAGGAATCCATCGTTTGCTTCTTATCCCATGGGCATTGCGCACGCAATTCATCCATGATCACTAGTATACGCTCAAAAGCTTTCAGCTTCTCTTCAATATTCTTCGGTCTATTTGACATGATTTTTCTTTTGGTATTGGGTACTGAGTATTGGGTCATGAGTATTTGTATACTCCTTCAACCCAAGCATCAAAATTCAGCAAAATTTGTCAGTATAACAAATCAAAATAATTCAGTTGAATTATAATCTTATAGCGCAAGTGTTTTTCACTTGTGCCTGCTGAGTCTTGCCTTGATTTTTACTTGCCAATGGTAAGTGTATCGGTCGTGTAAGTCAAAAAGACTTACCGTAGTTTTGAGCATCAATCAAAAAGTTTATGTCACAAATTCTTTGCTTCGAATGGCACAAGTCAAAAAGACTTGCGCCAAAGTCACAAATAAATCTATTGAACACTCTTTTAAGCTATTGTTTCTTCCATCGGTGTTTTTCCATATTTGAGTATATCTTCAATTTTCCTATTATCTCCTTTAGCCTTAGCAATTTGTTTTAATTTTGTTGCAAGTTGTTTATACTGGCTGGTTTTAATATTAGGCGCTCTTAATCTTGTTAGTACTATTCTGCCATTTACTTGTTTAAAAAGCCTAATGTCATCTTTGAGGCGATTAAGAGTATCATAAATTTGTTCAAAAGCATCTTGCAAAGCATCCTTCCCTTTATATTCAATAAAATAGGCGATTTCTTTTTCCTTTTCACATACAATCATAAGATCATCACACACTCTTTCCCCTTCTTTTTCTGGTAATACCCCTTTGTCTATTTGAGCTACACAGATTTTTTTTCTGTTATTATTAATGAGAGTAAACTTACTTTTTTCTTCTCCTCCAGTTACTCTACTGTGTTTGTAACATTCGACATAACCTGGATATTTCTTTTGAAATACATCACAAGTTGTATCATTCTCTTCATCTTGATTTTTCATTTTACTCATACCTCCTCTAAATTAAAAATTTGATCAAACTCCGCATTTAGTTCGGTAGAAACTCGGTCAATTTCCTCCACTTTGATAATTTGCTGTTCCTCATCCACTAAGTCAACTAATTTCCCTTTTGCCACTTCATTAGCTGTCACCTTATTTAAGTCTATCCATACTAAAGGATCAATGATTTTACTCACTTCCTCTCTCTTATCAGCCCCCACCTGATTTGCATAAATCAAGTTGTTAAAAGCGGCTAAAATATAAGGGCTATGCGTCGTAATCATCACTTGGCTACCCTCATTTTGATTAATTAATAAGGTGATTAGTTCCACCATTTGCTTCTGTGCCACAGGGTATAAATGGGCTTCGGGTTCTTCGATGATTAAGAATACTTTATCTTTTCGCATTAATATTGTAAAAATAAACAATAATATCCAGATAGACTCTTGTTGCCCAGATGAGGCGTTTTTTAGTCTAATAGTCTTATTGTTTTCTATAGAAATATAACCATCTGAACCATCAAAAAGATAACTTCCTTTAAGGATACTGTTTATGTATTTTGAAGCTAAATCAAAAGCTTCTTTTGAAGGAAGTTCAAGATTTTGAGGAACGTCAAAATTTTGAAGATCCTTATAAATATCATGTAATGGTTTAGAAAAACTTCCTTTAGTTCGATTTATACGGTAAAAAAAATCTTTAGTGATAAAATCTAAATTATTAGTATCTAATTTTACAAGTTGATCAGAGAGGATAGAGTAGGTTGTTCTTCCTGCAGGTATATAAACTAGTTCTTTATCGTCTTCGAAAAACTGATTGATTAACTTGATTAATATGGTCCGTTCCGCTTCCATCTTATTTTTAAAATCTAAATTCTCAATTTCTGTTAGATAGGAATTTGATTTTAGATACTTTTCTCTAAATTGAAAAATCCTCTCACAAAGATCAAGATACACATGATTAAAATCTGATTCGTTATTATTAGATTTAAATGGTAGGCTTGAAAAGCCTGCACTTAATTTTTCTGTATTCTTAACAGCGGTTAAGTATTTATTTGGACCATATTGATAAACTATAGAAAAAGGGTCATTCACATCTTCAAATATTTCTTTATCAAGTTTTAGTATAAGAGCATAAAGAATTATTGTTTGGTCAAATTTATTATTATTGATCCCAATATTATAGTTATACAAATAAAATTGAAATTCATTCTTTAATGATTTGAATGCATAAATCAACTTCGCAATGGTACTTTTCCCGGTGGCTTGTTCGCCTATTAGTAGGTTGAAGTTTTTTACTTCCAGTTCTAGGTCTTTGATTGGACCGAAGTTTTTGATGAATATCTTTTGCATAAAGGTTCTGTTTATTACAGAAGTGAGTACTAATTTAAAGAAAATAATTGTAAGCTAGTTTTTATATCAGTTAAAACGTTTTAAAGTTATTCAGTTAAAACGTTAAAAATCGGCTTAGGGATGGTAGCGGTATGTGGCGTAATGGCCCGACTTACGGAACTTAGCTGGACGCAGGCTGGCTTTAGCAGACAAGTACAGCTTAGTGGAGTAGGAGGGACATAGCCACATAATAGCGGACAGCCCGACCCTTTCTAATTTTTTCATCGGAGGGCGCACACATAGGTGC
>JAHDDN010000416.1 GCA_020629335.1 Chitinophagales bacterium | reverse complement strand
AACGTCGAAGCAGGCTATCTATTATTAAAAATCAAAAACAACAAAAATGAATAAAATAATAACTTGGGCGTGCCCCTTCCTAATTTTTTATGCGACCTGTAGGGGCGCTACCTATGTGTGCGCCCTCGCATAAAAAATTAGGAAGGGTCGGGCTGTCCGTTCTTATGTGGCTATTCAGCAGCTACTTCACTAAGCTGTACTTGTCTGCCCTTCGGGCCAGCCTGCGTCCAGCTAAGTTACGTAAGCTACTTCATCACGCCACATACCACTACCATCCCTCACGCAAAAACACAAATATGGCACATAAAAAATTAATCTTATCCGCAGCCCTCACAGGCGCTGCCACCAATCGTTCCCATTGCCCCCACATCCCCTACACTCCCGTAGAATTAGGAGAGGAGGCCAAAAGAGCAGTAGATGCAGGAGCAAGCATTGTACACATTCACGCAAGAGAAGACGACGGAATGCCAAGTTGGCGTTTAGAAGTTTTTGAGCAAATTCACGAAGAAGTACGAAAGCGTTGCCCTAACGTAATTATCAATTACTCAACAGGTGCAATAGGCATTCCTAATGAAGAACGCATCAAACACGTCAAAGCACTAAAGCCAGATATGGCCGCTTTCAATATGGGTTCCATGAACTATGCCATTTACTCTAAAAAAGCCAAGAACTTCTATTGGAATGGTGTATTTGAAAACTCATTCGATACCATGCAATTCTTTGTAAAAGCAATGAACGAAGCAGGTACTACACCAGAAATGGAATGCTTTGATACTGGCCATATCCGTAATGCAGTTCCATTAAGAGATATGGGGCTCATTCCTGATAATGCCTGTTACAGTTTAGTGATGGGTGTATTGGGCGGCATACCAGCTACTACTCCTAATCTATTACACCAGATTAGCCAAGTCCCAGATGGCGCTTTCTGGCAAGTAATAGCCATCAGTCGAAAACAATGGCAAATGGCAGCCGTAGCATGCACAATGGGTGGCAATTTCCGAGTAGGCTTAGAGGATAACTTCTACCTACCCAATAACGAAATGGCTAAATCTAATGGCGAATGCGTAGAATGGGGCGTCAAATTAGCCCACATGATGGGCCGACAAATCGCCAGCATTGAAGAAACCAGAGAAATGCTCTCCATCCCCCAAAAAACATCATCCTAAACGTTTTGGGTATTAAGAAAATCACCCGTACGGACGTTGCACTGCAACGTCCTCCTTGCGGCCACCCAATCACTCACTATTAAAAAACAAAAAATAAAATTATCATGAAATCATATTATTTCACAGAAGAACACGAACTATTCAGAGAAAGCCTCCGAAATTTCCTTCACAAAGAAGTCTTACCTAATATCGAAGAATGGGAAGCAAACAGAAGAACCCCCAGAGACATTTGGAAAAAAATGGGCGAAATGGGTTTCTTAGGATTAGGCTATCCTGAAGAATACGGTGGTTCTAATCTTGATTTTTTCTACGACGTCGTTTTCGCAGAAGAAACTTCTAAAATGTTCTCAGGCGGATTTACCATTACGCAATTAGTTGTGCAATATATGTCTTGCACCTACCTACATAAATATGGCTCTGATCGATTGAAAGAAAAATACCTACCAGGTATTATTTCAGGAGAGTTAATCAGTAGTATCGGTATCTCAGAGCCTGGAGCAGGATCAGACGTAGCTAATATCCAAACTACGGCCATCAAGAATGGGGATCACTATTTAGTAAATGGCTCCAAGACCTTTATCACGAATGGCGTATATGGTGACTTTATTGTCACAGTAGTAAAAACGAATCCTAAAGCTGGAGCAGCAGGTGTAAGTTTATTAGTAATAGATAGAAATGCTGAAGGTGTCTCTGCGACTAAATTAAAGAAATTAGGATGGCATAGTTCTGATACAGCAGAACTTGCTTTTGATGATGTGAAAGTACCAGTAGAAAATTTAGTAGGTGCAGAAGGACAAGGATTTTACTTCTTAATGGGCGGTCTCCAATTGGAGCGTCTAATAGCAGGAGTAAGTGCTTATGCAAGTTGCGAAGCTGCGTTGGAATATACCCTTCAATATATGTCAGAACGAAAAGCCTTTGGTCGTCCAATTAATAAATTCCAAGTTCTTCGTCATCGTATGGCTCAATTAGCCTCTGAAGTTGAAGCCATGAAGCAATTTGTACTTTACTGCTGCCGCCTCCACAATGATGGTCAGTATGCAGTAAAGGAAAGCTCTATGGCCAAATTATTAGGAACTGAATTATGTGATAAGGTTGCTTATCAATGTATTCAATTCTTTGGAGGTTATGGATTCATGGAAGAGTATAAAGTTGCCCGAATGTTTAGAGATAGTAGAGTAGGAACTATTGGTGGAGGAACCTCCGAAATTATGCGAGAAATCATCTCTAAAATGGTCATTGATGATGTCTCTTATAATGAAGCAAGTAATAGTAACCCACCTACTCCAAAACCTAAAGCTAAAGCACACAAATCAGCAAGCAATGGTGCGCCAAAAGCTGCAACAAATGGCAGTAATGGAAATGGCGCTAACTTAGAAAAAATACTCAGCAAAATTCAAGATCGAGCAGGCAGTGCTGATCCAATAGGTAATACGATCAAATTTAATTTTGGTAGTGAACAATTATTCATTGATGGTAAAGGGGAGAAAAATATCGTCTTGGCTGAAGATAAAGAAGCCGAATGTACCGTTGATCTTTCCTTAGATGATTTCACTTCTTTATTAAAAGGAGAACTCAATCCAATGGCAGCCTTCATGAGTGGTAAAATGAAAATCAAAGGCGACATGGGCGTAGCCATGAAACTACAAACCCTATTCTCTTAATTGAAACAAAAAAACCTTATGCAATCATACTATTTCACAGAAGAACACGATCTCTTCCGACAAACCGTAAGAGACTTTCTAGATAAAGAAGTTCGCCCCCACATAGATGAATGGGAAGAAGCTGGTGAACTACCCAGATACATCTATCGTAAATTTGGCGAAATGGGTTATTTTGGATTAGCTCAAGCAGAAGAATACGGAGGGATGAATCTTGACTTCTGGTATACTGTCATCCTAACAGAAGAAGTTGCTCGACTCAACTCAGGCGGCTTTATTTCCTCTATCGGTTCTCATCCCTATTTGGCGATGACGCATATAGGCGCACAAGCTAATCACGAACAAAAGCTCAAATACTTAGTGCCAGGCATCAATGGCGAAAAAGTAGGCTGCTTAGCCATCACAGAGCCCTTCGCAGGTTCAGATGTACAAGGCATCCGAACGACAGCCATTAAAGAGGGCGATCACTATATTGTCAATGGCTCTAAAACCTTTATCTCTAATGGGGTATTGAGCGACTTCTTAGTAACAGCAGTAAAAACCAGTACTGATCCAGAAGATAAAGCCATCAGTATGCTAATCATTGATCGAGAAAGTGAAGGATTAAGCGCTACCAAATTAGATAAATTAGGCTGGCGAGCTTCAGACACAGGAGAAATCGCCTTTGATAATGTAAAGGTGCCAGTAGCGAATTTGCTTGGACAAGAAAAAATGGGCTTTTTCTACATCATGCAACACTTTGTATTAGAGCGCTTATTTATGGCGATCTACTCCTATGCAAGTTGTGAGTATGCCTTAGGCTTAACTTTACAATATATGAGCGAAAGATCAGCCTTTGGCCGTCCGATAAATAAATTCCAAGTGCTGCGTCACCGTATCGCACAAATGGCCTCGGAAATAGAAATGAACAAGCAATTCACCTATAATATCTGCCAACGATTAGAAGATGGTGATTACTTAGTAAAAGAAGCCTCAATGGCTAAACTCTTGGGTACTCAATTAGCCGATAAAGTAGCCTATCAATGCCTCCAGATGTTCGGTGGTTATGGCTTCATGGAAGATTACCCAATGGCGCGATTTATGAGAGATGCCCGATTAGGTACTATCGGTGGAGGAACCTCCGAAATCATGTGTGAAATCATCGCCAAAATGATGATTGATGATAAAGCTTATGATGTAGCAGGAAAATAAGCGCTCATTAACAATAAATTATGAACGGAATAGGGACGAATTTGTTGAAAATTCGTAATTATTCCGTTTCTTGTTGTAAAAAGCCTTATGCTTAGAGTCATAAATGAAGAATCTCGTATTTTAGGTTTCACTAAGGATGGTGCAAAACATTCTATTGAAATTGACTTTTGCAAAAATCCATATTGTAATTGTGCGATAGTTGATTTAGAGATACGATCTGAAAAAGATGCACCTAATACAGAGTCTGTTAAAATAATGTTAGATAATAGGGAACAAGATTTAATGTTTGATTTAGACTCAAACACTTCCCCTTTTCTAAGAAAGAAAGCCAATGATTTAATTGACTTTTTAACTAAAGGTCTAAATGAAGATGATTGGGAGCTTTTATATCTTTCAAGTGAAATAATTAAAGGAAATTACATTGAGTTTGGAGAATATGACTTAGATGGATGGGGTTTTTCTTTACATGAAGAACTCCTTAAAGAGGAGGAGCCATTTGTCAATATAATTGATATATTTGCTGGAATTCTATACATCAGTATTTCAGATGGAGTAGATGGACATACGCTTGAAGATTATTATTGTAAAAAGTCTGATTGTGATTGCACCATCGTTAAGTTTAACTTATTAAAAAACGAGAAGAAAATCGCCACATTGGAATATAATTATGCTACGGCTGAAATGAGCTCAAGTCGCTATTATAAAATAATATCAGATTTTATATTTGAGTATCATCCATTTGTCGAGAAGATTCAGCATAGAGCTAATATGATAAAAGCGGTTTATGCAAAAGCTCCCAAATCCTACAATAGCAAGTTGAGAAAAGCTACTAAGCAAAAAAAGAAAGTTGGTCAAAATGAGCCATGTCCGTGCGGAAGTGGAGAAAAATACAAAAACTGCTGCGGGAATAATGTGATTAGCATTAATCGGAATAATCAGCCGTAAAAAATATACAAGAATTATCATTCCGAGCACTGTAGGTGCCCAGGGATCTATAACGACAAATTTCAGAATCTGGGAAGCAAAATTGAGTAGTTATAATCGTTTTTACCATTAATTTCATAGCTCCAAAGTGAGGCTTTGGGCCT
>JAHDDN010000415.1 GCA_020629335.1 Chitinophagales bacterium | reverse complement strand
GCTTTGAGTTGAGCCGTCCAGTCATTAGCAAGTATATGAAGTAAAAAAGTTGACCACTGCTTTTTTCTTTTTTTCTTATCTACCAACTTATGAGTGATCAGCCCAGAAGCAGACAAGAGATATACCAAAACATTCGTAAAAACTCCAAAGCAGAGTTTATTTATGAAGACATGATAAAACTTGGTTTTTGGGGGGATGGTGAAGAAGAACCTTCTCTCCCAGAAGCATTCATGAAACGTAGAATGGAACTGCAAAAAGAGTTGCGAGAATTAGTTGCCAAAGAACACCAACTCAGCGATCCTGAAAAGCTCATCAAAGATTACCGCAAAAAGCGGATGGCGGAATCTCGTCAAAAACAACAAGAAAATCGAGAAAAGAGAGCACAAGAACGCCTCCATCGAGCCCAAAAATGGCAAGAGCGCAAATCTAAAGAAATTCTCTATATTGGAGCTCACTCTAATGGCGCTCTTTCACAAAATGAAAGCAAAACAGGCGGCCTCACTCAAAAATTCAATCTTCCTACTTTTAAAAATGGTTTAGATCTAGCCAATGCCATCGGTATTAGTTTGGGAGAATTACGCTTTCTATCTTATCATCGTGCTGTTAGCCGCATTTCCCACTACCAACGTTTTTGGATGCCCAAAAAATCAGGCGGCAAACGACTCATTTCGGCTCCCATGCCTCGCCTAAAATTAGTCCAAAACTGGATCTTAGAAAACATTCTAAATAAAGTAGGTATACATGAAGCCGCTCACGGTTTCGTAAAGGGCAGATCATTAATCACTAATGCCAAACCACATGTTGGTCAAGACATCGTTTATAATATCGACCTCAAAGATTTCTTTCCTTCCATCAAATATAAACGAGTCAAAGGAGTCTTCGCTAACTTAGGTTATTCCCAAAAAATGGCCACCATATTAGCGAGCTTATGTACGGAGCCTTTCACCCAAGAAGTCGAATTAGATGGCGTAACTTACTTCGTCGCACAAGGCGAATCATTCTTGCCACAAGGTGCTCCTACAAGCCCCGCAATTACCAATATCCTCTGCTACAAAATGGATAAACGTATCGCTGGTATGGCTAAAGGCTGGGGCTTCAATTACACCCGCTATGCAGATGATATGACCTTTTCCCTTAGCTCTCAAAATGAGGATTGGGAAGAAGAATTACTCAATCCTTACAAAATGCTCAACAAAGGCATTCATCTAATTATAGAAGAGGAAGGCTTTACCATTCATCCTGACAAATCAAGAGTCATGCGCAAAGGTGCTCGACAAGAAGTAACAGGCATCGTCGTCAATGATGAATTAGGTGTCAACCGTAAAAAACTCAGACAATTCCGAGCACTGCTTCACCAAATCAAACAAACGGGTATGCAGGGCAAAAAGTGGGGCGAAGGCGCAGACTTAGCTTCCTCCATTTGGGGCTACGCCAATTTCGTCTATATGGTTAAACCCGAAAAAGGAGCCAAACTTCTCCAAGAAGTCAAAGATATCATTAGCAAAAATGGGGGACAAAAAAAGAATCCACTCCAACAAAAAATCAAGAAACTTAAAAAAGAACAGGCTAAACCTAAGCCGAATACCCCTCCCCCTCCAAAAGAGGATAAAAAGGACGATGATAAACCAGGGTGGAAACTTTGGTAACTTCGTTTGGGGCTTCCCCAATTTATTTTTTGGCCATCGTATGTAGGGGCCGTACCTATGTGTCGGCCCAACGATGGCCAAAAAATAAATCGGGTCGGGCTGTCCGCTCTTATGTGGCTATGTCATTCCTATTCCGCTAAGCTGTACTTGTCTGCCTTTCAGGCCAGCCTGCGTCCAGCTAAGCTTCATAAGTCATGTCATGACGCCACCCGTACGGACGTTGCATTGCAACGTCCCTACTACCATCCCTAAGCCGATTCATGAGTATGTTAGTCTATTAGTAGTAAGTACGTTAGTTAAATAACACTTACTAATATATCTATACTAACGTACCAACATACTTAATACTAACGTACCAAAAAAATGAGAATAAAATCACAATTTGATCTTACTGGCAAGGTAGCCATTATCACTGGAGCCAGCAAAGGCATAGGCGAATCCATCGCCAGAGGATTAGCAGAGCATGGCGCCAAAGTCGTCATCTCCAGCCGTAAACAAGAATCCGTTGATGCCGTCGCAGAACAATTTAAAAGTGATGGCTTAGAAGCCGTTGGAAAATCTTGCCATGTTGGGCATAGCGAACAGATTGACGAGCTTATTGCTTTTACTAATGAACAATATGGGCGCATTGACATCATCGTAAATAATGCTGCTACTAATCCAATATTTGCGCCTTTAGAACAAACTACAGGAGCTGTATTTGATAAGATCATGAATATTAATGTCAAAGCACCATTAGAGATTTGCCAAAAAGCATTACCAATTATGGAAAAAGGCGGCGGTGGAAGCATCATCAATATTAGCTCTGTAGAAGGACTCAAGCCAACTTTCGGTTTAGGGGCTTATAGCGTCAGTAAAGCTGCCTTCATCATGCTTACTCAAAATATGGCTAAGGAATGGGCCAAGTTTGGAATCCGAGCGAATGCCATCTGTCCAGGCTTAGTCAAAACAAAATTCAGCCAAGCATTATGGGCCAACGAAGGGATGCTCAAACAATATGAGCAGCACATTCCAGCTGGTCGAATGGCAGCACCTGATGAAATGGCAGGTTTTGCGGTCTTCTTGGCTTCAGCAGCCTCTGCCTATACCACAGGAGGCGTCTTTACCGCTGATGGCGGCTATATGTTGGCGTAAAATTAATCAACAATCAAAAAATAAAATATTGAACACACAAGTAAAATTAGCTAAACGGGTCATTGGCCTTCCAGACGAGTCAGCATGGGACATACAAAAAAGCCCAATTCCAAGCCCATCCGATGGAGAAGTATTAATCAAAAATATTTATGTTTCTCTTGATCCTGCGATGAGAGGATGGATCAATGACGAAAAATCTTACTTACCACCAGTAGGGATAGGAGAAGTCATGCGAGCATTGACCGTCGGTAAAGTTATTGAATCAAAAAATGAAGATATAGAAGTAGGCACCTACTTAACTGGCACAGGAAACGTACAACAATATATTACTTCTGATGGGAAGGGATGGCAGATTGTACAAAAAGGCTTGGTCCCTTTACCAATTTATCTAAGCGTATTAGGTATGACTGGGTTAACCGCTTATTTTGGTCTCTTAGATATAGGAAAACCTAAGGCGGGTGAAACGGTGCTTATCTCAGGTGCCGCAGGGGCAGTGGGAAGTATCGTTGGACAAATCGCTAAGATACAAGGCTGCAGAGCGGTAGGCATAGCAGGTGGTACTGAAAAATGTAGACACTTAATAGAAGACTTAGGTTTTGATGCGGCTATCGACTATAAAAAAGACGATATGAGAGCCGCCCTAAAAACACATTGCCCTGATGGCATTGATGTTTATTTTGATAATGTAGGAGGAGAAATATTAGATTTAGCCCTTACCAGAATTAATCAAAAAGCAAGGGTCGTTTTATGTGGTGCCATTTCTCAATACAATAATAAAGAGCAAATGGTTGGCCCTTCTAATTATCTATCTCTTTTAATCAATAGAGCCAGAATGGAAGGTTTTATTATACTGGATTATGTGAAACAATATGGTCAAGCAGTCATGCAAATGGCACAATGGATGGGAGCAGGAAAACTCAAAAGTAATGAGTACGTCATCAATGATATTGAAAGTTTTCCTGAAACATTTCAACGATTATTCAGTGGCGATAAAATGGGTAAATTAATTCTTAAAGTAAACGAAGACGCATGAGAAAGCCAGTCATTCCAATAGTCAAAACAGACATGGAGCCCTTGTTAAAGGAAATAAAGATTTTTGTAGAAAATGAAATTTATCCTTTAGAACTAAATATTTCCAATAAAAAGAGTTGGAAAGAAATGGTGCCTCTATTAGAAGAGAAAAGGCAAATTGTAAAAACAAAAGGATGGTGGACCCCTCAGATACCACGAGAATGGGGAGGCATGGGGCTTTCCTTATTAGAGTTTGCTCCTTTGAGTGAGCTATTGGGAAGTACTCCTTTCGGACATTACGTTTTCAATTGCCAAGCACCCGATGCTGGTAATATGGAAATCCTAATCGAGTTTGGAACAGATGAACAACAAGACCAATTTTTGACTCCTCTTTTAGCTGGTGATATACGTTCTTGTTTCTCTATGACGGAACCTAAATTTGCAGGTTCTAATCCAAGTATCATGGGAACAACTGCCACATTAGACGGTGACGATTATGTTATCAATGGGCATAAATGGTTTACTTCGAGTGCAGACGGCGCAGCTTTTGCGATTGTGATGTGTGTCACTCAGCCAGAGGCAGAAAATCGTTATTTAAGAGCGAGCCAAATAATCGTCCCAACAAACACTGAAGGCTTTGAATTAGTCAGAAACATTTCTGTGATGGGTGATGTAGGAGATGGCTATGCCAGTCATGCGGAAATAAAATATAATCAAGTAAGAGTGCCTAAAGCAAATTTAATGGGTGCTGATGGTGGCGGATTTGTCATGGCACAAGAGCGCTTAGGGCCAGGCAGAATCCATCACTGTATGCGCTGGATCGGCATCTGTGAAAGAGCATTTGATATGATGTGCAAAAGAGCCAGCAGTAGAGAATTAGCGCCTGGCAAAACTTTAGCTTCTCGACAAACGATACAAAATTGGATTGCTGAAAGCAGGGCCGAAATTAATGCTGCTCGTTTAATGATCATGGATGCCGCTCGCAAGATAGATGAGTTTGATACCCATACTGCAAAGGTGGAAATTTCTCTTATAAAGTTCTATTGTGCAGATGTGTTAATGAAGGTTTTAGATAGAGCCATTCAAGTGCATGGAGCACTGGGCATTACTGATGATTTATTGCTTTCTTATTGGTATCGTCATGAGCGTGGTGCGCGCATTTATGATGGTGCAGATGAAGTGCATAAGAGTCGGGTTGCCCGAGAGGTTTTGAAGGGATACAAAGCTTAACTGATAAACTGAATAACGTTGGAACGTTGGAACGTTGAGTAATTAACTATTAGGTAGCTCATTTCTGTTAATCGGTTATTCAGTTTAAACGTTTT
>JAHDDN010000414.1 GCA_020629335.1 Chitinophagales bacterium | reverse complement strand
AATTGGCTTAGGGATGGTAGCGGTATGTGGCGTCAATGGAGCTGCTTACGAAACTTAGGTATGCGCAGGCTGGCCTGAAAGGCAGACAAGCAGACCTTAGTGTAGTAGCGGATACATAGCCACATAATAGCGGACAGCCCGACCCTTCCTTATTTTTCATCGGAGGGCGGACACATAGGTACCGCCCCTACTGGCCGATGAAAAATAAGGAAGGGGAAGCCCCAAATTAGTTAATCGTGTATTAGTTAATTGGCGAGTCATTTTTGCTAAAAATTCCGAATTATATATTCAATAAAAGCACAAATTAAAAGGGTAAGCAGCATAATACTAGCTTGATGGGTCATTATAGGGAAGCCTTCCTCGTCATTGTTGCCTACAGCTTTTAACTCTTATAAGCCTTTAACCATGATAAAGAAATCACTGCTCTTTACTGCGCTAAGCTTTTTGTTTTCCTTTTTGAGTTTAAATGCTCAAGTTGATATTGATGGTCCTTTAGAAGTTTGTGCTAATGATTGTACAACTTATAGCATTTCTAATGGTGCTGGAGGGCCTTATTTATGGTCTTTTACAGGCGCTACTCCTTCTTATTTGATAGGGGAGGAGGCTACCGTATGCTGGTTTGCCTATTCCAGTGGAGATATAGAAGTGTATGATTCTGCTGATATGAGTACGACTAATTTGACCATTGATGTAATAGATTCTCCTTCCCCAGAACTAATATTACCTGCTTTCCCTTCTTGTCAGTCAGATGTTGATTGTGATGGATTTACCTTAATGGACTCGTTGGCCATTTTAAATAATGACTGTTATGATATTTTTCCTGGAAGTGTCATTCAGTTAAATCCATTAGCGAATGATGAGATTTTAATTGCAGAAGGGCCAGCAGGTTTTTATTATTTGCAAGTGGAGAGTTATTCCAGTGCTTCGTTGGGAGATTTGGTAAATACAGGTGAGCCACCTGGGCCTATTTATGGCCCTGAGAATTGTGGAGTGGAAATTATTACTTATGAAGCTTGTTTGTATTTGGATACAGGCGGTGGGCCAATTGGTGTACTGGTAGATTGTGCTACGGCTACGATTTATATCAATATAGATTGTGACTCTACTAATGAATTGCCTCCACCAGAGTGTTTGAAGGTTTGTCCTAATAGTACTGGAGTTTATACTGTTAGTACAGATGTAGGCACTACCTTAGATTGGGAAGTAACGGATATAACAAATTATACGATTGATGATAATGAGATTACGGTAGAATGGGGGACAGACGAATCGGGCGTCATTTCGTTCACAGAGACGAATCCGAATGGCTGTTCGACTAATGAGGTGGTATGTGTAGAAGTACTGGAAGAGCCTATTGCGGCATTTACCACTAATCCGCCACCGAGTGGAGGTGTGGTGAATCTTTGTTTAGGACAAACGCTCTATTTTGAGAACCTGAGCACCAATGCAGAAAGCTTTGCTTGGGATTTTGGTAATGATGATTTATCAGGAGACTTTGAACCAGTTTATGAGTATATGGAGGCAGGAACTTATGAGGTGAGTTTGGTAGCAACAAGTGGTTGTTACTGTACGAATAGTACTAGCTTAACAGTAGTGGTAGGTACGGAAACAGTACCTGAGATTCTTTGTACGGGTACGGTTTGTCAAGGAGATATGGCAACTTATTATTCGGGCAGTACTTGTTCTTCTTATGATTGGGCAGTGAGTGGTGGAGTTATAGTAGATGGAGGAGGAAGTGCAGATGATTTTGTCAGTGTACAATGGAATAATGGGGGAGTTGGAAATGTTGAGTTGGCTTTAAGTGCTTGTGCGGGGGTTTGTGATTTAGCAGTAGTTGAAGAAATTCCTATTATTGGAGATGATATTAATATAGAGGGACCGACAGAAGTTTGTACGGATGGTTCGGAAGTATATAGTGTACCTTTATTTCAGGCAACTTCTTATTATTGGCAAGTAGTGGGGAGTGGCTATATTACGAGTGGACAGAACTCTAACCAAATTGTAGTAGATTGGGTAGAAGGTCTTAATTCTGGTACAGCAGAGATTATTGTTAGTTATGATAATTGCTATTTAGATTGTGGTGGAGAAGATACTTTAGTGGTCAATTTAAAACCCAAATTTGGAATTGGTGGAGATATAAAAGCCTGTTTGGGTAATAATACTTATTTAAATACGACCATTATTAATGGCTGGACAAGTGTTGATTGTGATTGGAGTGTTACGCTTCCAGATGGAACTGTAGACACCGATTTTGTATTGGATGAGAGTTTTATTAGTTATCAATTGTTGGATGGAGAAGGTTTATATCGCTTTGAAGCAGTAGCCACTGATCCAGCAGCTTGGTGTAATGAGACAGCTGTATTAACGGTGGAAGCATTACCTCAGCCACCCCCACTAACGGGTATCGAAGGGACGAGTAATATCTGCTTAGATCACTCATATATTTATGAGGCTTTCTCTGATACGCCTGCCAATGACGTAATGTGGATAGTCCAAAATGATGGCCTAACACTTTTCCAAGCAGGTAATCCTTTAGAAATTACTTGGACGGGGGCAGGACCTCATGAATTAGCAGCGATCCAAAGATTTCCCAATCCTCCTTATTGTATGTCTGATACGCTCTACTTTGATATTAATTTATTGAGCGGAGTGAATATCAATGGCGATACGGAAGTCTGCGCAGACCAAGTAAGTATTTTCACAGCTGAAGAAGTAGACTTAGAAATCTACGAATGGGAAGTTAACCCAGCTTCTGCAGGAACTATTATCAATGGTGGATTTACTAATGAAATAGAAGTGCTTTGGCACCAAGAAGGCCCAGCTACGGTAGAACTTGTTTTGTGTGAATTTGCGAATGCCTTTAATGTAACAGTATTAGAATCAGCAAAGCCTGCAGTGCCTAATGCAGCAGTCTGCGCAGGAGAAATAGCGAATGTAAGCACAACCACTCCTTATGCTACTTACGAATGGAAAGATGAGGACGGGCTTGTTTTAGGAAATGGCCCTAATATAAATTTGACAGGCGGCCACTATGAGGTAAGCGTAGTAAATGCAGATGGATGTGAAGGACGAACCAGCTTTTTTGTAGAAGAATATCCGATTCCAGAGATCAATATTTCTACTCCAGACCCTAAAGGTTTCTGTCCGCCAGCAGCAGATAGAAACCTAATCGCATTGGATACAGAAGATGGTTATACTTACCAATGGTACCACGATAATATAATGCTTCCTGGTGAAACGGGGCCTATTTTATCTACCAGTGACTTTGGCGATTATTATGTTGCCATAGTGGATATTAACGGCTGTACGAACAGTTCTAATGTCATTACCTTATTTGAATACTGTGTAGAAGTTCCTTTCTGTAATGGCCCTAACTGTCCTATACCAACTCCTGCTTGTGTGCCTGATGGCTCAATAGGTTTTGATGTAGTAGCTACTTCTAACTGTAATGAATTTAACTTTGTTAATACCTCTGTGAATTATATCCCTGGAACAGTAGAATGGGTATATACAGATATTGAAGATAATTATTTTACCGCTAATACGATTAACTTTAATCATATCTATGATGAGCCAGGTTATTATGTGGTCTTCCTAGTATTAGATGTGCCTGATGTTTCAGGGACAGGATCATGTACGCTGGTAACAGCCGAAGTAATAGAAGTAGGAGCAGTAGCAGATTTCGAAAATGAAACGGTTTGTGCGGACAATCCGATGTCCTTTATAGACCTCAGCACTGTATTACCGAATTATACGATAACTGATTGGAGCTGGGATTTTGATGATCCAGCTAGTGGAGTTATGAATAGCTCTGCACTATCTAATCCAGTGCATATCTTTTCATCTCCAGGTATGTATAATGTCACCTTAGAAATCACAACTGATCAAGGCTGTACCAACGAAATAACAAAAGAAGTGGAGGTCTTAGCGCCTATTGATGTAAGTTTTACCGCTGACCCAATCACTTGTGAAGGAACGAGCTTAGCCTTTACCTTAGATAGTACAACAGATGTCGTTACTATTGATTGGAATTTTGATGATCCAACAAGTGGAGCCGCAAATACCGCATCTATGGCAAGCACCTATCATGTTTTTGAAAATAGTGGCTTCTATGATGTGGCAGTAAGCGTAACAGATGTATTAGGCTGTACAACGACTCATACCCAAACAATACAAGTAGAAGAAAATAATTTAGCCTTAGGTAATATAGCGCTTTCGGAAGCGCTGCCAATATGTGAAGGAGAAACCGTAGATTTAATAGCTCCTTTAGGGTTTTCTTATCAATGGTCTACTGACCAAACAACACAGACAATTACCGTTAGTAATAGTGGCTATTATTCTGTCACCATCTCTGATGACAATAATTGCTTATTCACTCCTAATCCAATTTTTGTATCAGTAGAACCCAAACCCATTGCATCTATTTATGCAAATGAGGTAGATGAGTTTGGTAGCGCTGATTGGACCAATAATATTTATGAAAGTCATGAAATGTGCGAAGGAGACGAATTAATCCTTTATACTAATTGGGGAATAAATAACACTTACGAATGGTCGAACCCTAATGGCTTAGATCAAAGTTTCTTAAGTTTAGAAGGAGAGAATACACTAACAGTCGGCATACATACATTCACAGTTACAATTACCAATACCACAACAACTTGCTCCAGTGTATCTGATCCATTCACTGTCATTGTCAATCCTAATCCAGCCGATTTTTGGATTGAAGGCACCACGCCTGAGCCATATTGCGAAGGAGATGCCACAACATTGAATGTAGTAAATCCACAAGCAGGTATTAATTATCATTGGAATAATGGAGTCATCGGTACCAGTATTACTGTGAGCAGTGAAGGTTTATATTATGCCACTGCCACCAATGAGTGGGGCTGCCGTCAAAATTCCAGTAATCATATCAATATACATCCATTACCTAATGTAAACCTTATTCCAACAGGCTGTTTAGAACGTTGTAATCCAGATACGCTTTGTATAATCTCTGATGGTAACACCGCTTTTCAATGGTATTTGGATGGGACGGCAATTGCTGCTCCAGAAGGAACTACACCCAATCTAATCATTAATCAAGATGGGGAGTATCATGCTGAATTAAGCAATGCCTA
>JAHDDN010000413.1 GCA_020629335.1 Chitinophagales bacterium | reverse complement strand
ACAGTTTTGCCTTTTTTTTATTAATCATAGTTTTTTGTCCAAACTTTAAAATATACTATTCAACAAATTAACTATTAGGGCGGCAATCTCATGCTATTTGCTACTAACAGAATAAGGTTTTAAGAGAAATAAATGCTTGAAAAGAAGCAAATAAAAGTTTATAGTCCTCCACGTCAGGATTTGTGAAAAGTTGATGAAGCTATTTTTTTGACTCGCAAGGCGAAAGCCTGTCCTGTAAGGAACGAAGGCAACGCATCGCGTTGGTGAGGCTTTTCAACGCAGCGAGGCGGGAAAATAGCCCATCAAAACTCACAAATTTCGATGTGGTGGACTATAATTTAGCAAAATAAGAAAATATTGACATAGAACTTTAAATGAGTTCATAAAATAGGAGGTGTAGTATGATATATTGTGTAATAATTTTGACAATGCTACCCCTTGTTTAATTTACTTAATTTAGATGATCTATTTTTATTGCCGGTAATTTTTTTTACATTTGTATGTTCTTACAAATTTATTTCTTCACCATAAAAATATAATAGCTATGAAATTTGAAAGTCAATTAGTAGAAATTGTATTGGGAATTACATTTTTGTGCAGCGAGAAGAAATTAAACAATAGAGTCTAATTATTTTTTCCTATCTTCTTTCTTCTCCAACAAATCTCTTATCTCATTATTCATTAAGTAGGGATAAAAAGCCTATCTCAGGAATTTATTTACCCTTACTAATACAAAATACTTCCACAGTATTTTGAAGGAGATTCCTCTATCCATTGCACATCAATTAATATTTCAACCAACTTATAGCATAGTTTGGCACTAATGCCTATGTCTATTAGCCTCTTTGGGCTAATAGTAGGGATAAGTCTGCCCATTCTATACAAGGATAATAATCCAACTTTTGGACACAGGATAGCTATGTCCAATATACGTACAATAAACTTACTCATTAAGGGATTAGATTACTTATTCCCTAAAATAAAAATAAACAATATGATACATCAATTAAATGATGATTCAAGACATAAGATAGCTTCACTATTTGAAAATAAAAGTAGTACGATGCTACTATCTTACTTACAAGGACATATGGGAAAAGCATGGGTAGATGAACTTGAAAACCCTAGTGTTGCACAAGTGATGCTAGGGATATTTGTGTTCTATGCTGGAGATGTCAATTCGGAAGCGGCTGAGGAATTGATATGTAATTTGCCAGAGCATATTCTAGTCATTGTAGATACTGATGATTGGAAAAAACGCATAGAAACTATTCATGAAGGAAGGATTGAAAAATTCGACCGATTTGAGTTTGAAAAAAAACCTGAGCATTTAGATTCTAAACACTTACAAGACTATTTATCAAAGCTACCCAAAGGGTATGAGTTAAAGAGAATGGATGAATCTTTAGTAAATGAAGATTCTTTGCAGGAACTTTCACCCGAGTTAATCGGTCAATTTAATTCTCCACAAGATTTTTTAACCAGAGGACTTGGATTTTGTATTGTCCATAATGGACAAGTAGTAAGTGGCGCATCATCCTATAGCATTTATGATAATGGCATTGAGATTGAGGTGGCTACAGATCGAGACCACAGAAAGAAGGGCTTAGCAACTATAGTATCTTCAGCGCTTATTTTAGATTGTCTTGATAAAGGCATCTATCCTAGCTGGGATGCCGCTAATCCCGAATCTCTTAACTTAGGAAAGAAGCTTGGATACGTCTTAAAACAGTCGTACGATACTTACTATATTAATTATGAAAAAGCAAAAGGGAATAATTAAATTCTAAAGAGAAACAAAAAAAATAATGAATATAAATTTTGAAGTAATAGATAATAAAGAAACCATTTCATCTTTAGAAAAAGAATGGCGAAATAGTCTGACTTTCCCGCTGGATGATTATTGGGAGTACCAACTTGAATGTTGCATACATTGGGCGTTAAAGCTAGAAGGGAATATAATAGGATACGCTTGCCTTACCGAAAAAAACACACTCTATCAATTCTATATAACTCCTAAATATCTGATGCATGGAACTGAGATTTTAGAAGAATTTATCAAGCAAAGAGAAATTAAAAAGGCACTAATAGGAACCAACAATCCTATTTGTTTTTCTCTGATCATGCATTTTCAAAAATCAATGGAAATATATGGGTACACATTTAAAGACATGGAAGAAGCTAATCTGGAGGAAAAGGAAGGAGAATTCCGAGTAGCGGAAACAAAAGACCTGGAAAGACTCGTCAGTTTTTCACACGAAATATTAGGGGCACCAGAAGATTGGTTCAGAGATTATATCGGTAATTGGATCAATAGAGAGGAGTTTTTCGTTTTAGAAAAACAGGATGAAATCATTGGTACCTTAGAAATTAGAACAACTGATTTATATACCCAAATCGCCTGCTTAGGAATTGTAGTTTCCCCTAAATATCGACGTCAGGGATATGGTAGTTATTTATTAAGCAAAGGAAAATCAATCTCAAAATCAAGAAATATTGAACCAATATGCGCTTGTACGGAAGATAATATTCCGTCAAGAAAGGCCATAGAGAAAAGTGGTTTTAGAAAATGGTTTTTAGATCTATTGATTGAACTGTAATATTTTAATATAGAGATAGAAGCAGTATTTGGCGAAAAAAGGCGCCTAATGTAGAGACGCATTGTCTCATATTCGCGTCGGAATAAATTCGACGCTACCATATCTATCACCGCCTAAAGGCGGTTATTATTACTAAAAACTGATGAAATATATAGCTTTAGCTATATTTATGATATGGTAGCCCACGAATTCTATTCGTGGGCGGGAATGGGACACTTAATTATTGAAATGTAATCAATACGTCTCCTACTGAGCCGCGCCTAAATATATACTAAATTTGTAAAATCAAGAGGATGTTCTTATCTTGAAGGAGTAATATAAAATTCCTTGAAGAAAGCCTTCAATTAGACGATTTCGTTTGAAGAAATAAATGCCTCATTAATGAAAGACAAAAAATTTGAAATCTTAAGCTTGTTGGCGATCATCTTGGGGCTTGTTTTAGGGATTTTTATGCCAAATGAATCCAAGTATTTCCAATTCATGGGCCAAATTTTTTTATCATTGTTACAGGTCTTGATTTTGCCCATGATTATCCTTTCTCTTTTCTTAGCCATCGCTCGAATATCGACTATAGACAGCCTAAAAGAATTGGGATTAAAAACTATTGCCTATTACTTAACAACCACCTCCATTGCAGTAATAACAGGACTCATTTTAGCTAATGTTTTTATTTTCCAAAACAATTATGAAACAATTGAGCTAACGAGTACTAAATCAGGAGTGAATTTTGTTGATCGGGTTTTATCAACTAATATTTTCAACTCATTGGCCAATGGGGAAATTTTACACTTGGTGGTGTTTACCATCCTTTTCAGCTTAGCCTTTCTCTATTTAGACAAAAAGAAAAAGCCTGCCATATTGGAAATAGCAACTAGTTTCAATGAGGTAATTATGAAGTTGATAGAATGGGTCTTAAAGCTGGCTCCTTTAGGGATTTTAAGTTTAGTCTGGTCCACTGTTTCTACCTTTGATAGTAGTATGTTTGACAGTGTAAAATCCTTTTTTATAGCAACATCCATAGCTGCTTTTATCCATGCATTTATTACATTGCCATTAATTGGCAAATTGATTGGACGATTTAATGTATTGGATTACTTTTGGAAAGTAAAACAGGCACTCATTGTCTCATTGGCAACTGCATCAAGTGCTGCCACGCTTCCTGTCTCTACTAAAGTAGTCGAAGATGCGGGAGTTTCACCAAAAGTTGCTCGCTTCGTTCTGCCCATAGGCGCTACCTTGAATATGGATGGCTCGGCCTTATTTCAAGCCCTTATCGCCATGTTATTCGTTACTATATCAGGTATCGAATTCTCTATGATAGAGCAAATATCATTATTCATTTTCATTGCTTTATCATCTGCAGGAACAGCAGGAATACCATCAGGCGGCATCGTAATGATGACCATGGTCATCAATTTATTAGGCATTCCAAACCCCGAATATTACTTGGGCCTTTATGTGATGATTGATAGATTTTGGGATTATCCAATCACCTCAATAAATGTTTGGGGCGACTTGATAGGAGCGAAAACAGTGGACTCCTTTATTAATGAACTCATTTAAAGTTTTGTGATGAAGCTGAAAATGAGCTATTTTTTTGTAGTTCAAGGCATTTTTGAGGCGCATAGCAGCGCTACGCACCGATAAAATAACGAAGAAATACGAAAAAATAGCCATTTTCTAAGCCAGCAGAAAAACTTTAAACGAGTTCAATGTACAAAAATAAAAAACCAATGTCAAAAAGAATAAACACTGCCTTCGAAAAAGACAAAGCTTGCTTGGCTGCGCAATTTATCATTGGCGATTCAATGGGATCAGGGATATATGTAGCTTATAATAAAGAAATTTATTTCTGCACCGCAAGGCATGTCCTTTTCAATGAAAAAATAGTTAAAAGAACAAGAAACTTTACATTGAAAAATCCTAAAGCAAAAATCAAGTCCTACCCAAAAAAATCAAATTTTAAGACAACGGATTTGTTAGAATTAGATCTAAACTTATTATTTCAATCTAATCAAATATCCTTTCATAAAACGATAGATTTGTGTACCATCAGAATTGGGGCGATTTCAAAAGGGAAAATTACACTTAGCAAAGGCATCACAAAATTGTCCCCCAATATAAATTTATATGTAGCAGACTCAACGATGATAAAAGCGGCCAAAGATATCGAAATAGGGGAGGAAACTTATGTCATCGGTTATCCAAAAGCACTAGCAAAATTTCGGCCCCAACGACCCATGTTTAATTATGAATTACCTTTAGTAAGAAAAGGAATTATTAGTAGTATGAATAACTATAAAACCTTTGTAATAGACTGTGCCGTTTATGGAGGAAATTCAGGAGGCCCCGTATTTGTTGCAGAAAATATATTTTCACAAGTCAACAATGGTATTAATATCAGCACGAAGACCTATTTGGTGGGTATAGTAACCCAATATGTTCCCTTGGTAAATGATTCAGCTAAGTTTAGATCACATGTAAATGGCAGTCAAATGACGATCCCAATGCTTGAAAACTCAGGTTATGGCATATGTATCT
>JAHDDN010000412.1 GCA_020629335.1 Chitinophagales bacterium | reverse complement strand
GAATGATGATGAATGCTAATTGGGGGTTTACAAAAGTTAATAAAATGGGTAATTGTTGAATTTGCGTCATAGAAATGTGGGGATAAAATCTTATATTTAAAGCCTTATAAAGATAGTCTTTAAAACAGAGTAAGATGAAAATGTTTAATGTCAAAATTACTTTTATAGGTCTTGTGTTGGTACTGATGGGAATAGACTTGATGGGCCAATCCTGTACGGATAATAGATATATTGATGATATATTTAGTAATTATGATTTGGCGAATAATGTTTATTTTGGAACAGCGCCTGATTATGATGTTTCTGAGGCATTGACCTTGGATCAGGATTTGACGATGGATATTTATATGCCGCAGGGTGATGCCTTGACGAAGCGTCCATGTATAGTCATGAATTTTGGCGGTGCTTTTTTGGCAGGTTGGAAGGAGTTTCCACCTTTGGTGGATTATTGTGAGGCGATGGTCGCTAAAGGTTATGTGGTTGTATCTGCTCAATATAGAATTGGCTTTAATGCATTGAATCAGGCTTCGGCGGTAAGAGCGGTTTATAGAGGCGGACAAGATATGAAAGCTGCTATACGGTTTGTGAAGGCAAATGCTGCGACTTATGGAGTGGATACAACGATGATTTTTGCAGGCGGTCATAGTGCAGGCGCTATAAATGCCCTTCATGCTTCTTTTGTAGAAGAGTATGAGCGTGCTTCTAACCCATTATTGGCAGATACTTATGTGGTGCCTCAGCTCCTTGTGGATTGGCCAGATTTGGGTTGTATAGAATGTGGGGCGAATAATTTGGGTCAACCACCAAGCAATCATGTTGGCAAACCTGTAGCTATCATTAATATGTGGGGAGCGATTGGTGATGATAGTTTTATTGAGCCGACGACAGATAATGTACCTATTATTTCTTTTCACGGGGATGCGGATAATATTGTGAATCCAGGTTATGCTGCTCCTTTTGGGGCTTCGGCTTTATTTCCTGCTTTGTATGGGTCTATTCCTATTCATGATCGGATGAATGCTTTGGGGTATACGAATGAGTTACATCTTTATGCAGGAGAGGGGCATGAGCTTTGGGATGATCCAGTGATTGCGGATGATTTAGTAGTGAAGTCGGCTGATTTTTTATTTGAAAATTTATTGAAGCCTGCTGATCCGACAGTTACAGGGGTGAATGCGGTTTGTCCGAATAGTACGGAGACTTATAGTATTGTTTCTCCTGACCCGACAGAGACTTATTGTTGGGCGGTGACTGGCGGTAGTATTGTAGTGGATAATGGTACTAATATAGTGGTGAATTGGGGAAGTACTGGCACAGGTACTGTATCAGTGAGAGCGGTTAGTTGTAATGAAGCGGAAGGTGATATTGTAGCTTATAATGTCAATATTAGTGCGCCTTCAGCTCCTAATGGCTTAGCTAGTACTTTTGCGACTGAAGATGAGGTGGTATTGTCTTGGAATAATACTTCAAGTCTTTCGGGTTTGAGTTATGAAGTGCAGTATAGAGAAGTTGGTGCTTTTTCTTGGACGACAGCTCCTTCAAGTGGTACTGCATTATCGGTGACGGGATTGGATGCTTGTAAAGACTATGAATTTAGGGTGCGAGCTTTATGTGGAGCTTATAGTGGATTTAGTAGTATTATTACAGAGACGACGGATTGTATTCGTGTCTTTGCTAAAGTTTGGTTAGAAGGAGCTGATGATGGTAGTGGCAGTATGGTGACAGACTTGAATGCGGCTTCTTTATTGCCTAGCGCTCAACCTTATGCGGCTTCTCCTTGGAATTATGGTGGTGCGGAAACTTATTCGGCATGGCCATCGAATGCGGTGGATTGGGTAATGGTGGAAGTGAGAGATGGAGCTAATACCTTTAATGTATTGGCTGAACAGGCTGCTTGGATAGATAATGCAGGTAATATATACGGAGTAGATGGAAATTTGGGGGTAGAGATGTCAACACTTCATCAAGTCGGTAATCATTATATTGCAGTGAGGCATCGTAATCATTTAGATGTGATGAGTGCTACGACGGTTGGTTTACCGAATACGGGTGCGGCTTATGATTTTACTACAACTGCTGCTGCTGCGATGGGAAATACACAGACTCTTTCAGCTTCTTCTAAGTACGCAATGTATGCTGGGGACTTTGAAGGAGATGGAGTGATTAATGTAGATGATTTCAATTATTATTTAGGAGAAACGAGTGTAGTAATAGATTATATTGCTTGTGACACTAATTTAGATACGCATTGTACGGTGCATGATTACGATTTGTATCGTAAAAATGCTAGTCAAATGAGCATATTAGAGCTAAGATATTAATGAAAAAGAACATTTAGGTTAAAATAGAGACAATAATATGTGTGTGTTTTGTTTTTAGAAGCACCCAAAAAGCCTTATTTTACGTTTTCAAGTAGAATAAGGCTTTTTGCATAATGAACAAGTCGATTGCATATGAGTTATTTATAGTACTAACTACTTTAAAAAGAAACTAAAAAACATAAAATGCTAAAAAAATTACTAATCTCAACAGCCTTGCTTACGCTTTGGCTATTTAGTGCAAATGCACAAGACGTCACCTTTAGTAATCAAATCATAGATTTGATGGGAGATGACGATTTCCATAGTGGAGTATGTATGGCTGTAACGGATCTCAATGGTGATGGTTTGGATGATATTGTTCGTCTAGATGAGGGGCGTTTCATGCGTATAGAGTATCAAACACTGAATGGTACTTTCGAAAGTGTTGATATGGGGGAGGTTTCTCCTGATAAGCGATGGAGCCTTATTGTGGCAGATGCTGACAATAACGGCTATTGTGATATATTAATGGGGGGTTACTATGATGGTATTCATTATTATAGAGCGAATGATGCGGGGACGGATTTTGAGTTAGAGGTTTTGGATGAAGAAGTTATCTTCATTCAGGGGAGTAACTTAGCAGATATTAATAATGACGGGCATTTAGATATTTTTGCTTGTCATGACGATGCAGAAAGTCAGATATGGGCAAATAATGGAGATGGCACTTTTGATTTAGCGAATGATTGGATAGATATGTCTATCAATGGTAATTCAGGAGAACCAAGTTCAGGAAATTATGGTAGCGTTTGGTCAGATATTGATAATGATGGAGATCAAGATTTATATATTGCCAAGTGTCGTCAAGGTGTACAAGACCCAACTGACACAAGACGTATCAATACGCTTTGGATCAATGATGGCGAGAACAACTATGCTAATGAAGCGGAAGACCGTAATTTAGCCATTGGCTTACAATCATGGACAGCCGATTTTGCTGATATTGATAATGATGGAGATATGGATTGTTTCATCACTAATCACGATGGTCCAAGCCAATTGATGGAAAATGATGGAAATGGTTACTTCACAGATATATCAGCTGATGATGGGATTGGTATTGCTGGTCAACCAATTCAGGGTGTTTTTAAGGACTTTAATAATGATGGTTGGATAGATTTAATCGTGTCTGGTTCGGAATATAACTTCTTCTTAAATGATGGTGATCAAACCTTTACTAAGATTAATGACATATTTGGAGATTTACCTTTGGAGTCTTATGCTATTGGTGATTTGAATAATGATGGCTTTTTAGACTTTTATGGAGGTTATGCAGAGGTTTATAATAATCCGTCTAATACACCAGATGCTATTTGGATGAATAATGGTAATGATAATAATTACTTTAAAGTCCGCTTGATTGGCATGGAAAGTAATAAAGTGGGTGTTGGTGCGAGAGTAGAAATCTATGGAGAATGGGGAATGCAAATTCGTGAAGTAAGAGCGGGTGAAAGTTATGGTATCGTTAACTCATTAACTAAACATTTTGGTTTGGGTCAAGCAACTGCCATTGATTCATTAGTCATTCGTTGGCCTTCTGGGATAGTAGACACCTTTGAGGATTTAGAGCCTAACCAAAGCATTAGTGTGATAGAAGGGGTTTGTATAGCCTTAGATGCAGAACTTGATGTAGAGGGTGAAACAACTTTCTGTGATGGGGAAACAGTTACTTTATCTGCTCCAGATGGTTATGAGTATCTTTGGTCTACAGGAGATGATACACAATCTATAGTAGTAGATGGCGAAGGCTTTTATGATGTAACAATCACTGATGACACTGGCTGTTATGGTATTTCTGGTACTATCGAAACGATTATTAATCCTATTACAATACCTTCTCTTATGGTAGAAGGTGATACTATCTTATGTAATGGTGGTAGTGTGATGCTATCTTCTGATGGTTTTGATAATTACGATTGGTCTAATGGCGAAAGTGGTCAAAGCATAGAAGTAACTGAATCAGGAGAATATTTTGTTACTATCCAAGGAGCTTGTCAAGAGTTTTCTTCTACAGCTGTTATGGTGGAGGTTTTAAATGAAATTGCTAATCCTGAAGTGACTGGTGCAACAGTGGGGCCAGGTGAAGTAGCGACATTAACTGCTGTGGGAGATGAAATCTTATGGTATAATGAAGCGGGAGACTTAGTCGGAACAGGCGAAATATTCACTACTCCTGAATTAGAGGAAACAACTACTTACTATGCTCAAAATATTAATTCCTTTGGAGGAATCGAAGCAGAAGGTGGTGCATCCATTAATTTAGATGACGGCGCCCAGGCTAATCCACAATTTAATGGAGAGTTATTATTTGAAGTCTTTGCTGAATCTAAAATTGTATCGGTAGAAGTTCAATCTTATAGTGAAGAAGAAAGAACAATTGTAGTTCGTCAAAATGGTCAAACTGTAGCATCTGCTGATATAATGATACCAGAAGGACAAAGTCGTATAGACTTAAATTTCGAGTTAGAGCCAGGAGAATATACGATTGGTTGTTCTAATTTAAATCCTAAGTTATTCAGAACAGATTCTGATAATTTAAGCTATCCATATGAAATAGGAGATTTGATGCGTATTAATGACTCTACTTATGGTGAAGGATTCTATTACTATTTTTATGATTGGGAAGTAGAAAAAACACCTATTGTTTGTTCGAGTGAAACAGTGGAGGTTGAAGCAACTGTAGAGCCATTCAATGTTGGAATAGAAGATAAAGACCAATTAGATATTCAACTTTATCCAAATCCATCTAACGGACAAATAAGCCTTATATTAGCTGAAAATGTTGAAAATAAGCTGAATATTACTATATTTGAT
>JAHDDN010000411.1 GCA_020629335.1 Chitinophagales bacterium | reverse complement strand
ATTAATCATTGCCAAAAATTCATTTTCGGTCAATAGTTTGATCGGCCTTCCACTGGCGATATAATTTTCTACTTTTTTCATTTTAGCACTTCGGTGGCCTTGTCGATATTTAGAATAATCACGATCTCCTATGATTAGATAATCTGTACTTTTATTAATGCTATTAGCGCATCGTCCTCCAATCTCCAATACCTTGATTTGGGCGTCTTGCCTTACCATAGAACGAAGCGTACCTGTAAAGACGATGTTCTTTCGATATAATGGATTATTAGGCTGGAAGTTCGATTGATCAAATTTGAGATCGGTTAATTTCATTCGTTTTTTGGACGAAGGATGATAGCCGCCTTGGAATAACTTACCCACTCGAATATTCATTTTTTCTTCGATTTGGCTAAAATCCTCCACTCCTACTGCTTTGAATAAATTAATAGCAATCTGTGCACAGCCAATCGAATCTGATAAGGCCCGGTGATGATCCAACTTAATATTATAGTAATCGCATAAGGCATTGAGTCGATAAGAAGGCTGTCCTTGCAAGCATTGTCTGGCCATTTGAACCGTACAAGCATAAGAGGTTTTGGGATAGGGAATATTATAAGTATCTAAACTGTTTCTTAGCACGCTCATATCAAAGGAAGCATTGTGTGCTAAGACCGAATAGTTTTCAAAATCTTCTTTCAAGTGTTCATAAATCACATCAAATTCGGGTTCATTTTGAACCTTGATGGCATCAATACCGTGTAAACGAGAATTAAATGGTTCGAAATAATTTTCTTTAGGGCGGATTAAAAATGCTTTTGTTTCAACGATTTTAAAATTTTCTACTTTTACTAGTCCTATCTCACAAGCGCTATTTCGCTTCGCATTAGCCGTTTCAAAATCTATCGCAATAAAATTCATTTTAAAATTTTTCCTTTTTTCCTAATTGTCAATTGGGTGCTGCATCATTAAGATATTATCCAAGACAAGACCCTACTGACAAATTTAAGTTAATTTTTTGATAATCACCACATTAAACTTAAGCTGAAGTGGAATTGTCATTTGGCCGCATCCCCTGCGCTGCTAAACTCAAGCATTGCTGCCAACCCAATTGATCATTCATAGCTCATCCATACATCATTTACCGAAGGCGCAGCGGTCGGGCTATCCGCTATTATGCAGCTATGCCCTCGCTACTGCGCTAAGTGCTGCTTGTCTGCCCTATCGGGCCAGCCATCGCATCACTAAGCTTCGTAAGCAAGCACATAGACGCTGCATACCGCTTCTATCCCTTGCGGTTGATTACAGCATCTCTAATATTTTTTTGTAAAAAATGGGTAGGTCTGTCTCAAATTGGAGGATATCGTTCATGCTCATATTTAGGCCAATTAAGATATTTTCAATCTCTTTTTCCGTTTCAGGGTAGGATTGCGCAATGAAATTATCTAGTATACTTTCATTAATGGCGTTATATTTTTCTTGGTAAGTATAAAGCCTATTAATTAGCTGGATCAGTTCTAAATCTAATTCTTGGATAACGCCTGTTTGAAGACCTGTTTCATAAGCGCTACTATTGACCATTCCTGGTCTTAAACCTTTTAAACTATAGGATTGAAAGCTTTTCAATATATTTTCGCTATCTAAAATTTCTCTAAAATCGGTTTTTAATTGCTTATGATACAGCAATGCTTCTTCTACTTGTGTTAAGTTGCCCGTAATTTCATTTACTAACATCTGTTTATAGACGGATTTTTGTTCGGCTAACTTGCGATTTTCTCCATAGTTATTTAGAGCGAATCCTAAATAAACGCCTAGCATAACGGGAAACATTTGGTAAATAAGGCTTTTTAAAAATTTCTTCATTTTAGAATCTAATTTATTATATCAGATAAACGAAGATACAAAATTAATGGGAATTGGATAAGGCCATCCACTCCTCTCTTAATATCCCCATCCCAATAGAATCATAGTATTCCCCCTTGACAATCCTTGCTTTTCTGAAACAAGCTTCTTGCTTAAATCCCACTTTCTCTCCTAGTTTGATCATACCAGGATTCCCTGACCAAGTTCTCAAATCTAATCTCACTAAAGAGGAGTCTTCTTCAAACAAATAATCTACCCATAATTTAAGTGCATCATATCCTATGCCTTTTCCCCAATAGGCATCGTCATAAAGAACAATTCCAATAGACATCCAATTCGTTTCTTTACTTTGCCAATACCAACTCACGGTTCCCAATAATTGATCCGTTGCCTTATCTGCTATCACTATTCTCGGTCTTGGGCTTAGCCAATTCCCTTCTTTAATTCTTTGATCGAGCATTGCAATGGTTTGCTCCAATTCTTTTGGGCTTAATTTGGGATAATAAGGGCCATCAAACTCCATCCATTTATGCTGGCCTAAATTCCAATATTCATAGGTTTTTAGATCTGTCAATTTCCAATCTCTTATTCGAATAGTTTGTCCTTCTTTAATCATTTCAATCTCAATTTATTGATACTATCTCCTAAAGCAACTTCCTTCATTTTTTGATCTAATTCATGAAATTTATCCTTACTAACCTCTTTCTCAAAACGCCCCTCTTTTAGTAAAAGTATTTCATCACAAATTTCACTCAAGCTAGCAAATATATGAGAGGATATCAAAATCACCTTGTCCAGAGATTTTAGCTTTTTAATAATTTCAGTGATAATCATATTAGAATGTATATCCACCCCATTAAAGGGTTCATCTAATATAAGCACTTCATTATCTTGAAGCAAGACAGCCATTAGTGCCAACTTCTTCTTCATACCCGTAGAATAAGTTTCTGCATATTGATTCAAAGGCAAGTCAAATATATTTTGAGCTTCGAAGTCTTCCGTTGTGATATCTCTGGATATACACAGCAGCTTTAAATATTCCCATCCTGTTACCCTTGATAAAAATACTGGGTCGGTTGGTAAGAAGCCCAGATAATTTTTCAAAGGTTCATGACTCGCCTGAATACTTCCTTCATAGTCTTCCAATCCTGCAATGCATCTAAAAAGGGTCGTTTTGCCAGCCCCATTTTCTCCTACGATACCATAAACCTTAGCCTTAGAAAATTCGACATTGATTCCCTTAAGCACTTTCTTATTTCCATAAGACTTAGACAGTTCTTGAATTTTCAACATTCTAATAGGGGTTTTAAGTTATTTTTTGCTTGATAAAACAATATAGGTATAATGACCAATAAAAGTGGAGGAAACCACAAACTCAAAAACAAAAACAGCCCTTGAGGTAAATTAATTTCCCTTGGAAAGGCCGTATATTTAGCCAAGACCATCGCTATTAAAAACAAATAGCCCATTAATTGTAAACCTAAAATAATAAGTAAATAATCAGGATAAAAAACGCATAAAGCAATGGTAAAAGGGATGGACAAAAAAGATACTCCATAAAGAGCCGTTCCTATTTTATGGATTAAGAAGCCTGTAGGATTCTTTGCATAAACCCATACAAAAAACTCGTCTTCAGGATTAGAATAGTTTGTCAAACTAATCAAAAAGATCAATACTAAAGAAGCAATACTTAAATTAAAATTAGCCACCACAATTCCTATGACCAACAAACAGATCGCTAAAGCAATCAGCCAGAAAGCATTTCTAAAGCCCACTATAAATTCAAAAGGCCTACGTTTAAAAGGCGTAGGGATCGTCCGACTCCTCCCCTGCTTAATCTGAATATTAGCCATCATCAATCCGATCACAAGCAAGCCTAAAGCGACATAATATTGATTTTCATAAATCAAGTAAGCAGTGAATGGAATAATGACAAAGCCATTCTCAAGCAATCTGATGAGCCGATGTGTCTTTTCCTTAAAAACGGAGTGCAGCCAATCATTTCTTTTATAATCTCCTAATCTAACCAAAACTGATATGGCTAAAGCAGCAAATATCCACGCTGGATAAGGGGCTTTAAAAAACACCAATTTAGCCATTAATAAAAATAACAGGCTTATTATTGGCAAGGCCAAAAAAGAAGGGATCTTCATTTCAGTAAAGATCCGACCCAAGCGTTTAAATTGTAATTGAAAATAGTAGTTCATTGATACTGCAAATGTATCATTAATGCTTGTGAAGCACAATGCCAATTATGCCAAATTTTGTGAATTAGTAAACAAGCCCCTGCCTCTACTATGGGTTTGTATTTTTGTCAAGAATTCTGTCTATTTCTGTAATAAATTGCTCCCTCTCATCTAAGAATAAAGCCATAGAAGTGAATTGTTTTTTCAATCCATAAATCTTTTGATAGCTGTGTTCACTCTTCAAATGAATCAGGGTATTATGCGACTCCAACATATCAAAGGGAGTCAATCTGATCAAACCTTCTTGCTTGGGAAGAGATTTTTTGTGCAATTCCACTTGCTTAATTTCACTAAAAGGAATCAGTACTTCCCCATAAAATCCATAACATAATCTCAATTGTTGTTTTTCCTCATCAATTCTAATAGGTCGATGATTCATCGACCTCACAATCGAGAAAATCTGCAAACCTGCATATAAACCCAAAAAGGTCAAGACTGCAGCAACAGTATGGCTCCAATAAGACACCAAGATATGCACAATAGCTGTTTCTATTAGCACTACGACAAGTAATACGCCCAAAAGTGCTTTAACACCACTCTTTTTAAAGTAAGTGTATTCATTGGCGGCTAAAGTCTTAGGAGCACGAGCAAAGATATAGTAAAACACCGAAATTTCAGTCGCAAATAATTCTCCCACTTTCTTTGGTAATACCTCTGTACAAGCTTGCTGAATCTGCTCATAAAAGTCAGGCTGACTAGACTGGTCATTGGCTTTAAAAGACTTGCGAATACCAACTACCTTCCAGATCACAAAACTTAAAATACCAATTTCTAATACTGGAACAACAAAGCGTTTTACTTGAGATAAAAGCCCTTGATGCTCCGAAGGTAAAATAAAACTCGCTAAGATCACACATACAATAAAGACCGAAATGACCGTATATTTAGGGATGTCTCTTTTGCGAATCAAAAGGTAATAAACAAATGGGATGGTTAATAGGAAGTCCGCCGTAATTCCTAAGGCTAAATCATTGGGAGCTGCTTGAAAATAAACTGATTGAGTTAGATATACTAAGAATAAGGCTATCAATAAAGGTAAGCCAAGAATCCAATTTTGTTTTAACTGTTTCAACATGATATTGGGGTTTAA
>JAHDDN010000410.1:2868-5182 GCA_020629335.1 Chitinophagales bacterium | reverse complement strand
GAGCAGTTGATCACAATATCTTCTGTTTCATTGCCTGTAATTTCCAAAGGAGATTCGAAACCGCCTGTTACTAAGCAAGAACCAGGAGGAATGGCCGATTGAGTAAATAAAGGATTGGGAACGGTGGTAGCTCCTTCTGGTGCTTGTCCTTCTATTACAGGGACATTAGGAAAGTCTGTTTCAAAAGCCCAGTAGCCTTGCAATTTATTTCCGTTAACAGTGATTGATTCATTAGCCACTTCATAAGAACGGATATATGTATTAGCTCCAATGAAAGAAGCGATAGTCCCTTCTAAGGCAAAGTCTTGATACTTAAATTGAATGCTATAATTCTGATAAGATAGTGATATTCGTAAATACTCGTATAATCCTGGTTCAATTGATTGTATGGGCTTAGTATAAAAAACATCTCCATCACCTCCATAAAGCGCTTCATCAAAATCTATAGCGTCAGTTCCACCCTCAGTTGTCATAGGGCTTTGGTAAATCTGAGTACCATTATATGCAGGAATATCTCCTGCCTCGGATAACTCAATATAATGCGCTCCCATCATATGAAAATCAGGTGTTTGGGCAGCATGATTATCAGGAATGCTCTGCGGCTCGCCAAAATTCCCTAATCGCTCTTGATCTGGATCAAAACTAAACTTAAAGATTAAATTAGGACCATCATAAGTGCAAGATCCATCGTCAGCATAAGCCTGACTATCATAATTGTTTGCATTAATATCTGTGCAACCCGTTTTTTCTTCTTCTTTCCCACAAGCAGTGAATATAAGCAATGCAATTAGTAGGCATGATAAGTGTGGTGTTTTCATATTTAACTTATATTTTAGAGTGTTCTAAATTACAAAATATTGCTCATTGAACAAAAAACGCTCAATTTCCTTATCTTAGTACCTTAATTTAGTTTTAGGGGAGTAAGCGTTTATTGAAGTGATGTATTCCTCGCTAGCCTAACTGATAAAAAGCTTTAATGGGTGAGCCCGATTTGGGAAATGCTTTTTAAAGTGAACTAAAACGCCTATTATTTCCTTCATAGTAATACAATGAAATCAGAAATTAAAAACCTTCAACAAAATCTATTATACCCAATTTACTTTGTCATTTTTATCTGGATTATAGAAGCAGTAGAGACATTCATGGGTTTGAGTTTTGTTAGATGGGGCGTGCTCCCACGTGATACTGATAGTTTGATCAGTATTTTGACGATGCCGCTCATACACGGAGATTTTCAACACGTTTTCTCCAATTCCATGCCACTCATCGTATTAGGCTTTATACTCTTACAGTCCTATCGAAAGGTATCCTTTAACGTATTAAGCATTATCTATTTATTAACAGGTTTGTTAGTCTGGATAGCCGCTCGTCCTTCTTATCATATTGGGGCCAGTGGAATTGTTTATGGCTTGGCATTCTTTGTGTTTGCTAGTGGGGTGTTGCGAAAGGATATAAGATCAATGGCACTTTCCTTATTAGTCGTATTTCTATATGGGGGTATGATATGGGGACTCTTACCTGTACAAGATGGTGTTTCTTGGGAAGGACACCTATTTGGTGCATTTTCTGGAGTATTTGCGGCTTATATTTATCGAAAGGTAGATGCCCCTAAGCCATTTGATTGGGGCGAAGAGGAGGAGGATCCAAACAAAAGAGAGGCCATCTACTGGCCAGTTGATGGTGAAAAGAAAATTGAAGAAGAAACTGCTCGTCGAATTACAGTGGAAGGTGATGAGGAAGAACCAGCTCCCCCCAAAAAAGATTTTGATGAAAACACCTACGATATTATGTATCATATTCTCAAAGAAAAACGAAAAGACAAACCTGATTAGGAATAAAATTCTGAGGAATTAAAAGATAATCATTAAATAAATGGCATAAATTCAAAAATAAATTTCTTTTAATTAAAAATTTAATTTAGATTTGTCCCATGACAAGCACAATTCATACTTTCTCTAATACTTGGTATTATTATTTTTATAGCCTCAGCTAAAAAGATATTGGGAAGATTGTATGTCAAAAATAAAAAATGCTTTTAAAGCCCCGATATTAATTTATTGGGGCTTTTTTTATGCCCTAAAGTGAAAATAATGATAGAAAGTGCAGATAGAACGAAGCAAGTAAAAGAATACTACTTCTCTCGAAAACTAAGAGAAATAGCCGAGATGAATGCCAATGGGGCAGATGTTATTAATTTAGGAATTGGTAGCCCTGATATGCCTCCTCATCCTTCAGTTATAAATGCTTTGTGTAATACAGCTCAAAGATCGAATGCTCATGCCTATCAATCATATAAAGGCATACCAGAGCTAAG
>JAHDDN010000410.1:0-2768 GCA_020629335.1 Chitinophagales bacterium | reverse complement strand
GATTTATCAAAAGTGAAGTTAATGTGGCTCAATTATCCTAATATGCCAACAGGAAGACCGGCTTCTAAATCTTTATTTGAAAAGTATATCAATTTCGCCAAAAGAAATAATATTCTACTAATACATGATAATCCTTACAGCTTCATTCAAAATGATGAGCCACTAAGTATTTTAAGCATTGATGGGGCAATGGATGTTGCTTTAGAAATGAACTCCCTTAGCAAATCTCACAATATGGCTGGCTGGCGAGTGGGAATGCTATTAGGTAAACAAGCATATATTCAAGAGGTGCTGAAAGTAAAAAGCAATATGGATTCAGGCATGTTTAGAGGTATACAAGAAGCAGCTATTCAAGCCCTTGCTTTACCAAAGGATTGGTACGGCAATCTAAATAGTATTTATACCCTAAGAAAACAAAAAATAATTGAACTCTTACAGCTAATAGGCTGTAGCGTTCAATTGCCACAAAATGGTTTGTTCGTCTGGGCTAAAGTTCCAGATAGGGTAGTGGATACCGAAAAATTTCTAGATAAAATACTGTACGAATCTAAAGTATTTGTCACCCCTGGCTTTATTTTTGGTTCTAATGGTAGGAGATATGTCAGAGCTTCCCTATGCCTTAATGAACCCAGAATTACTGAAGCTTTAAATCGTATTAAAAATTCGGTGGAGGTACGCACACACGACATCCTTGAATAAGGTGTAAATGAACACAGGGTTTGTTAACAAAAAACTAGTTTTACATGAAAACAATCATCATAGGATTAGGTCTAATAGGTGGATCTTTAGCATTAGAACTAAAAAAAAGAAAATTTGCAAGCACCATCATTGGAGTTGATAATGATCTCAATCATTGTCAACAAGCGATCAACTTAGGCTTAGTTGATAGGGTAGAAGCATTGGAAACCGCTATTAAAGGGGCGGATTTGATTGTTTTGGCTATTCCTGTAAATGCTATTATCCAACTCTTACCTTCTCTCTTAACAATGATTGAGAGTCAGACTGTTGTAACTGATATGGGATCAACAAAACAGCAAATTATAGAGTCTGTAGAAAAGCATCCCAATCGAGCGCAATTTGTGGCTGCTCATCCAATGGCAGGTACAGAAAAAAGTGGGCCAGAAGCTGCCATTTATAATCTCTATGATCATAAAGTAGCTATTATTTGTGATCAAAACCACTCAGCCCCTAATGCTGTTATCTTAGTAGAGCAATTATTTGATTGTCTTAATATGAGACGACTCTATATGGGCGCAGCAGAACATGATATGCATGCAGCTTATGTTTCTCATATCTCGCATATCAGTTCATTCGTCTTAGCTCAAACAGTATTAGAAAAAGAAAAAAGTACAGCAACGATTTTTGACCTCGCAAGTGGAGGTTTTGAGTCTACTGTAAGATTAGCTAAAAGCTCTCCCGAAATGTGGGCAGATATTTTTCAACAAAATTCAACCAATGTAATAGAAGTTCTCGATACTTATATCACTCAGCTCAACGATTTCAGAAATAAAATTGCAGAAGGTGATTTTCAACAATTAAAATCAAATATGGCTTATGCCAATACCATTAAAAAAATCTTAAGTAGGTGAAAACTTTTGTTTATCTACTTTAAATAACTATATAACTATGTCAGAAAAAACAATCACACAAAAAGATACTGTAAAATCAAAAGCAAGTAAATCCTCTAAAGTCGAACTTAACTTAAAACCTTACAAAGACTGGGGATTTAAGGTGAATAATAAAATCGTAATTACTGGCCCTTGCAGTGCAGAAACTCAAGAGCAAGTTATTCAAACCGCAGAGCAGCTTAAAGGTAAGCGAGTTGATTTCCTCAGGGCCGGAATATGGAAGCCACGTACCCGTCCAAACAGTTTCGAAGGGGTAGGAGCAATAGGATTGCCTTGGCTAAAAGAAGCAGGTAAGATTTTGAATGTTCCAATAACAGTGGAGGTCGCTAATGCCAAGCATGTTGAGGAAGCTTTAAAGGCGGATGTTGATGTATTATGGTTAGGAGCACGGACAAGTGTTAATCCATTCGCAGTACAGGAAATAGCAGATTCTCTTAAGGGAGTAGATATTCCAGTATTTGTTAAAAACCCGATCAATCCTGATTTAAGTTTATGGTTAGGAGCCTTAGAGCGAATCAACAAAGTAGGGATAGATCGTTTAGGAGCCATTCATAGAGGATTCTCCTCTTTTGGAAATTCGAAATGGAGAAATAGGCCATTATGGGAACTGCCAATTGAATTAAAGAGACAAGTACCTGAATTGATATTAATCTGTGATCCTAGCCATATCTGTGGTAGAAGAGATACTCTTTTAGAAGTTGCACAAAAATCAATGGATCTATCTTTTGATGGAATTATGCTGGAATCTCATATTGATCCTGATAATGCATGGAGCGATGCTAAACAACAAGTAACACCTTCTCAATTTGGAGAACTGCTAGATGCTGTAACCTTAAGAGATACTGGAGGCGCTAAAGTCGCTGAAGACTTAGAATTCTTAAGAGGAGAAATTGATCAAATTGACGATGAAATCATTGAAATTTTATCCAAGCGAATGGAGGTTGCCCGTGCAATTGGTGAGTATAAGAAAAAGAACGATATCACTATTCTACAACCAAACAGATGGGGTTCTATCAAAAACAGCCGAACAGAGCAAGGTACTAATAAAGGATTAACTCCAGATTTTATAGAAGCCTTATACGATAGTATTCACAAAGAATCTATCCGCCACCAAACTCAAATCATGAATAACGAATAAGC
>JAHDDN010000409.1 GCA_020629335.1 Chitinophagales bacterium | reverse complement strand
AGTGCAAAAGATGGACGCTCAAATGGCGGAGTTATTATTTTATCATTACTAAGTATAAATGTTATTACTACTACTACTTAATAGATATGACTAAAAAAGCCCCATCGATTAACGATGGGGCTTTTGTTTGTTAGGTATGAATCCTAAATATTATTGATCATCTGAGTTTTGCATTTCTCTTGCTGGAGCTTTTCTATTAATCTGGCCATCAATAGATCCTTTCTTACTAGGATTGATTTGGCGGCTCTTAGGCTTAGCCGTTTTTTTACCAGTAACCTTACCTATTAATTTATCTTCCAATCTTTCAAACATTGCCTCAAACTCTCCCAATTGTCTTTTATCTAAAATACGAGACATCTTAGAACGATAAGAAACTAATTGCTTATTTAATGCCGCTTTCTTAGAGCTTTCCTCCATTCTACTTTGTTGAAGAAGCTCCGCCATTTTGAATAGCTCTAAATTTAATTCCTGTACTTTAGGGCTTTGTTCTCTGGTAAGGCCTAATTTTTCAGTCATTTTTTGAGTAAACTTGATCGCTTTTTCTTCAGCATTTACATTCACCTCATCAATAGTTGTTCTATCTGAAGTTTCTGCTCTTTCGCTTCTGTTGGCATCTTTAACATTTACTTTGCCTGCTTTCCCAGACTTACCAGCTTCTACTTTTCTCTCAGACTGATACTCTTTTCTATCCATTTCATGGCCTTTTTTCTTTCCACTGATGCTAGCCATCATGCGCTCTTGCATTTTGTCCATCATTTGGTTGAATTGACCAAATTGTTTTTTATCTAAGATTCCACCCATAGAGTTTCTATAAGTTTGTAAGTACTCGCTCATAGCCTTCATCTTAGACTTTTCCTCCATTCTACTATGGCGGAGTGTCTTTACAGTATTAAATAGCTCTAGATTTAAAGCATGCACCTTTGGGCTTTGCTCTCTTGTTAGACCAAAGTTTTGTGTCATCTTTGTAGTCAGATCTTTAGCTCTATCTTCAGCAGATTTTTTACCGTGAGATCTTTGATTAGAATTTTGATTTTGTTCCTTCAATTCAGGTCTTTTTGTTGGGTGAGCTTCGGTTTTCATCATTGATTTCTTAGAAACCTTACTATCTTGTTGAGTGGCTTGTGTATCTTGTGCATTTAAACTCATAGCACAAATAGAGAATACAAAAGCACCGCCGATCAACTTTTTAAGCATCTTGCTTGTCATTTTTATATTTTTTATGGATGAATATTTGTTCTTGTATGAAATACCTTATTAGGAGTATATACTATCTTAAAGGTTTAACGTTTAGACTAAATAAATCAACTAAAGTATCAATTTAGTGAGCCAAATGCCCTCTAAGATACTTAAATAGTTAAAACATCACGATGAAAAACCTAACAAATTTATGGGATAATGTCCACCAACGGCTATATTTCTTTATTAAATCAAGAGTAAAAGAGGACGCCATAGCCAAAGATTTACTCCACGATGTCTTTTTAAAAGCCAATAAAAAAATCGATCAACTCCAAGATAAGGACAAATTTAGCTCATGGATTTTCCAAATTACCCGCAATGTTATCCAAGACCATTATAAAGCTAATAATAAGATACTTTCAGAAGAAGCATTGCCTACTCAATTGGATTTTTCTCAATCGGATGATCAAACTCAACTATTAGCCAATTGCATGAAAAGCATGATAGATACGCTACCAGACAAGTATAAAGAAGCGGTACATTTATCTGAAATAGAAGGACTATCACAAAAGGAAGTAGCTGAGCGATTAAACATTTCTTACTCAGGTGCTAAATCCAGGGTACAAAGAGGTAGAGAACAACTCAAATCGCTATTTTTACAATGCTGTGAAATAGAAGCAGATAAGTATGGGAATATCATAGATTACTGGCCTAAAGAGAATAATTAAGAAATTTAATGGTATTTTTTTGCGTCTTTTTTTATCACTTTGCGTCTACCTTATGAATATTGAAAATAATATTCTTGATTGCAATCAAAATTGAATAATCAAATTTTAAAAATAAATATCATGTCAGAAGAAATCAAAAAATTAGTCCAAGAAAAATATACCGAAGTAGTCACTAAAAATACTTCCTGTTGTAGCACCGATTGTTGTGATACAGGTTGGGATGGTAACTTCAGCGATAGTTATGAAAAAATGGAGGGCTATGAAGCCGATGCAGATCTAAGTTTAGGCTGTGGGATTCCAACAGAGCACGCTCAAATTAAAGAAGGGCATACCGTTTTGGACTTAGGTTCAGGTGCAGGAAATGATGTATTCGTAGCCAGAAGTATAGTAGGCGATCAAGGAGCAGTTTGGGGCATTGATTTTACACCGGCGATGATCGAGAAAGCCAATGTGAATAAAGCCAAATTAGGCTTCGAGAATGTCCACTTCGTACAAGGAGATATTGAAGAAATGCCCATCGAGAGCGATAGCATGGATGTTGTCATCAGCAATTGTGTGATGAACTTAGTGCCTAATAAATTAAAGGCTTATCAGCAAGTTCATAGAGTCTTAAAAGATACAGGACATTTCAGTATCTCAGATGTAGTAATCAAAGGAGAAATTCCTGAAGCGATTCAGCGTAATGCAGAAATGTACGTAGGTTGTGTAGCAGGCGCCATGCCAATAGATGACTATGTTAATGTGGTAAAAGAAGCAGGCTTCAATGATCCACAAGTCCTTTCTCAAAAGACCATCCATCTTCCTGATGAAGCCTTTAAGGATATTCTAAATCAAGAAGAGATTCAAGCTTTTCGTGACAGTGGGGGAGAGGTGTTGAGTATTACGCTTTTTGCTAAGAAATAAAATAATTGTAATCCAAAACTCAAGGGGGGCGCACACATAAGTGCGCCCTTATTACTTTTTGGTCTGAATCAGGATTTTTAGGATTAGAAGCTTGTGCCTCAGCTCAATGGGGCGCACACATAGGTGCGCCCTTACATTATACTGTCTGAATCAGAATTTACAGAATTATAAAATTAACAGGATTTTTTATTGATCTTATAGAGTTTGTTTTTTTATTTGGGGCTTCCCATGCGTTCGTAAAGCAAGTTCGTAGTATGAGCTAATTCATCGTTCATCATTATACATTAATCATTAAGCCGAAGGCGCATGGTCGGGCTGTCCGCTCTTATGTGGCTATGCCGCTCCTACTTTGCTAAGGCATACTTGTCTGCCTTTCAGGCCAGCCTACGTCTGCCTAAGCGTCGTAAGTCGCAGCATGGCCGCCACATACCACTCCCATCCCTAAGCCGAAAATAATTATGAATGATGAACTATAAATGATGAACGAAATAAGTCATACAAATAACTTTCTGTCGCAAGCGTCTCGCTTGTGACCCTCTAATGTCATAATTTACAACTTAACAAATCTAAATGTTTGCTTTTCTCCCTTAGCTGACTCTACAACTAAATTATAAACGCCATTAGGCAAATGCCTTACATCAATTTCTGTATGCTCGTTAAGCAAAGTTTGATTACTTAAAACAGATCGCCCATTAAGATCAATAATTTGATAGCTAAACTCACCTATATTCTTTTCATTATTTTCAATGACGATACTTTGACTAGCTGGAGAATAATGGAAGTCTATTAACTGATCAGATATATTTTCGATATTAGTAGTGCTAACATAAACCTCAACAATATCTCCTGTATCAGTTTGACAACCAGCGGCGTCTGTTATGGTACAAATATAGTTGGTACTAGTGTCAGGGCTTACCAATGGGGTAGGTGAATCAATTGGCCAAATATTATAATTAGGCGACCATTCAAAAGATAGAGGCGGAATACCCCCTACATGAGTAGTGGCAATTTGAATAGTATCATCGGGTTCGGTAAAATAGTAGTAATCAAATAAATCATTGGCAAACTGTGAAAATGTTATTTCAATGCTATCTAATGCTATATTATTTTCAGAATCGGTTACCTCTAAAAATAATAAAAGTGAGCTGTTATTGTTAGCACTAGCTATTAAAGAAGGATTTGCTATAGTCGTATCATTTAAAAAAAAGGAAGCATTAACGACAATTGAACTAAACTCAAGAGAATAAGTGCCATACCATTTGTAAGTGTATGGCTCTACACCTCCAGTAGCAGCAGGAGTACCACCTAATTGATAATTGCCCAATGAGGTAGCAGTATCAATTTGACAAACTAAAAAATCATTTCCCGCATCTGCTACTAGTTGAGCAGATAAGTTGAATGCGGAACCCAAGAAAGTAAATAATATTAAGAATAATTGTTTCATTTTTATTGTATTTTAAGAAGGGAAGTGTCAATGGGTTCTTATCAACATATACGATATAAATGTGTTTAAAGGTTGCTTGTGGATAATTTATCACTAACTGTTATTTATTTCAATTTCTTGAGGCTTCGTTTATAGGCGTCTTTTAGGGAATATTCTTGTCCGACTAATTCGGAGAATAGCATTTGGAAGAGTAATAAGTTACTGTCAAATTCTTTCATGTTGTGGGTGGATTTGTCGAAGTAGGCGTCCAGTATTTTGATGATGCTTCTTTCGGTGACGACTTCTTGTAGGGTATAAACTTCTGTGAGTTGCTCTACGATGGAGTACTTAAATTCGGAGATTAGGTTCATGCTTTTGGCGGATTCCCAGGCGGTATTGACAGGTACTTCTTGTACTAGGTTTTGATTGTCGGTTAGGTAGCCTAATGAGAATTTATTGCTTTGGCGGATGAGTTGTTTTAGGGAGTCATTTTTACCTTGTACTATTTGGGTTAATCGTTCTTGGATTTTGCCGTGATTTTCGATCCAATCATTAATTATTTCGGCATTTCTATTGAGTTCGATTTTGATTTGTTTTTGGGCTTCTTGCTTTTGTTTGTTGACGCTTGCTTTTTGGTAGCGGTCATTGATGAATAGGGCGAATAATACGCTGAATATGATCATTAGTGCGTCAAGGGCTAAGCTGGGTAATTTTTCTTTCCACTTCATTCATTAAATATAGGGAATTGAGTTTATAATATAGGCTTCAGTAGAAAAAATGTAGTAGTATTCAGGTTTTGTGCAGGCACAAGTGGAAAACACTTGCGCTATAAGATTCAGGATTTAGTATTCAGATTTAGTACCTTAGTAATTGAAATTAACATAACTAAGTTACTAATTACTAATATATCAAGCATTGCGTGAGGGATGGAAGTGGTATGTGGCGTCGAGAAGTAGCTTACGGAACTTAG
>JAHDDN010000408.1 GCA_020629335.1 Chitinophagales bacterium | reverse complement strand
TTGAAACGAAAGCCGAATAAATTGTGTTAATAAAACTGGGAGAGAAGTGCCTATGTCTTGCTAACATATAAACTAAGTTATTAGTTCTATATAATTAAGAAAAATGGCAATTAATTTTCCTAAAGCTGAAATTTGCTAAATTATAGTATTTTTGTTAAATTTCGGTTTGATTATATAAACAAACTTTTTACTAAATTATACCTAATATTATGAGCGAAATGAATCATCAGGGTATGCGAATTCCAGTTAGTCAAAGCTCTGACTTAGAACGCACTACTTTTATCAGAAAAACCTACGGACACTTAGCATTAGCATTATTAGCTTTTGTAGTGGTCGAATACTTATTTTTAAGCACGCCAGCTATTGTTAGCATCGGCTTAGCCATGACGCAAGGCTGGACTTGGTTATTAGTTTTAGGCGGCTTTATGTTTGCTACTACTATAGCCGAAAGGTGGGCTCATAGCTCCACTAATAGAAATTTGCAATACGCAGGATTAGCTTTATATGTAGTGGCTCAAGCCTTCATTTTTGTACCACTGATGTATATGGCAATGGCGATTACAGGCGGTAGTACCACTTTAATTACCCAAGCTGGTATCATTACTATGTGCTTATTTACAGCTTTATCGGCTATCGCTTTTTTCTCCAATAAAGACTTTTCCTTCTTAGGAAAATTCCTCATGATTGGCGGATTGTTAGCAATGGGCTTAATCGTAGCTGGAATTGCCTTTGGTTTTAATTTAGGATTGTATTTCTCTTTTGCGATGGTTGCATTAGCAGGAGCATCTATCCTTTACCAAACTTCTCAAATCATTCACCAATACAGTAGCGATCAGTACGTTGGTGCTGCCATTGGTTTATTTGCTTCTTTCATGCTAATGCTTTGGTATGTGTTGCAGATATTAATGAGCATGTCTTCTTCTGATTAATTCAATGGCTATTTTTCCGTATTTCTGCGTTATCTATTCGTTACATAGTTTACTATGCGCCTCATAGATGCCTTGAACTACGAAAAAATAACTCATTGAAATTTTCCATAAATATAATAAAAACGCCTTAGTAGATTATTCTGCTAAGGCGTTTTTTTTTACTATGATTGATGAACTATGAATTATAGGCCGACACATTAGGTATATTCGAGAGGGCCGACACATAGGATATTTTAAGGAGGGCCGACACATAGGATATTTTAAGGAGGGCCGACACATAGGTCGGCCCCTACAAAGGGTATTGGAATTAAAATCATTCATCATTACGGATTAAATTTAACACATTCATCGTTCATTATTTATAATTCATCATTATTATGGGCTTTCGCCTGCGCTCGTAAGTCAAGTGTGCCGCACACCAAAAATTCATAGTTCATCATTCATATTTCATCATTGCAAGCGAAGCGCAGCCGTCGGGCTGTCCGCTCTTATGTGGCTATGCTGCTCCTACTCCACTAAGCTGTACTTGTCTGCCCTTGCAGGGCCAGCCTGCGTCCAGCTAAGTTCCGTAAGTCGCATCATGAACGCCACATACCGCTTCCATCCCTAAGCCAATTTTTAACGTTTTAACTGAATAACTTTGAAACGTTTGCCGTGCGCCATAAACGTTTAATGATAAAACGACAAAAAGGTTTGAAATTACGATCTTTGACATAAAATTTTAAATCCCAATTTTATTTAACAAGATTTATGGCGCAAGTCTTTTTGACTTGTGCCCTTCGAAGCACAGAATTTAGGAAGTCAATTGCTGCCCAGAACTATGGTAAGTCTTTTTGACTTACACAACCAATAAGCTTGCCATTGGCAAATAAAAATCAATGCAAGACTCAGCAGGCACAAGTGAAAAACACTTGCGCTATAAAATTGGGTGTTAAATATGTATAAATCCCTGTATTTTGTTACATATTCTTTTCAAACCTTTCTGGCGTCGCATCATTAAACGTTTATGGCGCACGGCAACTGAATAACCGAAATAATTTCATTTCCAGTTATTCAGTTTGTCAGTTTACCAGTTATTCAGTTTATTAACCGTCTCGCCAGAAGATGATTTTTCTTAAGTGATGTATTTGGGAAGTGTCTCCGTTTTCTTGTTTATTGAATCTAACATTTAAGGTATATTCCCCTCTTTTTAGGTGATGAATATCTAATTTAGAATGAAAGCCTAATTGTTTAGTAATGGGATGTTCTCTATAATGCCAATTGATGGAGTCGATATTTTCTTCGTTAATCGTGATGTCGAAGCATTCATTAAAAACTTGATTAATTTTAAGACTACTCTTATCAAAGGCTGCTTTAGTCTTGATATCTTTCCATTCTCGAGGAATCTTATTTTTAGTAAAAAGATAGTTGAATGTTTTATCGAAGTTAATATCATAGGTGATGAATAAGGGCAAGAAATTACCACTAATAATTTCGGAAGGAATACTCGATTTCAATATTAATGAGTTTTCTTTGATATACTCATCATATTCATCATTATTGATTAATGCTCCTGTAGTTGGATTTTTAAATTGTCTGTGATCTAACAAGTTATACCCCACATTGATGTTAAACATTTTTGTAAAGCCGAAATCATTTAAAGAGATAATAAATGCAATGAAGAAATAAATAGCTGTGGTCCCATGAATTTTCCATCTAGAAATATTACTTAGTAGTGAGTTCCATTCATACTTAAATAAGAAGCTTAAATTCGAATAAGAGATCCATTTACTAATAGGGTAAAAGAAGCTTTGTAATTTTGATTTACCTTTAAGACCAGCAAACACTATGCGATCCAAAAATCCAAATGAAACTAAAAGAACCAATAATAAAAGGATATAACCAATATTGGGATTATCATAAACACTTTGTGGAATAATATTTTCAAGGATCAAATAGTAAACAGCAGCGACAATCAATAAGGCTCCTGCTGCACAGATAGAAATAATAATAGACAAGGAGTAAGTTAGACTACAATACTTTTCAATTTTCAAAATTCTGTTAAGGGCATCATGATCTTTTTCAAATCGCTCTTCAAACTCTTTAGAGTATTTCAATCTTTTATAATCAATTCCATTGGGGAAAGCATAATGTACGCCCAGATAAGCCAACCATAATGCTCTCAATAATAAATTAACCCCAAAACCGATTAATAAAGCTCGACTTAAAATTAAAGTACTAAAGAACAATATCGCATAAGTTGCACTAAAATCGGCAGTAATGAAAGCTTTCTGTAATTCATAGCTAAAATAGCGAGGTAAGGTCCATAAGGTATACAACATGCCTCCACTAATAATCAGCTCAATTTGCCAACTATTGCGTTCTTGTTCATATAACCATTTAGGAGTTTCCATACATAGCAAATATATGGAATTCGTTATTATAAAAAAAGGGACGCATTAATTTGCGTCCCTTTTTTTGTTACGGATTCAATGCCTTAGCTTTTTTGACTAAATCTATAAACTCTGCTCTATAGCCATAGTCATCGCTTCCTTTTGATTTATTAGCCAGTTTTAGGACCATATCATAATCGGCGCTTCCAGCATATTTAGAATGTCTGATGAGCATTCCGAAGGCGGCAACTGATGAGGCAAATCGGAAACTTTCAGAAGTGTTTTGTAAGGACTGTTTTCTGTTCATTAAGGACTGTTCGATCTTGATGCTTTTGGACGCGTTCGGCTTTTTGTAGCGGAGTTTTACATTCATTAACTCGCCTGATCCTGCGGCTGAACTTAACTCATTATTGCTTTGGTATTTGAGATCGTCTACATTTTTGCCCTTCGCCAGTATCTTTGATTTAGAAGAGGCGGGGACTAATTCATAGATGGCCGTTACTTGATGGCCTGCGCCTAATTCCCCTGCATCTTTGGTATCATCATTAAAGTCTTGATCTTCTAACATTCTGTTTTCATATCCAATGAGGCGATAAGCTCTTACTTCCTTCGGATTAAATTCCAATTGGAATTTAACATCTTTGGCGATGGTGTACATGGTACTTAATACTTCCGTACCTAAGGCTTTCTTGGCTTCTTTCAGATTATCAATATAGGCGTAGTTACCATTTCCAGCATTAGATATTTGCTCCATTTTCGAATCTTGATAATTCCCCATTCCGAAGCCTAATATAGTTAAGTAAATGCCTAATTTGCGTTTATCTTCTATTAAATCAACCATTGCTGCATCTGAAGATGCTCCTACATTGAAGTCGCCATCTGTTGCTAATATTACTCTATTATTTCCGTTTTTAATGAAATTCATCTTAGCAATATCATAAGCTAATTTGATGCCTGCTCCACCTGCGGTTGAGCCGCCAGCACTTAAGTTATTAAGCGCATTTAGAATAGTCGTTTTCTCTGAGGCATTTGTCGATGGCAAGACCAAACCTGCTGCTCCTGCATATACGACTATGGCTACTTTATCAGTCGGTCTCAATTCATTGAGAAGCGTTTCAAATGATTGTTTTAGCAGTCCTAATTTATTCGCATTATTCATAGAGCCTGATACATCTATTAGGAAGACTAAATTGCTTCGTGGTAAATCTTCTTTCGCTTTCTTTTCTCCTTGTATCGCCACTAAGGCTAATTGATGATCAGAATTCCAAGGACAATCTGCCGTTTCTAAATGGATGTGTAGTGGGTGCTGATCTTTCGGTTGTGGATATTCATAGCTGAAGTAATTAACCATTTCCTCTATTCGGATGCTGTTTGGTTCTGGCATTCTGTTACGACTCAATTGAGTTCGCATCAAGCTATAAGAGGCATTGTCTACATCAATGGAGAAGGTGGATAATGCATCATCCTCCACTCCTATGAAATCATTTTCGTAAATGGGTTGGTAATTGTCTCTTTGGAGTTCCACTTCTTTGAGAACTTGACAATCAGCAGAATTAAATAACCCATCTGCATTAATATCTTCTCCTTTATCTCCTACTCCATTTTGATTTATATCCCAACAACTTATGCTTGCTGGACCTGCTGGATCTACGGGACCTTGAATAGCTCCTGCATCAGTTGCTCCAACTGGCCCTGGAGGGCCAATAGGCTTTTCTATTTCTCTTGTAGTAGCTGGACTTACTAATACTTGCTTTGTGATGGTTTTGTATTCTCCTGGAATAGTCACTTTTACTCCATCTATTATTCGTTGAGATTCTTCCTTTACCAATACTTGTTCTGTGACGGTTTCGTATTGGGCTGGGATGGTTACAATGGAACCTTCTGGTAATGCATCATCTCT
>JAHDDN010000407.1 GCA_020629335.1 Chitinophagales bacterium | reverse complement strand
TAAGGGTAGAGGTAGATGGCGTTAATTCACAAAATGTTGTATTCAATCATGGACCATCTGATTTTCCTATTACTTTTGTTGGGAATGTTATTGCCAATGATTGCGATCTATGGACTCAAGATAATCAATGTGAGCCAATTGCTCAATTTAATGGTGGATTTGAAGAATTTAATGATAATACCGATGATATTTTTATCATTAATGAAGACATTATCACTATATTTGAATTAGTCAATACACAAGATATGATCGGACTACGCCAGTTCTTAAAAGATAAAGGAGAACAATGGAGTGATAAGCTACTCATCATTAATCTAGTAGCATATAGAGATAGTTTGGCTGTTGAGCAACAATTAGCTCAATTTGAAGTCGTCACTCAAGAAGACAATGAGTTCAAATCCTTAATGACTGCAATAAACAGAGGAGAAATCCAAATTTCTGGTACTGGTAAAGCTGCTCTTTCTAATATAAATAAAGTTGCTAACAATCAACAATCCAGACACAAAACTATGGCTGAATCTGCTTTAGCGAATTATAATGGAATTTCCTTTAAAAGAAATGCTCCTAAAAGAAATAAAAAGTTTTCAACCGACAAAGCTATAATAAAAGATAATTTATATTGCTATCCTAATCCTACTAAAGATCTTGTCACTCTAACTTGGGATCAATTTGATCTACAAAAGTTAGATGAATTAGGTTCAATTAATATCTTTAGTATTAATGGACATTTAACAAAACAAATAGAAACAAATGATTTTAATATTCATTCTCATGGTATTACATTTAATGTCAGGGAGTTAAATAGAGGTATTTATTTCTTACAATTAGAGGGGAAAAGCGGCTGCGCTAAACTCTTTATCAACAATTAATGGCAATGAAAACATTTAGTATCATATTATTACTATGCTTCACCCTTTCCTCACAAGCCCAAAACTACTTTAACCATACTTTTGGAGAAGGAGATCCTAGTATGAATGCTGGTAAGATTATCGAAACCCCTGATGGCTTTATTATACTTGGCTTTACGGTAGAAAATAATGAAAAAGTTTTTTATGCCAAAAAACTGAATATAGAAGGGGAAGAAGTATTAACTAAAAACTTGCTTGTAGGTGATGTATTGGGATGGGAACGGCCTCATAATGGTATCGCTACTTCTGATGGGAACTATGTAGTGAGTATTAATGAAAGGTTAGAATCGGGGAATACTGAAATCGTGTTCTTTAAAATCAATTCGGATGTTGATATTATATGGACTCATAGATATGGAGGACCAGTAGAGTTGTCTCATGAAGTAATAGGTCAGATTAGTGAAACATCAGATAATGGATTTTTAATTACAGGAGCAAGTGCTTTTGTTAATTCTGATGGAAATCCCATAAGTGATTCTCAATTATTAATCATTAAGACCAATAGTGATGGAGAGATAGAATGGATGCAATTGATAGATGAACCCTTATTCTCCCAAGATGATGAGATAAATCGCTCATTCATCTGCTATAGTCATTTAGAAATGCCAAATGGAAATTTGCTATTAGCATGTGGCTCCTGTGAAATAGAAAATGGCTCTATCATTTCTTGTGCGGATGGTACCTCTATCAATGTATTAACAACTCTAGCTGCTACAACTGGAGAAGTACTAGAAGAACAAGTATTAGACGACTATTCCTACCAAATTGCGCCACTTATTGTCCCTATGGATGAAGAGCATTTTTTATTGACGCAAATTGGACCTGTCGATGACTTTATGGACTTTAGAAATTCATGGATAGTAAGTAAATATAACTATGAGGGAGAACAAATTTGGGAACAATATTATCCAAATGATGGGGTTTATTTTAGAAGCAGTCGTACCAGCTTTAATACCTTACCCATTGTAAGAGAAGATGGAAGCTTTATAGGATTATTTAAACATACCGACGGATTTATAGGAGAAGATGGATTATGGGTCCTTGGAACAGCAAGTTCTTTAGCTTTATTTAATCCCAATGGAGAATGGGATAGCACTATTACTTTAGGTAAAGACATGACTGAAGCGATAGAAAGTAGGATGATTGATTTTGAAAGAACCAACGATGGCGGCTATGCTTTAGCTGGATACAGCTATCCAAAGAATCAAAGTTATGCTTCTAAGGCATGGGTGGTAAAGATGGATAGCAGCTTTAATCAATGTACAGGTTCTCCTTGTGATAGTATTTTGGTGGAAGCCCCTCCTGAAATAGTAGATGTTGGTTGGAGCAAAATGAATAATCAAGCAGTTCATATTTATCCAAATCCTTCAAGTGGAATGTTTCGCTTGGATTTAGCTACTATTTTATCTACTGATTTATCATATCAGGTCTACGATGTTTCAGGACATCTCGTGAAGGAGGAAAGTATTCCTGAGAATAGGACTTTTGTAAATCTTGATTTGTCTGCTTATCAGCAAGGCGTTTATTTTTTGCACTTATATGAAGATGGAGGTCTGATTGGAGTAGAGAGACTAATCTTTTTTTGAGAACCTAAGCCTTAAAGACCTTGCTCTGCAAGATCTCATATAAAAAGTCAGGTTTGGAAACTTATTGAAATGACATATCTTCTTGTAAATAGCTTTCAAAAACAAGAAAATGAATTCTGGTTCTAAATGAGATATGTCATTTCTCATGTAAAGAATACTTACACAATCACCTTTTGCAAGCGTCTCGCTTATGACTCTTGCTTACAGCAATACTCATCGCTCTAAAATTCCCCAAACAAAAGCCCATACAACTCTCATTGTACGGGCTTATTAAAATCACAAAGGGAACCACTCACTTATTATTGAATAAGTATTTCAAGAAGTCACGGTAAGAGTAGTTTCTCTCATTTACTTTTTAGCCAAGACTAATTTTTTTAGCTCCTCCATTTCCTTCCTTAGATTATCAATCTGTCCTTGTTGATCCAAGAGGTGTAAATAAGCTTCCTCTACTTCTTGCGTTAAACCTGTCACCACTTCAGTTATTGGCAAACCACCATCCTGATAAGTCTTCGCATTATTCAAAGCAGGTAAGTGATGCTTATTTTTGAAGAATTGACCTTTTTCAATTAAGCTCATGCTCTCATACTCTTCACCGAAGACATAATCAGGCCAATTTGCAGTTTCTACGATTATCTCTTTGGCTCTTATTGTACCGTTGACTTCTAATTTTTCAGAGGGGTTAGTAATCCCTAAACCTAAATTACCATCGTTCGTGAGCCTCATCTTTTCAGAATTATTGCTTCGCCAAGCATAAAAATCAGACCCAACATTATCTGTATTAATATCGAATCTCATTCCCCAATCTCTTGCACTAATAAACATGTTTCCTACATATGTTTCTATTGACTTAATTCTAAATGTACCATTCGTAAGTAGGGATGCTTTTGTTGAATTGTTCTGTCTAAAATCTAATGGCCCATTACCATATTTATTAATAATTCCAGTGCTCCCACTTTGGCTAATTTGTATGCCATTACTTGATCCTGTTTTTATATCACCATTGACATGTAGTCTTGCGCTTGGATTTGTATGCCCAATTCCAACTTTACCATCTGCCATAATGCGCATTTTTATACTATTGTTTACCCTAAATTCAGTAAACTGATCTTTAACTGCCAAATATGACCAATGATGATCGCCATCAAGTAAACCAAATCTATCTCCCACATGCGATCCATATAAAGCGCCATATAATACATTGTTCTTGTCTTGCATCTTAAAATTTGTAATACTCGAGTGATCGCTTTCAAGAATTACGGTATGACCACTTGTGCCATTGATCGTACTTGCATTTATAGTTTGTGCTAACGATGGCATATATGAAAATATAAATAGGAATACGGCTATTGTTAAACTTTTATTGAATTTCATAATTATTATTTTTATAATTTGCTTTGACAGTTGTGTAAGCAAATTGATTAGTTAATTGTTAAACTTTGTGTCAGCTATCTAATGTTAATGATCTTTATTAGAGAGCTTTCTTAGAGAGCTTTATTAGAGAGCTTTATTAGAGAGCTTTCTTTACTTTTTGTATCTGATAATTATTGAATGACTAATTTAGAAGATTGAGTTTTTATACCATCGCTCAATTGAATAATATAAACGCCATTACTAAAATCTTGAATATCTACTTCTAAATTATTTATCCCTACACTCACACTTCGATTTATCTCCTTGAGCTTTTTTCCAGTTAAATCATAAATTTCCAATATGATATCCCCTTTCGTAGTAGCATCAAAAGAAACAAATAAATGATCATTAGCTGGATTTGGATAAATAATAAAACCCTCTCCTTCCTCTTTAATGAACGAGTCATTCTCAGGCAACTCTCCATCGCTTTTTGGAATAGTACAAGGAGCAATAAATGCTTTAAAATCACTGCCTGCTAAAGCCTCAAATCCTGCCTTTAAAACTACTTTATTACCTGCACGATACTCTGCCAAACCATTATTATAAATGGTATTGGATGCATTCAAGATATTACTTGCTTCTTGATAATCGGATTGAGAAGCATAGACATTATCAAATATATTCACGGTATTAGAGCAACCTATTTGCTCAGTCGTAAATACTCTCGGATAAGTATAATCAGAAGTGCCACTCCCTGCTACATAAGATCTGACCGTCCAATAATAAATCGTATTCTCCTGTGGTGTTGTACAAATATCTGTACCTAAAGTTGCTCCCCAAGTAAAGGAGGAAGTAGTATACGTATTAGCATTAACCACCACTGTTGAATTACAATTAGTACTACTAGTAAAACCATTACTAGCACTCCAACCACTATTGCTCGTTGATACTTGAATTCGATACTCCGCTCCTCCTGATATCGTAGACCAATCAAAGCTCACTGGAATAGATTCATTCGTTGCATTATTCAGTGGCTGGTATAGATTAGGTGCATTTGGCGGTGGCGGTGGAATTGTAGTAAAAGCTTGGGGAGGCGTATAATTAGAAGTACCACTCCCTGCTACATAAGACCTAACTGTCCAATAATAAGTCGTATTCTCCTGCGGGGAATCACAAATGTAAGTACCATCTGGAGAATTCCAAGTAAAAGATGAAATAGTGCCTGTGTTTTTATTGACAAGAACTGTGGAATTACAATACGAACTATTAGAGAATCCTTCACTTGCACTCCAACCACTAGTACTAGTCGATACCTGAATGCGATACTCTGCCCCTCCTGAGATACTTGACCAATCAAAACT
>JAHDDN010000406.1 GCA_020629335.1 Chitinophagales bacterium | reverse complement strand
ATTTCTTTATTTTCCACAAAATTAACAATTGGTATTGAGTATTAGGTAATGAGTATAGAGATAATTTATTATTTTATTGGGGGCTTGCGCAGCAACTCTATTCAAGTAACTCGCAATCCTTTCGTAAAGCCAAGGCATGCCTTGGCTCTACTTGCGTAATGCTCTAATGAGATGTATTCGCAATTCTCTTGGCTGCGCCGGGCTGTCCGTTCTTATGTGGCTATGTGTCCACTACTCCGCTAAGGTCTGCTTGTCTGCTAAAGCCAGCCTACGCATACCTAAGCTACGTAAGCGGCCCCATTGACGCCACATACCACTACCATCCCTAAGCCGATTTTTTTTAACGTTTGAACTGAATAAAGTTGGAACGTTTTAACCGATAAATTTCATAAAAAGTTGTCTTTCTGAACAACGTGAAAGAATCACTTGATAGGGAATCCTTGAAAAAGTGCAGCACCCTAAGCAAGTCGGGATAAAAGCACCGACCAAAAATAAAGGATTGCTTTCCTGGCCTGAGGCTTTAGCCGAAAGGGGGCTGAGTAATTACTTGCCCACCGCCCGAATGCTTAAGCATTCGGGTTTTGATAGTGTTCCTCTAGGAATGGCCGAAGGTATACTTCATGCTTGCCTACTACTTGTCGTATTCTTAGTGATTCGTATCAAGTGATTCTTTCGCTTCGCTCAGAATGACAACGGGACAAAAATGTTATGTTGCAAGGACGTTGCGGTGCAACGTACGGAGTTTTGGGATAAAAAAATCTGACAGGCTGCAAAGCAGCCGATCTGTCGTCTGTCAGCGCAGCGGTCTCTCGTCTAATCAACCCTTCCACCCTGCGGGCACCTTCCCTTTTCTAAGAGAAGGATTCTTTTGCGGACCAAAACTATGGACCATGGACCATTGACCATCGACTATGGACTAATAAGCAAACTCCCCCCACCAACTCTCTCCCCATCAACCACCAACTCATACACATACAAACCACTATTCAAACGATTTAAATTGATAGGCGTAGAACTGGAGGCAACATCCAAAGACTGCACCTGCATCAAGCGCCCTTGCGTATCATAAAGATGTAGCGCAGCACTTTTGAAATCACCTAAATCGTAAGTAATGATGGCTTGATCTTGGGCGGGGTTGGGAGATATCATGACAGACTGGTCTTTTACTGCAAGGCTTGAGATAGAAGTGGCATAAGCTATACTATCACAACTCACCTGATAGCAGGTTTGGCCTAAGCTATCGGTCTTGACCACCCAACTGCCACCTTGTGCATTATCTATGAAGCCAGTAAGTAAGTAGCCACCATCCTCACAAGCATCTAAATCTCGGATGTATTGTTGACCATATATATTAGCATCTATTGGCTGATCTAATAGGATATTACCTAAGCTATCTAAACGCATTAAACGGACTCTATGGGGTGCAATAGAGGCAAACTCATGAAAGTAGGAGGCTACAAAAGTAATTTCTTTTTTATCATTAATTATAGGGCCAGCACTACATAAGGTATACTCTTCATAAGAAAACTCTTTTGACCAGTTTACATTACCCTCTAAATCTATATTGAATATAACAGCCTTTGTAACAATATCAGGGCTATTATTACCTTGAGCGGTACATATAATAATTGAGTTATCTGACATTTGTCCTATTATTGCGGCGGCATCTGCTTCATCCGTCCCATAAGTTTTTTCCCAGATTTGGTTGCCTAAGGAGTCGGTGAGTAGGAGCCAGGGGTCATAGGAGGTTTCGGGAGAGTTGTTTTGATAACCTGATAGTAGATAATTGCCATTTGTTGTCTGAATTGCATCAAAGGGAGTTATACCTTGAGAGTGCGTTTGCTCCCATTCCACTTCGCCTGATGAATTCAGTTTAAGCATATAAGGCTTGGTCGGTATTACATCTGGGGTAGTATCTTGCGTAAAACCACTTAACAAAAAACCTCCATCTAATGTATTAATAATTGTAGGAATTCCATTATGTTGATCATAGGCATAACTTTTTATCCATAAAACTTCTCCTTCAGTAGTAAACTTAACTAAATAAAATTTCTTTAAATAGTTAGTTTCTCCAGCGGTTCCACCTAAAAGAAAGTTGTTATCAGCGGTTTTTAATAAAACACTACCATAGTTAAGCGTAACAACATTTTCTTCTATTGGGAATGTTTTTAACCATTCTACCTCCCCATATAAAGATAGTTTTCTCACACAAAAGCCTTGTACCTCTCCTTGTGCAAACTCCCCAGCTAATAAATACCCCTCTTCTACCTCTAAGCTGGACATTCCATTAAGGGCAAGAGTATCTCCATCATAAGGATGTAATTTATTGAAATAGTATTGGCCATCTTGGGCATGGCAAATATTTATTAAAAGAAAGCTTAGATATACTATAATCAAATATTTCATATTCTATAAAATTATTAAATTCCTCAAAGGAGCAAATCACCCCTTTGAGGAATTTGTTATTTATCTAAAACTTCACCAGCTTTTGTGTACCAATTAAGGTGCCATCACTTTGATAAAGTTCACAGAAGTAGATACCCGCTTTGAGCTTTTCAATTGGGATCGTTGCTGAGTCATCTAATGGATAAATACCCAAACGATTACCCATAAAGTCTGTCAAAACCGCATGAACATTAGTTAAAGATAAATCTTTTAGTGGAACTATGCTAATGCTGTTAGTAGCAGGGTTAGGGAAAACATAGAATGCTTTATTATTCTCTGTATCCTCTATTTTTGCTGTTGGATCTTCTTTAAAAGTTTTTGGAAAAACTTCTAAATAATGATGCGCCATCACTGCTTGTGCGTAATGATTCACTTTATTAGTAGGAGTTGGTTCTGCCTCTCTTCTTAGATAAACCTCTTGCTCATGTGGCTGTTTGCCTGTTCCTGAAGGAGCTAATACCCCATCTATGATGGTAGAGTATAAGTCATAAAAGGCTACATTTTCGTCCTTGTCTAAGGGAAGAGTTTCCAAGCGAGTTTGAGCTTGCTCGTATTCCTCTTCCTTAACATTAGTCGCTACTAAAACCTTGATGCTTATATCTGTTCCTTCTTCCTCCAAATCGGCTTTCGCTCCATCATACTGTTCTCCCTCTATTCTGGTGTGTAGCAGCTTAGTATTCAGAGTACGAACATCTCTTGGATCAGTCGCTTGCCCAATCTCCTCCTTGATGTCATCTACTTGTACCGAAATATCTACTCCATCAATGGCACTTTTGACTTTGGGATAGGTATCTTCACAGTAAGAGTCTGGGATATTACTAAAGCCGCAATCACTTAAGACATGAATATTTGTATTAAGAAGAGGAGATGAAGAGCTATTACCTAAATAGAGTGCTGTATTTACATTATCAGGAAGATAAATATCTTCTGGGCTATTCCCTTGTTGACTTGCATATTTGAAATTATAGTTATCATAATCCATGATATAGCTTGGAAAATCTTCAGTAAGGGCTGTCATGTCTAAATGATAGACTGGAGTTGCACCGAAGAGGTTTCTGCGAGCAAGTTGGGGGAATAATTCATCGCACGTTCCTTGATCAGCGAGATAGCCACTTACGTATAGATCTTGTTGGTTTTGCCCTAAGAATTCGTTACAATCCAACTTGATGAGTTGGTTTTGTTCTTCGAAGGAGATACCTCTTTCAAAATCACCGTCGAAGCGATTACGTAGGATGGTAGACTCATAATCTTCGGTACCGCTTGATGCATTAATATACATAGCATATACATCATCAGATGTTATAGGTTCTCCTACTCTATCAAAATCATTATCAAATATTTTGAAGGCTTGGGTACCATCAGTATATATACCATATATTTTGCCTCCTGTTGATATATTGATAGGCAAATCAGGTAAATCGATCATATTTTTACTGATAACTGGCGATAGGCCACCTGTTAGCGTAATGGCTTGTTGAGTACCATTAAATTCGTTTTCCAGTATTCTAATACCAGAATTAACAGACGGACCTGAATAATACTCAATACCTTTATAAAGATTATTAAATTTATTGCCGTAAGTACCACCATCAATTTTTCCAAAAATAGTGCTTGCATTTGAGACAAAAGCGCCTATATACTCTCCATATACTTCATCATTGATATTAAAATCTATGAATTTATTAGCATGAATTGGATGCCTTACATCTGCTTGAATGACCAATCCTGCTTTAAAATAAGCACCAAAGTTATTACTTAGTATTTCATCTGCATTATAGCCATTATAACCATACTCTAAAATAGGATTTAAAAAAGAACAAAACTCAATTTTATTCATGGTTGTATAACGAAATGGGGAAATATGGATTCCGATGCCACAGTTAACGAACTCAGTGTCGTAAGCATGAACGATACCACCTAATTCAACAATAACTGCTGGAGGACCAAAAGTTACAAATCCACACTTTACTCCTCTCTTTGCATTTTCAACTCTACTATTAAATAGCTTTACATAGGCATGATCATCAATGTCATCATTAATCAAGTCTGTTGTAAACGGTGGATGAGGCATATTATTCCCTTTTGCTAATATACCTTCCCAATTCGCTTGGCAATAAGAGTCACTTTTTAAGGTTGAGTTGGATACAATTAATTTCCCGCCTGGTTCTACAACTACAGCAGCATCATCTCCTAAATCATCCTCAAAACTTATAGTCGTATTATTTATATTAAATGTAGCTTCATCTTGAATAGTTAGCGTACCGACAATATGATAAAAGGGATCTTCCCATGGAGGAGAACTTGGTGTAAATATTGGATTTACTAATGTATAATCATCAATATTCTCAACTCCCAGTACTATTGTAAAAGATAGATTCGCAAGGCCTCCTGTTCCATCACTAACAATTACCGAGAATTCCCCATCGTCAAAAACTAATAACTCACTTTCTTCATTCGTCAAAAGGATTAGATTGCCAGCATCACCTGTTTCATACCATTCATAAGTATAATTAGGATTAGTGGGATATAGAGATATTATGGTTGCATCATTACAAGATTGTATCACCTCTACAATAACTAACTCATGTATGCATTCACATGTTTCTGGATCATAACTATCTTCGGTATCTTCATTATTGTCGTCACAAGCAGGCTCAGTCAATACATTTACGCATTCACAAGTCTCTGCATTATAGGAATCTGCCGTCTCGATACAACCATCATCACAGGACGGTTCTGTTAATAAATTTAAGCATTCGCAAGTCTCT
>JAHDDN010000405.1 GCA_020629335.1 Chitinophagales bacterium | reverse complement strand
CTGGCTTTAGCAGACAAGCAGCACTTAGCGAAGTAGGAGCTGAACAGCCACATAATAACGGATAGCCCGACCTTCCCTTGCTTTTTGAAGCAAGGGAAGGATGTGCCCTAATAAATATTGTTTATCATAACACATAGCATGAATAAATGTGAAAAAATTAGACATTGTTAGATTCTTAATTACATAAGATGCTGTTATTTAGTACATTATTGCAGTGTTGTAAATCCATTGATAAAACCTAAAAAGAGGTGTTTTCTAATAGATTATCAAAATAAAAATACAAACCCATTAAGATTATACTTTAAGTGAAATAAGTTGATAACTAATAATTGTAAATATATTCACATTAAATATTTTACCATATGCAATCACAATACATTTTAATGATTTTGAATACTAAAATATTGATCTTATCTTGGCTTACCGAAATTATGAAATAGAACTACCCTTTTTTAGCCTTCTCTTTTTAACGAATTCACTAATTAAACATTTCAACAAAATGAATCGATTACACTTATTACTCGTGCTTGTCCTAAGCACTTTTTACACTACTGTGTTTGCTCAACAAGAAAGAAACTGTCATGCGATGGATGTATTAGAGGCTCAGAAAGCAGCTGATCCAAGTATTGAAGACAGCATGAATGCCATTGAGCGCCATACTCAAGACTATGTAAATAATCATAGCGAAGAGGCAAGAGTTAATGGAGTGATTACTATTCCTGTAGTAGTCCATGTTATTTATTCTAATTCTCAACAAAACATAAGCGATGCGCAAATTTTATCTCAGATTCAGGTTTTAAATGAAGATTTCCGCCGAACAAATTCAGATCAAAACAATCTTTGGTCTCAGGCTGTAGATACAGAAATTGAATTCTGTATGGCTAGTGTAGACCCAAATGGTAATCCAACTAATGGTATTACTAGAAAAAGTTCAAGTACTTCAAGTTGGGGTACCAATGATGCTATGAAATATGCTTCACAAGGTGGAGTGAATGCTTGGCCAGCCAGTGATTACCTCAATATGTGGGTTTGTAACATCGGTGGTGGAATTTTGGGTTATGCTCAATTCCCTGGTGGTGCAGCAGCCACTGATGGGGTGGTAATGAGTCCTCAATATTTTGGAAATACAGGTTATGTTTCGGCTCCATTTAATTTGGGTCGTACGGCTACTCACGAAGTAGGGCACTGGTTAAACCTTCGTCATATTTGGGGAGATGGAAACTGTAATGCAGATGATTTTGTATCTGATACACCGACTTCTGATGCAGCGAATTACGGTTGTGCTAGTGGTCATGTTTCTTGTAATTCTACTGATATGGTTCAAAACTATATGGACTATTCAGATGATGCTTGTATGAACTTATATACGGCAGGTCAAAAAACAAGAATGCGTGCCTTATTTAATTCAGGAGGATTCAGAGCTAGTTTATTAAACTCTAACGCTTGCGGAAGCAGTGGCGGTGGAGGAGGTAATGAGCCTACTTGTAGTGATGGTATCCAAAATGGCGATGAAACAGGCGTTGATTGCGGTGGTTCTTGTTCAGCTTGTGATACAGGTTGTAGCGGTGAAACAGTTAGCTTATCGATTACATTAGATAATTATCCAGAAGAAACCTCTTGGTCTATCGTGAATGCGAGTGGCGCTACAGTTTATTCTGGCGGTACTTATGGAGATGTAGCTGATGGAACTACTTTAAGCGGTGATCTATGCTTAGATAGTGGGTGCTATGACTTCATTATTAATGATGCTTATGGTGATGGTATTTGCTGTAGCTACGGTAATGGTTCTTATTCATTGACATCTGGTGGTAGCACATTAGCTTCTGGTGGCTCATTTGGTTCAAGTGAAACGACTAACTTCTGTGTAGGTGGTACACCTCCACCAGCTCCAACATGTAATGATGGCGTACAAAATGGCAATGAAACAGGCGTAGATTGTGGCGGCTCTTGTAATCCTTGTTCGAGTTGTAATGATGGCGTACAAAATGGCAATGAAACAGGTGTAGATTGCGGTGGCTCTTGTAATCCATGTGTAAGCTGTAATGATGGCATACAAAATGGCGATGAAGAAGGTGTTGATTGTGGAGGAAGTAATTGTGAGCCTTGTGAAGCAGGACCTTGCTCTTATGTAACGATCAATAGCAATAACTTTGATTCAAGCTGGGGTATTTGGAATGATGGCGGCTCTGATTGTAGAAGATCAACTAATGATGCAGCCTATGCTTATTCTGGAAATCGTTGTGTACGCTTAAGAGACAATACAAGTTCTTCAACTACCACTACAGATAATCTTAACTTGAGTGCCTATGAGGAAGTTACTATAGATTTTACTTATTACCCAAGAAGTATGGATAACTCAAATGAAGATTTCTGGCTACAAGTATCTACTAATGGTGGTTCTTCTTACATAACAGTAGAAGAATGGAACCGTGGAGATGAGTTTGAAAATAATCAGCGATATTTTGAGTCAGTGACTATGGTAGGAACATTCACTTCTACAACAAAATTCCGTTTCCGTTGTGATGCCTCCAGTAATGTAGATTATATTTACATTGATGATGTTGTCATTACTGGTTGTGTAAATTCAGCGAGACAATCAGCTCCAGTAGTTAATAATGATCCATTGGTAGCTGTTCACACACCGACGCAAGTACAAGAAAGCGTACTTAAAACAGAAACAGAATTAGAGATTCCTGCATTGTCAAATATGCAGTTATTCCCTAATCCTACTAGTGACATGATTACATTGACTTATCAAAGTAATGATGCGAATAATGTGAATTTAGTCGTGACAGATGTTTCTGGTAAAGTAGTCATTAATCAAGTAATGGGTACACAGTCTGGAGATCAAAAAACACGTGTAGATTTAAGCGATGTACAAGCGGGTATTTATTTAGTACACTTAATCACTGATGGAGTTAAGTTGTCTGAAAAAGTAGTCGTGATTAAATAGATTTGATTTAGTTTTAGTTATATAAGGCAGGAGTTACTTAGTAACTCCTGCTTTTTTTTTTGTAGTAGAGAAAGAGTGGTTCCACTTACTTATTTAAATTAGGTCTTCTCTCTTTAGTCCGCTTTTCAGCCTGTTCCAATCTCCATGCTTCAATCTTTGCATGATCGCCTGATAATAGGATTTTGGGCACTTCTAAGCCATTGTAATCTTCTGGACGGGTATATACAGGGGGTGCAATTAAGCCATCTTGGAAGGAATCAAATAGAGCTGAGGTTTCATCATTTAAAACCCCAGGAATCAATCTACCAATAGCATCTACTAATACCGCAGCAGCTAACTCTCCCCCAGATAGGACATAATCACCTATCGAAAGCTCTCTGGTAATAAAATGCTCTCTAATTCTTTCGTCTATACCTTTATAATGTCCACAAAGAATGATAAAGGTCTTTTTTAAAGATAACTGATTAATCAAAGGCTGCTTCATTAGCTCTCCATCTGGGCTCATATAAATGATGTCGTCATAATCTCGCTTCTCTTTTAAAGCATTGATGCAATTAGCAATAGGCTCAATCATTAAGACCATGCCAGCTCCCCCTCCATATTGATAGTCATCTATCTGCTTTTGCTTTTGGGTACTGTAATCCCGAATATTATGGATGTTTATATCTAATAAACCTTTATCTTTTGCCCGATGTACTATCGAGTAATTAAAGGGGCTTTCTAATAGTTCAGGAAGTGGAGTAATGATATCAAATCGAGTCATATTATTGTATTTGGCAACTTTTTAGGTCAAAATTAGGGCTTTTTTAGCAATTTATTGGCTTGAACTCAAACTAGTTGCGCTTTAATTCTCATAGATTATTTTTTGCTACTTATTTCGTATCTATTTAGATTATAATGGCCTGATTTTTGATAACAAAGGCATGGAATAAAGAGCCAAATCCCATTGTCCTCATTCTAAAAATTTAAAAATAATCCTATGCAAGTTGATGAAATAATAACGCCAGTTATTAATGATATGGAAGAAGATAATATATATTGGCTAAAAGATGCCTTCAGTACTTTTAATACTAATACAGAAACTAAAGAAGAATCCTCCATAACTTATGATCTTTTTGATGACAGAGAATACCTACATTCTTGTTAAATACTTGAAACTAACCTCTTATACTGTCGGAGACTTACAAATTAAACTACTATAAGACTATTTACTCTGGAAAGAATATCAATATCTCTAAGATAAAGTGACTAATTCCCTAAATCTATTCTAAAAAGTAAATAAGAATAAAAATTATTCTTATCTTAAGTCTTAATATCTAAAGTATATTGATATCGAATGTAATATAATTTATTAAACCCCCTTTTAAAACAAAAAACTATGGGCAAGTATTTAACAGAGTTTATCGGAACATTTTTATTCCTTACAGCCATCGGAATGTCTGTATGTTATGCACCAGCAGGATTCGCAGCTATTCCTATTGGGGTAGCCTTAATGTGTATGGTCTACATGGGAGGTCATGTGTCAGGCGCACACTATAATCCAGCTGTAACCTTAGCAGTATTACTTAGAGGAAGCATTAATGCAGGTGATGCTATCGCTTATATCGGCTGCCAAATAGCGGCTGGTGCTTTAGCTGGTTTAGTAGTCAACTTCATGACTCCAGCAGATTTTACTTTCTTAGTCAATCCAGGTGATGGCTTTAATACCGCACAAATCTTGCTAAACGAGTTCTTATGGACATTCGCATTATGCTTAGTGGTATTAAATACTGCTACAGCTGAAAGAACGAAAGGAAATTATATGTATGGTTTAGCCATTGGTTTTACAATCGTATTCGCCGCATTCGCAGGTGGAGGCGTTTCAGGTGGCGCCTATAATCCGGCAGTAGGAATCGGCCCTAATCTAGTATCAGGCAACTTCGCTTCCATGTGGTACTACTTAGTTGGACCACTAGCAGGCGGAGCTTTAGCAGCTATCATATTCAAGATACAGAATCCTGACGGATAAAGAATATTGAACCCCAAAAGCGGCTTTGAACAATTGCTCAAAGCCGCTTTTTTTTTGTCAGATTTTTTCATTTTGATCAACAATTAACCCATTTATATAGTTATTTAATTGACTTGGGTCAAATAATGAGTTTTAGGGTGTGAAATTTGCTGAAATTTAGCTATATTCGCTTACATAAGTAAGTGGACAGAATTGCTCTTCATTTATGACTGCTTCTTTTTCACTTATGCTGCGTTAAGTTTTCCTTAAATAGC
>JAHDDN010000404.1:2994-5216 GCA_020629335.1 Chitinophagales bacterium | reverse complement strand
TTATATTCTTTCAAAGTAGCGTTTTCTTTCCCAATCCGTCACAGCTAGTTGTTGAGCAGCGATTTCCTTTTTATAGAAATGTGCATAATGCTTCACTACCTCCTCGCCAAATGTAGCCTTTGCAAACGCACTATTTTCAAAATTCTCTACGGCCTCCTTTAAAGTGTATGGGACACGTGGTAAATGCTTAGCCGCATAAATATCTCCTTCAAAAATCTTTGGTGGTTTAATTTTATTTTTGATGCCATCTAAACCCGAAGCTAAAGAGGCTGCAAAAGCTAAATAAGGATTACAATCTGCTCCTGGAATACGACATTCAATTCGCAAGCTTTGACCTTTACCGACTACTCTAAAGCCAGCCGTACGATTATCATAACTCCATGCTAAGCGTGTTGGCGCCCATGAGCCATCCACATAGCGTTTATAAGAATTGATCGTAGGAGCGTAGAAAGGCATCACATCATTAACATGCGCAATCCAGCCGCCTAAGAAATAATAAAATAGATTAGAGCCCTCAATAGGCCCTATTTTTTTTCTACCAGCAAAAGCATTTTTATTCCCTTTGAATAAACTCATATGAATATGACAACTGGAGCCTGCTTGATCTTCCTGATACTTCGCCATAAAGGTCAAGGATAGGCCCATAGAATCAGCCAGTTCCTTCAAGCACTGCTTAAAAATAGTGTGTCGATCAGCCATGTCCAAAACGTCTGCATAGCGTACATTTAGTTCATGCTGTCCTAATCCCCATTCTCCTTTAGAGTTTTCTACGGGGACACCAGAGTTTTTTAAATGCTTACGAGCTGCTGCTGTAAATTCATCTGTTCGTGTGCCTTGTAAGATGTGGTAATCTTCAATATACCAGCCAACTGGTTTTAAGTCGTGAAAATGTTTTTCATGGGCTTCTCTATAGCTATTTTCAAAGACGTAGTATTCTAATTCTGAAGCGGCAAAACATTGATAGCCCAAGTCATTCACTTCAGATAGTTGTTTGTTTAAAATGGATCTTGGGGCCACGCTGATAGGCTGGTGTGTTTTTTCGCTTTCCAAATTACAAAGTACGATAGCTGTTTTTTTCAACCAAGAAGCCACTCGCAAGCTATTGAAATCAGGCACTAAATGAAAGTCGCCATACCCCAATTCCCAATTGGCAAAATCAAATCCAGGAATAGGGTCCATTTCCATATCGGTCGTCAATAAATAATCACAGCCATGTGTGCCATCCTTGACCGCACTCTCCAAGAAAAACTCCGCATCAAATCGCTTACCTACCATGCGGCCATAGTGATCAGTGAAAGCTACGACTACTGTTTCTATCTTTCCTTTAGATACTTTCTTCTGTAATTTTTCAATTGTTAATTTACCTTTTATTTTCATGATGTCATTTTAAACCAGCCAAAAGAGACTGCCAAGATAGCAAAATAAATTAAAGCCAGACTAGGATTATAGACCGTAATAGCAATAAATGCCACACTAGCGATAATCAAAGCGACAATCGGTGTTATAGGATAAAGCGGCACTTTGAAAGGGCGCTCTAAATCAGGTTCTTTTCTTCGTAGAGCTAATAAAGAAAGCATAGATACTATATAAAGCGTCAATGCTCCAAAGCAGGCTATTGTAATTATTTCTCCCGTTTTTCCAGTAAAAAGCGCAATAATTCCTATCAGTGTATTAATGAGGAGGGCATTAGCAGGCGTTTGGAATTTGGGGTGAATTTTCCCTAAGAATTTAGGCGCATAACCAACTCGTCCAAATTCGAATGTAGATCGTCCTGCTGCTAAGATGATTCCATGAAAAGAAGCCACCAAACCGAATAAGCCAATTGAGGTAACTAATTTATACATGATATGATTTTCACCATATAAATTGGATAAAGCCAGTGGGAGAGGGGAGTCAGAAGCAGCCGCTCCCGGTTCCGCATAAACAATGGCTTCCCATCCAGCGACTCCTACTGATGAGCTAAAGGTCAGTATACATAAGATGACCAATGTCAGTATGGCAGACCCAAAGCCAATCATAATATTGCGCTGTGGATTGATGGTTTCCTCTGCTACATTGGCAACTCCTTCTATTGCCAAGAAAAACCAGATAGCAAATGGTATGGCAGCAAATGCACCAGACCAACCATTGGGAAGTGCATTCTTTTCTAAGTTGACCCATTCAAAGGAGGGTAAAGTAGCTCCAGCAAATATGAGTAATTCCAATACTGCAATGATGGTAAT
>JAHDDN010000404.1:0-2894 GCA_020629335.1 Chitinophagales bacterium | reverse complement strand
GTAAAAGCTAAGTACATGATGGTAATAAAAAAGGTAGCGACGGCTAAGCCTAAGGTGCCTCCTTTTTCTAATCCTAAGTTCCAGCCAAAGTACATGCCTGAGATGACGTATCCTACGCCTAAGCCCCAAAGCATGAGTGGACCAAGTGTCTTTTTAAGTTGTGGTGATTGTTCGTTCAAAATGTGTAATTGTAGGTTGAAGGGTAAAGCTACAATATACGATTAGTAGGAGGATTTTGCAAGTGGCTTGCGCGAGGGATAGAAGCGGTATGTGGCGTGATGAAGTAGCTTATGGAGCTTAGCTGGACGTAGGCTGGCCCGCAGGGCAGACAAGTACAGCTTAGCGAAATAGCTACTGAATAGCCACATAAGAGCGGATAGCCCGACCCATTATTTTTTTGGCCATCCGTTGTAGGGGCGCACCTATGTGTGCGCCCGATGGCCAAAAAATAATGGGACGCGCCCAAAAAATAATGGGACGCGCCCCAATAATAATTTTAGTTATCCGCGAGGATGTAGAAATTATAATATTCTTGTACGTAGAAGTGATGAGGCGTTCTGAAATATCTGCCACCCACTTTTAGGTATTTATCTTTATAGCCTTCTCTTGAGTATCGAATTTTTTTCGACTGTCGAGGGAAGGAAGAGAAAAGTTCGTAATTATTGGTTTTATAGATGGGTACGTTTACTAGGTCTCTTTTTTGGTAGAAAATGGTATTTTCTATTTGGTTGTTTTCTGTGTCGATGACGTGGAGGTCATAATTAGAGACGGCTAGTAATTTATCGTCGCACATTTCTAAGTAGCATAGGTTTTGTATTTTTTTCCAGCTATTGTGTTGACTTAGTTTTTGATCTGTTATTTGGTAATTGAATAATTTTCCTTTGGCGGATGCAAACCATACTTCTGATCTATTCGCAGTGATTTTTAGATTTTCTATAGTGCCGAATGGCTTGATCTTTTTTGGCAATTCGTAGAAGCCTAATTCTTTAGCTTGATGATCATACTGTACTATTGCAGCATAATTTCTTTGCATAGCCGATTCAGGATTAATTTCGATTAAAGTAGTGCTTAAGCTATCGGCATTGAAAGGGCTGTAAGGAAAATATCCCCAGCTTTCGGGTAAATTATTATTAAAGAAAGCGTAGACTTCCAATGGCGACATATTATCCAAAACCAATTGGTAATTGAGTAGATTCTGCGGATTATCTGAATTTTCAAAATGAGCTTGTACGCCAGATTCATCTAAGAACTTTTGGAGTACTTTTTTGGTGTCTTCCACTTTGAAAGTTTGATCTTTCCGATCAAAAAGCAGGACTTGATCTTCTAAGTCTTTTACTTCGCCATCCTCCTCTGTTTGGATGGTGAAAATGAGTTGATCTTTGGCGATGACCATATCATTTAACTGAATAGATAATTGTGCTTTTGGGTGGCTGGTATAAGGATAGTGTCCGTATTTGAAAAGTGTTTTCAGATCATTATCAATGAACTTCGAATAGTTGGTCCAAGACTTGGTATTTTTGTCATATTTGCTGATGCTATTTACTTTGGATAAAACCCATAATTCTTCGCTATCCTCCACTAAGGTTTTAACGCGATTGATGACTCCTTTATTGATTGGGAAATAGCGTTTAGCTGTTGGGTTATTTCGATTGATTTTGAGTACGTGATTATCGTGAGAGGCAAGTAGATGAATATGGTGTTCGTCTACTACAAGATCGTCAAAGTAGTATCGCTGATTGAGTAGCTTACTTTCTATTTGCATTTCAATCATGCTTGCTTCTTCGAGATTAATTTGTTGGATGAAATTTTTCTTACCTCCATTATCACCGCAGAGTAGAAATAGCTGATCGGCTTCTAAGTGTAAGTCGATATATTGGGCGTGAATATCTAGGCCAAGGTTTTGAACTTCGTTTGTATTATCGTCATAAGCGTAAATATCATCATTTGCTATAAAGTGCAATTTATCCTCATAGACGAAAAATTCTTTGATGGCTTGATGATGATTATCAAAAAAGTTTTGTTCTATAGTAGAACCATCCAATGCCATTACGCTATTATGCCATTGAGTATAATCTGGCTTTTGAAGGTATTGAGACATATAAATCTTGCCTTTATGATAAAAGGCAGATTTGATATTTGCATTTATAGCATTGTTGTTACTTATTAGAGTCTGAGTTCCGTCTGTTAGGCTTAATTGTATGATATTGATGGTTTTATTCTCATTGGGGTGATCGTAGGTTTTAGGTATGATATATAGCTTATTTCCCTCTTTAAAGGCGCTATGGCACTTAATATCTAATAAGCTTTCCTCCTTGGTCTTTTGATTAACTACAAGAGTAGCATCATTAGCTGCTATCAGTAGTGTGTTGTTCCACTGTTGGATGAATTGGATGTTTCCAAGTTCTTGATAATCAGATAGTTTATGATAAGATTGCCACTCATCAGATTTAGGGTGAAATAGGACGACCCCTTCTTTTTTCCATCGACTTTGTCGAAAGTGGAGTGCTTTTATATCTTCCATATTTTCCAGTTGCTGTATATTCAGCGTTGGTACTATGGTATCTGAATAAATCAGATCCAATGCGGGTTGTGCGTAGATATTGCTACACATAAATATACTAATCACCCAGCCAATCAATACAATTGATTTCCTCATACGTTGGTTAATTTTAATAGCGGTAGCCAAAATATAGCGTTAGCTACCCATAAGTTTTGGTAGGAGAGACGATAATTGGTTAGTCTCTACACAAAAATAAAATCATTATTCGATTTTTATCAATAAATGACAGTAAAAATTTTAAAATATAGTATATTTTTTTTGACGGTATTGGATTTCGAATCATTCATAGAAATGCTATGTATGAGTTATTGTCTTTAGTTAACGCCACTAAAAA
>JAHDDN010000403.1 GCA_020629335.1 Chitinophagales bacterium | reverse complement strand
CCTAAACTGTCTACTTTGATTAGGTAGAGTTCTTTGGTGTAGGGGTATTCCCAAATAGGATTTATAAATCCACCGATTAAATAATTACCATCAGAAGTAGGAGTAATAGCTCTGGGACTACATTTGTATTCATTACTTCCTGTTACCGTACTAAAGATTTCTTCTCCATTCGCATTAGTTTTGATGAAATACATCGTTCTTAAATCTCCAAATGGCAAATTTGTTAGGGTCCCTATTGTAACATAGTTTTCACCATCCTTAATAGTATCATGAATATAGATTTCTAAAGTATCTTTTTCTATGATGTTCACATTTTCTTGAACTCCTAGTTTATTGATCACTAAATTGTATCCCTTTACCTTTCCATTTCCTGCATTATCTCTAAATTCACCAAACATATGATAAGTGCTATCTGTAAGCATAAATAACTTTTCAGCATTTGCACAACAGTTTAAGTAGGTAGAGGTTTCCCAATATTTATCTTGAGCAGAAGTGGAAACGGATAGAATAGAAAGTAATAACATTATGATTTTAGTCTTCATGACAGTTTTTTTGCGTGAGGGATAGAAGCGGTACTCAGCGTATAGGAAGTAGCTTACGAAACTTAGGTAGCCGAAGGCTCGTTAGAGACAAGGATACCTTAGTGTAGTAGCTACTGAATAGCTGAGTAAGAGCGGATAGCCCGACCATGCGCCTTCGGCGAATGCATAATGCGTAATGATGAACGATGAATTTGGGCGGACACAAGGCCTGCCCCTACAAACGCATGGGCACGCCCAAGCACATAATTTGCAACAAAAGTCTGCTAATTAATACTGAGCATTACGGTAAGTCTTTTTGACTTACAAAACCGATAAGCTTGCCATTGGGAAGTAAAAACGAAGGCAAGAAGACTCAGCAGGCACAAGTGAAAAACACTTGCGCTATAAAAGTTGCAGGAATTTACAAGCCCCAATTTAGGACAAAATTAACACGCCAGTCAGAGAACTACGCCAATAGCTTTTCTCTATGATTTTCAAAAATGTCCAGTAGTTTACACATAGGTCCGCCCCTACAAATTGGGGGGGTATAAAAATCTGACAGTGAGCGAAGCGAACGATCTGAAATCTGACAGCGCAGCGGTCTCTCCTCTATAAATCTATTATTTACCGAAGTTTCCTGCTCCTTTTCGGAGTTCTTGTAGGAATTTGGAGGCGAAGATGAAATCATCTAATTCTTCATTGCCTGAGTTTAGGATTTCATCATGCCCTCCTTCCCAGGCTTTTTTGCCGAAGTGTAGAAATAAGACTTTATCTCCTATCTCCATCACCGAGTTCATATCGTGAGTATTGACGATGGTGGTGATATTGTATTCTTTAGTGATTTCTTGTAGTAATTGGTCAATGACGATGGCGGTCTTTGGATCGAGACCTGAATTAGGTTCATCACAGAATAGGTATTTGGGATTTAAAACAATAGCTCTTGCGATACCGACTCTTTTTTGCATTCCTCCACTCACTTCGGAAGGGTATTTTTTTTGCGATCCTTCTAAGTTGACTCTTTCCAAGCAGAAATTGACTCTGTTCATTTTCTCCTTGGTGGTCATATTGGTAAACATATCTAATGGGAATAGGATATTTTCTTCTACTGTCATAGAATCAAACAGGGCGCCTGCTTGAAAGAGCATTCCAATTTCTTTTCGGATGGCTATGCGCTCCTTTTTTGTCATTTGTGCAAAGTTCCGTCCGTTATATAGTATTTCGCCAGAGGTAGCTTCAAATAAGCCTACCATGCACTTGAGAAAAACTGTTTTACCTGATCCACTTTTTCCGATGATCAAATTTGTTTTTCCTTCTTCAAAAGAGGTATTAATTCCTCTTAACACCTCTTTATCTCCAAAGGATTTTTTTAATTCTCTTATCTCGATCATATTAAAGTAATATTTCAGCGATGATGTAATCAAAGGCGATCACTAATATACTTCCGTATACTACTGCCCTTGTACTGGCTTTACCAATTTCAAGTGCTCCACCAGAGGCATAATATCCATGATAACAGGCAACTGAAGTTAGTACAAAGGCGAATACTACTGCCTTTATTAACATCAATTGGACATTGAATGGCTCAAACCATGAGTTTAGTCCTTGTACGAATGTTTGGGTTGGAATACCTGATGCTAAGGAAGCTAAGAGTCCTCCACTTATGCCCACAAATGCGGCGATAATGATCAGAAACGGGACTATAAACATGGCTCCTAATATCTTGGGTAATACCAGATAAGAAGCCGTATTTACTCCCATAATTTCCATAGCGTCTATTTGTTCGGATATTCGCATGGTTCCTAATTCTGTGGCTATGTTAGAACCCACTTTACCGCATAATATCAATCCTGATAGTGTAGGGGCCATTTCAATAATCACGGTATCACGTACAATATAGCCCACATAATAAAGTGGGATAAAGGAATCTTCTAATTGATAAGCAAACTGTACGGAAGTTACGGCACCTATAAATAAGGAGATAACTGACACAATTACTAAAGAGCCAACCCCTATTTGGTACATTTGTCGGAAAGTCTCCTTCCAATACATGGAAAACTTTTCTGGTCTTGAAAAGGAATTGTACAAAAGGGTAACATATTTCCCAAATGTGTGTAGAAGCTTCATATTTAAGTGCTTTTTCTTCAAATTTAGCTAATTTACAGCCATAAACGAAAATATCAACATAAAACACATCAAACATGAAAAATATTGTCATAAGCGGAGCTACTAAAGGGATAGGTAGAGCTATCGCAGAAAAATTTGCTGCTGAAAAATATAATGTGGCGGTTTGCGCTCGAAATGAGACTCAATTATTAGCGATGAAATCGCATATTGAGGAAGAGTATGCTGTTAAATGCCTTGTTTTTAAAGCAGATATGTCGGTTAAGAGTGAGGTTTTGGCCTTTGCCGATCTCGTAAAATCCGAATTTGATAAGGTGGATATCTTGGTTAATAATGCGGGATTTTTCTTACCTGGTCAAGTACATAGTGAAGAGGATGGTACTTTAGAAAAGCAAATAGAGACCAATTTATACAGTGCTTATCATCTGAGTCGAGCTTTGATTCCTTCTATGTTAGAGAATAAAGATGGGCATATATTCAATATTTGCTCCGTTGCCAGTATCATAGCTTATCCTAATGGAGGTTCTTACAGTATTAGTAAATTTGCGATGTTGGGGCTTTCTAAGGCATTGAGAGAAGAAATGAAGCCGCATAATATTAGAGTAACCGCCTTATTACCAGGGGCAACTTATACTGCTTCTTGGGAGGGTGTAGAACTGCCACAAGAGCGATTTATGAAATCGGAGGATATTGCTAATACGGTATATGCTACTTATGAGTTATCAAAGCAGACCGTAATTGAGGAAATTATTATGAGGCCACAATTGGGTGATCTTTAATAATTTATTGGAGAATGATAACGTCCTCATTTTCTTTGGTTAGGCGATATTTTCTGTAGAGCATTTCTTGTTCTTCTGGATTGTTATTAATTTCATCAAGCTTTAAATTGATTTCATTAATCTCTTTTTTCAAAGCCTCTGATTGGCCTTTTACATTATTGATTTGGGTGCGGAGTTTGTACTGAAAAATGACATTATTTCCATCGAAGAAAGTCATCCATATGGCAAAGAATAATCCGACTGCAATGAATCTATTTTTGACGATCCATTCCACAAACCTATTGTTTGGGATATCGTAAGTTCGTTTATCTTTTGGAGTATTAGTGGGGTTCTTGCTCATAATAAGTCTCTAAATATCTAAAATAAAAGCAAGGCTACGTATTTAGGTAGCCTTGCTTTTAAACGCCTTTAAAAATAATACAATTATTATTTATTAACAAATTTATAGTTCTTTCCTGGATAAAAGGCTGTATCTGCTAAATCTTCTTCAATTCTTAGCAGTTGATTATATTTAGCGATTCTATCTGATCGGGAAGCCGAGCCTGTCTTGATTTGGCCTGTATTTAAAGCGACCGCTAAGTCTGCTATTGTTGTGTCTTCTGTTTCGCCTGATCGGTGGCTAATGATACTATTATAAGCGTTGCTATTTGCTAAGCTAACGGCATTAATTGTTTCTGTTAAGCTACCAATTTGGTTGACTTTGATTAAGATTGAATTAGCGATTCCTTCTTTTATTCCTCTGTTCAATTTTTTGACATTCGTAACGAATAGATCATCCCCTACGATTTGTACTTTATTTCCGATGCTATCTGTGAGTTCTTTCCATCCAGCCCAATCATCTTCATCCAGTCCATCTTCTATAGAAACGATAGGGTATTTTTCTACCCAATCTTTCCAGAATCCAACCATTTCTGAGGAGCTTAATTTCTCAGCTGTTGATTTAGCTAAGTGATAAACCTTTTCTTCTGAGTTATAAAATTCAGAAGCCGCTGCATCTAGAGCAATCATCATATCTTCTCCTGGTCTATAGCCTGCTTTCTCGATTGCTTGAATAACGGTTTGAATGGCCTCTTCATTAGATTGGATATTAGGTGCAAATCCACCTTCATCACCTACATTAGTTGCGTAACCACTATCTTTCAATACTTTTTTGAGGTGGTGGAATACTTCTACCCCCATTCTTAAGGCATCTGAGAAACGTTCTGCTCCTACTGGAACGATCATAAATTCCTGTATATCGATACGATTATCCGCATGTGATCCTCCATTAAGGATATTCATCAAAGGAATTGGAAGGGTGTGTGCGTTGACTCCACCAATATAGCGGTAAAGTGCCTGTCCTGATTCTTGTGCAGCGGCTTTAGCCATTGCTAATGAAACTGCTAATATGGCATTCGCTCCTAGCTTGGATTTATTTTCAGTACCATCTAACTGGCACATGAGTTTATCAATTCCAACTTGGTCAAATACGTCCATTCCTTCTAATTCGTCTGCTAATAAGCTATTGATGTTATTAACAGCTTTGATTACACCTTTGCCTAAGTAGATACCACTATCACCATCTCTTAGCTCTACGGCTTCGTATTTGCCTGTAGACGCGCCTGAAGGAACGGCTGCTCTACCGACAATACCGTTGACAGTAATTACTTCTGCTTCTACTGTAGGATTGCCTCTTGAATCGAGTATTTGTCTTGCTATTACATCATGAATTAAGGCCATTTGATTATACGTTTTATAATTAATGGGGAAGCCCCAAATAATAAAGGGGCAATATGCGATTGCACATTGCCCCTTTGTT
>JAHDDN010000402.1 GCA_020629335.1 Chitinophagales bacterium | reverse complement strand
TAGGTCTTATTTGTGAGAGGGTGCACAAATTTTAAAAAAGGGCGCACACATAGGTGCGCCCCTACTATTATTTCAATTCATAATTCATTGTTCATTGTTAACTTGGGGCTTCCCTCGCTTTGCTTTTCTCAATATTGATCGTTAAAAATTATTCATCGTTCATCATTATGCATTATGCATTCGCCGAAGGCGCTCGGTCGGGCTGTCCGTTCTTATGTGGCTACTCGGCAGCTATTCCGCTAAGGCATACTTGTCTGCCTTTCAGGCCAGCCTGCGTCTGCCTAAGCTCCATAAGCTACCTCCTCACGCCACATACCACTTCCATCCCTAAGCCGATTCTTAAACCGATAAACGTTTTTAACTGAAAAACTGATTAACCGAACGTTTAACCAAACAACTTATCAGTTAGCCAGTTTAGCTGTTATTCGGTTGGCCAGTTTTTCAGTTTTTTCATACTATTTCCCAACCATTCGTCGTTATAACAGCACTTCCTCAGAATACTACACTACAAACACTAAATTACATGAACGCAACTAAAACATTTGCTTTACTGATCCTTCTCTGCCTTCTATCCATTCCAAGTCATATTCAAGCCCAACAGCCCGATGATCTAATTGATTTCAACAATCCCAATTTAGGCTATTTAGAGGTCTTGATATTGGAAGAAGTAAATACGCTTAGAAAACGCAAAAGAAAGCCTTTTTTAGAGGCCGATAATATGCTACAAAAAGCAGCTCAATACCATAATAATTGGATGAAAGAAACAGGCAAACTCAGCCACAAGCAACCTAAAAGAAGTATGCGATCAGCCAGTGATAGAGTTCATCATTTTGATGATTCATGGACGCATATAGGCGAAAATCTCCAATACATTGCCCTTTCTTATACCCAAAGAGGCAGACAGCAGATACTAGAAGATATGACTTATCGGGAAGCGGTGAAAAGAGCCGTCAAAAACTGGATTAAATCTAAAGGCCATTACCAAAATCTGATAGATAAAGATTATCACTATGCAGGAACGGCTGTCATTTACGATAAGAAACGCAAACGCATACACATCACACAGGTCTATGGGGATAAGTAATATGTTACTTAGGAACGTTTAAAAAATAATTTCCACATTTAGCAACTAATCTTTTGTACCAATACTTCGTTGAAAAGCCTTGCCGATGCGCTGCATCGCCTGCATTTTTCGCCTTGTCTTGATACAAAATATTTAGCTGCAAATGCCAATCTTATTTTTTAAACGTTCCTTAGTATTCCTAAAAATCATAAGGAAAAAACGCATCTTCTATATGGGAGATGCGTTTTTGGCTTCCCTCAAAAACCACCGAGATTATATCAAAACGAATATCTTGCTCCCATGATTGAATGCGAATATAAGCGCTGGCAGCTCGCATTAATAGACGTTCTTTCTGAGCGCTAACGGCCTCTTCTGGATGCCCAAAATCAGAGCGACTTCGAGCCTTGACTTCTACAAAAATCAATTGATTCTCAAATAAGGCGATAATATCTACTTCCATTCTTTTAAAACGCCAATTGCGCTCTAATATGTGATAGCCTTTTCTCTTAAGGAGGTAACAAGCCGCATCTTCTCCCATCTTTCCTAATAAATTATGCTTAGCCATCTACTTCATTTTGAACCATATTTAAATCGGGTTCTCGTCTATTCCAATAAGCCCCAATTAACAGACCTGAGGCCATATGCCATACGCCCCACCAAGCGGCAATCATCGCCATACCTCCCATTCCATTGAAGAAATTGAAAATTAAAATCAAGCCTAAGCCTGAATTTTGTATGCCTGTTTCAATAGTGATGGAGCGACGATCTCGATTACTTAAGCGCATAATTGTCCCTAAGCCAAAACCACTGGCCAAAGCCACCGCATTATGAATAAATACAACAAAAATAACTAAATGGATATGCTTCAAAAAGAGGTCAAAATTAGCCGCAAATGCCCCTCCGATAAAGGCTAAAAAGAAGAGTATTGACAAGATTCGAATGGGCTTAAGCATCTTTTTAGTCAGCTTAGGTAAATATTGAGCGGTCAACATACCTAATACTAAGGGAAGCCCTAAGAGCACGAAGACCGTCTTTATCATGTCAATCGGCTCCAAGGATATCTTACTCAAAAGGGGGGCAGTCACATCGCTCATCCCCCCCCAAAACGCAAAATTCAAAGGAGTCATCACAATAGCAAACAATGTTGCAATAGCTGTTAAGCTAACAGAGAGAGCTGCATTTCCTTTAGAAAGCAATGAGAAGAAGTTGGAAATATTCCCTCCAGGACAAGCTGCTACCAGTATCATCCCCAAGCCAATACTTGGATATGGCTTTAAAATTACCACTAGGAGAAAAGTCAAAAAGGGTAAGAGAAAAAATTGGGAAAAAACGCCTGTCAAAGTACTTTTGGGATTTTTAATTAATGCCTGAAAATCAGCCATCTCTAACTCTAAGGCTACACCATACATGATAAAGCCCAAACAGATATTCATAAATTGCAAGCTTTCAGGACTAAAATGGAGCTGTATTTGATCAATGTCTGGCATAAGACCAAGATATAATAAAAACGCCATTATAAAGAACAATTTATTCATTTTACACTCCTGATGCACTTATTGAACTCATTATTGCTTATCAAGCAACGAAATTTTAATTATCTTCGTAACTTATAGTAGTTAAGTACCTGAATGAAAATAATCGACACTTCTCTGATGAGATTAATTTTATGCTGAACAAGGCACTTTTTTGACGGAATAGCAGCGCTATTACTAAAAAAAGTAACGCAGTACAGCGCAAAATTAAGCCATCAAAAGTGATGATTATTTATGTTTAGGTACTTATAGTAATTGAAAGTTTGAAGGAAAGACAAATTACAAGATGAAAAAACATACCCTTTTGTGGAGCAGTTTAATACTCACTGTATTGATGGCCTTTACTGCTTGTGAAAGTAAGGAGGAACCTGATTTTATAGTAGAAGGATTACGGCCTGTCTATATTGATCCAGGAGATTTTGATAATATTTACTCTAGTAGTCCGCGCCCTTTAGTGGAAACAGGTAAAATTTATTATTACCTCAATTATATTTTCATTGGAGATGCAGGATTAGGGGTACATGTGGTAGATAATTCAGATCCAAGAGAACCTGTGAATATTGCCTTCATTAATATCCCAAGCAATAATGACATTGCTATACAGGGAAATATTATGTATGCCGATAACGGACAAGATTTAGTGGTATTAGATATTTCTGATCCTACAGATGTCAAGGAATTAAATCGTTTTGATGATATGTATTCACAAAGCAGTCAAAATTTCCCACCATTTTACAATGGCTATTTTGAATGCGTAGATCCTGAAAAAGGAATCATCATTAAGTGGGAGGAAGCCACACTAACGAATCCTAAGTGTAGAAGATAATCCTTGACCAGAAAAAACAAAGAAATGAAAACGCCAAATATAAAATGGGCCTATTTGCCACTACTTTTTTTGCTAACTTTATTAGGCTGCTCTAAAGAAAGCGCTGATCCGACAAGTGTGGATAGTGGTACTGGAGGTTCCTTAGCTCGCTTTACCATAGTAGACAATTATCTCTATAGTGTAGATGATCAAAATCTTAAGACAATGGATTTAAGCGATCCTGCTAATCCTCAACTAGTGAGTGATATCGAGGTCGGCTTTGGTATTGAAACCATCTTCCCTTATGGCAATCACCTATTCATTGGGTCGGTCTCAGAGATGTTTATTTATGATATTACTAACCCAGCTTCTCCAGATTTATCTGCTGGAAGTTCTTTCCAACATGCGACTGCCTGTGATCCTGTGGTAGCTCAGGATACTTTAGCCTTTGTTACCTTACGTAGCTTCACTACTGGTAATCGTTGTGGATTGAATGGATGGGAAGTAAATGATGAATTGCTGATAGTTGATATTGCTGATATTCAATCACCTGAATTGATTAAGGCTTATGATATGCATAATCCGCATGGATTAGGAGTAGATGGACGCTTACTCTTCTTATGTGATGGCTCTGAAGGTTTGAAAGTATTCAACATTAGTGATCCCAATAATATTCAGCTAATACATCATGAAGAAGGATTCACGGCTTATGATGTCATTCCTTTAGATGGACTTTTATTGATGGTTAGTAAGGAAGGTTTATATCAATACGAATATGATTATCCTCAGTTTGATAAAGACTTTAGCTTTGAAATTGAAGAACTATCTGTTATAGAAGTTGAATAAATGCTTGAATAAAATCTACTCACTCAAAATTTTCAATCAGTATGCGGTTTGTGCTCTGCCTTCTAATCCTCCTCGCCTTTCATTCGCACACGAACTATGCTCAAGACCTTCCGATGGATCCTTGGGATAATCTGCCTCAACTCAGTTTAAAATCAGGCTTAATAAGCCTGATTGCAGATCCTAATCCTCATATACACTTAGCAGTAGAAACGAAGCTCAAACAAAAAATCACGATGCAACATGAGCTAGCTTATATGAATAGTGTACTTAATCCTTTTTTAGAATATGATATTGACCCAATGTGGGGCTTTAGGATCAAAAGTGAAATGCGCTTTTATTTTAAAGCTTCTCCTAAAGGAAAAACCTTTACTTATTTTGGGCCTGAGCTATTCTATAAGTACCAAAGCTATAATCGAGTTGACTGGCTTTGTCGTTTTGACTGTACTTATTTTGAAAAATTTGAGTACGATCGAATGAAGCATTTAGCTGGACTTAATGTAAAATTTGGATGGATGAGTATATTGACAAATCGATTTTTAATAGATTACGGATTAGGAATTGGGGTTCGCTATCTGACGATCAACTCTGACCTTCCAGAAGATGCTAGCACAAATATTTCTGATGGCTTTATTAGTAGTCGTGAAGATGGAAAATATATTACTCCAGGATTTAACCTTCATTTTAAAATTGGAATGGTTCCTAAATAAAGGACTCATTACTTGATTAGGTTATGTTATCAACTAATTTTGTGTTAATTTTACTTAGGAATACTAAAACATTAAATTGACGTTTTCTACTGGTAAAAATATACAATCATTGCGTTGCAAAAGACTTACGTAGCGATGCTATGCTTCGTTTTTGCGCCTTATGCTTGTATCTTTTTCCTGTGTATAAAATAGTCCATTTATTATTTCAATATTCCTTACAAAAAATTAGTCGAAATGGATATTAGCTTGAAGAAATGGGGAGACCAGGCACTCTAT
>JAHDDN010000401.1 GCA_020629335.1 Chitinophagales bacterium | reverse complement strand
TTTTTTGAAGATAATAACTTATCTTGGGGGAGGAGTCTGTCCAAACTTTAAAATACTACTTATATGAATATATTCAACCAAATTCAAAGTTCAGGAGAAATACCAGCGATAGAAACAATTTATGCTTATGCTAGACAATTAGAGGGAGAAAGAACCAATACCATTGGCGCTTTAGTAGAAGATTATCGTAACGCTAATGATTTGGTTCAAGCAGCAGCACTTTTAGAAAACGAAGAAGGCATTCATGCTACTTTGGAAAGAAGAAAGCTGCATTTTATCTTAGATAATTTGGATGCTGTGGAAGATGTATTGGAAGAACTACCAATTGATGATGGTGCTTTAAGTACTTATAAAGATTTAGAATTAATCTTGCATGATATAGATAATACTTCCTCATTAGTAAATGAGTCAATGATAAGAACGATTGCAGCAACTGATTACAGTAGTGCTAGCAGAGCAGAAAATGTTTTGACCTATTGGTTAGGAGAAAGCTTCCCAATTGAAATACCTGATTGGGAAACGCTTACAAGTAATAAAAGGATGGAAGCAACGAAACCTATATTACAACCATCTAATTTAGAGTTGGTATTGAGCCCTAATCCAAGCGTTGATAAAGTACAATTGGCTTCTAATGTAAGGAGTGGCGTTTTGTCATTTTATGATATGAGTAATCGTTTAGTCAAAGAAGAAGTAATTAATTCATCTTTCCAAGTGCTGGATGTAAGTGACTTAAAAGAAGGCACTTACTTACTTAAGTTAGTAGATAAAGGTCAACTGATGGCTATGAGCCGATTAGTTATTCTTAGATAAAATCAATTAGGGGCTGCTTTTTAGTAGCCCCTTTAAATCCATTTTTGATGCGAAATTTGATATGCTTAATTGTATTTTTTATACTGTCTATTACACTAGAGGGGCAAACAACCTTTAATGTATTAATAGATCATGAAAATGATACTGAGACTGGATTTAACTTATTTGCAGTCTCGGACACTACTTATTGGTTATGTAGTGGCTATTTAGATGGGATTTATGAAAATGGTGAATTAGTAGACTATGGTTTTCAAGGTATCTTATTAAGTCAAATAGATAATGAGGCGAATGTAATTCAACATAAAGCTTATATAGATACTTTAGGTAACTATTATGCTGGTCAATATGGTAGTTTTAATAAAACACCTGATGATCATCTAATTTGGGGAGGGAGCTATGCCTACTCTGGCTTTGCGACCGATTGTAGAATGATGAAGTTTGATATAAATGGTGATACTTTATGGAGTAAAATGATAGGTGATGAGGATTCTTATGAAATTGGTAGTAGAAGTGGATATACATCAGAAGGTAGCTATTTAACAATTGGAAGAAAGGGTTTAGATGGTAGCTTAGAATTTCATTTTGACGCTTATATAACAAAAGTTTCTACTGATGGAGAACTATTATGGGAAAAGACCTTTGGGGTAGATAATGAAGATGATATAGGTTCCAATCTTGTGATGTTAGATAATGATAGGGTATTAGCTACTTACCAACAAAGAGAACAAGGCTTAAATAGTAGTACCCCTTTTGCTTTTTTAAGCCTTGATGCCAATGGCAATATTGACAATGAACTAATATTACAGGAAGAAGATGGACATGGTATTGGCCAAATTATTCGAACAATGGATGGTAATTTTGTTTATCCATATTCTCAAAATATAGCGATACCTCCAAATTCTTTTTGGCCTAATCATTTAGTCAAGATAGATACTTTAGGTAATACCATTTGGGAATTAGCTATTGAAGGAGATAATAAATATGTTATGAGTATAAAAGAGTTAGTGGATAGTAGTTTTATCATAGGAGGAATCCATAGAGAAAGTATAGACACAGTCAGGAGGGCATGGTTGGCAAGAGTAAGTAAAGATGGGGAATTGATATGGGATAAGGAAGATTATTATTATAGTTTGGTAGATGATAATCTGTTATATGATATACAGCCTACTTTAGATGGTGGTTTTATAGGTATTGGCCAAAGTATAGCAGAAAATAAATTTTTACATGATATATGGGTATTTAAAGTGAATTGTGAAGGAGAGTTTGAAGAAAATAGCGATTGTAGTTCTTTGGTGATTACTAATCAAGAAGATGTTCTTAAAAAGTCTGCATCTTTTTCAGTCTATCCCAATCCATCCAGTGGTGTATTTCGTTTAGATTTATCGGCTATTTTATCGACGGATTTATCTTATCAGGTTTATGATGTTTCGGGTCGTTTGGTGAAGGGGGAAAAGGTAGCAGAGAATAGGGCTTCTGTGGAGCTTGATTTGTCTGCTTTTGAGCAAGGGGTTTATTTTTTGCAGTTGTATGAGGATGGGGGGCTGCTTGGGGTGGAGCGATTGCTGCGCTTTTAGAGGAGAGACCGTTCGCTGCGCTCGCTGAGAGACGTCAGATCGTTCGCTGTGCTCACTGTCAGAGAAATACTCCCGTAGAGATGTTGCACTGCAACGTCTCTACAGGAGAAAATTTCTTTAAAAAAAAAACTGTCATCACGGGAGCCGCAGGCGCACAGTGATCTATCACCCAAGCTTGCACCTCCGAAACCAATGCGACATAAGTAAAACTCTCTGATTAGCAATGAAAATTCATCATTCATCATTACGCATTAATCATCATTTATAATGTTATAACATCAAAGTGAAATTAATTTAATATTTGTAAAAACAAATTAGATTACTTATATTAGCATAACAACTTACCCAATTTTAGTATTAAACCATACTCTTCCCCTTCTTACCTTTTTCGGGAGTATATAAAACCCATTTAGTAATTATCTGCTTAGTTGGAGAACTAAACAATATTTTTTAACCTTAAATCTTTTCAAATGAAAAAATTAACTTATTTATGCCCCCCCCTATATCAATTTGGGGGCATCACTTGTCAAAATTATTCCCTATTCGGGACTAATGATTTTACTATTTTTAAGCCTAATGATTATACCAAATAATCAAACTTATGGGCAAGAGTGTTTTGGCGGAATTCTTGAGGAAGATAATACTACCTTTTTAATGAGTGCTCACTGTAATCATCCTTTATTAAATTCTTCGCTAACTACTTTTCAAGATACTTACATTCCAGATAATACCTCTATACCATTTAAAGAATTAATACTCGATTGATTGTTATTCAAGATGCGGACCCCAATAACTCCAATGTTGGCATAGACAATTTTGAAGAGAATAATCCTGATCATGATGAGTTTATTTACAAATTATTTAAAAGAATGAATTGGATACTAAGTAATTTATCTTCGCCATCAGATAATAATTCTATACTAGAATGTGTTTGTGGTGATTGTCATATATTAGACTCAAAATTAAGGATTAATTTAGTTGATATTGATTACAAGATTGATGCTGCGGGTTTTGGCCTCCCAGCAAGTAATAGCGATAATTATAACAATCACAAAAATTATGAACATACAGAGCTAAACATTTTATTTCATGGTGAAAATTCACAGGGAAATGGTGGGCAAGGATCTTATCCAAGCTATACTGATATGGGAAGAGATCAGCGTGTTATTTTTGCGAGTACTTATAAAACTTTTTCAAGTCCAGGCGTAGGCAATGATTATGTAGATCCGATGGCTAAGAATCTTTTGCATGAGATATTACATAACGTTTATCTCAGTCATACCTATGAGCCTACTTGCTGCTATGAGCTAGAAAAGGGTACTACTATTAACACTACATCTTTTTTTACACAATCAGGAGGTCGAGACTTTTTATACGATATATGGGGAGATGATATTGAATGTGGTGGATTTACACCTATGCCACATTGCAAAGCTTGGGCTTGTAAACCATTAAGCGAAAATCCTGCTGAAAAAAGTTGTATTATTATACTAGAAGATGATGAAAACGATGATATTAAATATGAACTAGAATCATACTGTACAAATAATTTAATGGGGAGTACTGCTGTTTCTAATTATTTATCACCACTTCAGTTAGGTAGAGTACATCGTAACTTATCTATATCTTCGGCTAAACAATTTGTTAATAACAAACCGAATATGGCTAGTTGGCTTCAAGATTATGCTAATGCCAATAATTTATCTTTTAACTATTTGGATAATGATAATGGAGAGCTTATATCATGCCCCTACTCCTCAATTCCAATTGAGATAAACGAAGATGAGGTTTGGGATTTTGAGATGAGAGTTTATAATGATATTATTGTAAAAACTGGTAATACACTAAGCATTCAATGTCATTTGGAAATGCCAAATGAAGGTAAAATAATTGTAGAGCAGGGAGCAAGGTTAATTTTAGAGGAAGGCGAGATTACAGCTGCTTGTGATAAATGGGAAGGGATTTTCTTAGAAGGAAATAAAGATTATCTTCATACTAATATGTTTGATTTATCAGGAGCATTACTTGCTTTAAACAGTGATTGTATACCTAATAATGAGTTTGAAGACAATGGCTGTTTTACAGCTACAATTATTTTGGAAAATGCAGTAATCGAAGATGCAGAATGTGGTATTAGAACAGTCGTTCATAACTATTATGATAATTGTTATGAGGCTCCTCAGTCATTTGGAGGATTGGTTTTAGCTAATGAAAGCACCTTTAGAAATAATAAGAGAGATGTTGCCTTCATGGAATATGAGCATTTAAATTTAAGTAGATTTAATAATTGTAGTTTTGAAAGAACAGTCCCTTGGATAGATGATTTATATGAGCAAAATGTAACGATGTGGGCAGTGAATGGCGTTACATTTGATGCTTGTACATTCCGTAACAAAAATGCTAATGTCGGTGATGAAGTTGAATTTGATACTGCTGTTTATGATAGCTATGGAACATGGGAAGATAGTGAAGCTATCTATAGCAGAAATGCTACCTACAATGTCCATAATGCTTGTGTATTTGATAACTATGGTACAGCGATCAAATTTGATAATACAGAGGTCGGTTTTTCCTCTTATATCCTAGATATTAATGGAGATACTGACCCTAATGATGATGTACATACACAAAACTCATTCGTCAATAATCTCTATGGTGTAGTAGGAAATGGGATTACGATGAATTTCCAGAATAACTTGATGATAGGGGATGAAGATTTTATATCAGATAATGGCCTTCCCGAAGATGCTTGGGGAATATGGTTAGAAGGAGGGAGTAGATACTCCATTTCGGATAACGAGTTTGAAGGATATAAAATAGGAATCACTACTGAGAATACAGAATTTAATACGGATGATGATAATACTTTGTTCCGTAATACTTTTACTAATAATCATG
>JAHDDN010000012.1 GCA_020629335.1 Chitinophagales bacterium | reverse complement strand
AGCCACATAAGAGCGGACAGCCCGACTATGCGCCTTCGGCTTAATGATAAATGATAAATTGGTTGGTGCTGTGAACTTCGCTTTAACGAGCGCATAGGCACGCCCAAATATTAATAATCTATTTTGAGTTAAATTGTTCTTGGATCAGTGATATTTAGACCTATAATGTTTTTGAAATCGCTAATATTTCTAGTCAATAACTCTAAATTATGTATGATGGCTGTAGCAGCAATAATAGCATCAGGTAATTTTATTGAATGAGCTTTTCTAATTTCAATGGTTTTAAGCACAATAGGCTGAGTTATAGAGAGTAATTTAGATGTGTTAACAAAAGCTTCTATTATTTGCATTTCACTAGGATTTCCGTTATAACCTAAAAGCTCCATTTGATTAATAATAGATAAATGATGTTGATTTTGATTAACAATATGTTGTATCCATTTGCTTGATTTAGGAGGAAGGGTAGCACCTAAAAACTCAATTACAACATTGGTATCTACTAAATACATCTGTCCCAATCATTTCGTTCTTGTTCTGTTTTTTGCAACATTTTTTTGGCAGATTCTTTGGATATACTACCTGCCCATTCTTTGTTATTAGGAGTGGCTGTAGAGGCATCTGATTTTAGTAAACGAAGGATATTTAACTGTTCTAGTTGCTTAAGTAATAGTAAGGCTTCCTCGTTTAGTAACTCAATGGTTACAGTTTTCATGATATTGTAATTTCGTGTAAAAGCAAATATAAAGTAAATGTATTTGTTTATCAAGTGATTGAACTGTTCTATTATTGAGCCTTATCTTTTTCTTCTACCTCTAAAAGATCAATGATTTTAAATTCGGTGCGGCGATTTTGTTGATGCTTGGCTTTGGAGCATTGGACTCCGTTGCTACAGCCATTGACTAATTGAGATTCTCCGTAGCCTCTGGCGGTGATCATTTTGGGATCTATGCCTTTATTGATGATGTAGGCGACGGCAGCATCGGCCCTTCTTTGAGAAAGATCTTGATTATAAGTATCGCTTCCTCTGGAGTCGGTATGAGAACTCAACTCGATGACTATATCTGGATTATCAGTCAGTACTTGGACGATTTGGTTCAAGGGCGGTTCAGCGTCTGATCGTATATCTGCTTTATCTACATCATAGTAGATATTTTCTATTTTGTAGGCTTTCTCGAAGTCGATTTTTTCTAAGGCAATCTCTCCGTATAAGCTCTTTGCTTTTTTTCTATTGGCATCAGCATAGTTGAAGGAGTTAAAGCCCGTCATACAAAAGATGTATTCTGGTTGGTCGTCCACTTTGCAGTCATTGATTTTGGTACGCCTATTTAAGTAGCGTTTTTTGACGCCTAATATTTCGTAATCATAGCCAGGTTCTAAGTAGAAAGTAACGAGGCCATTTTCATCCGTCATCCCTTCCTCTGTCTTTTTGAGAGTGACGTTAAATAATTTAGCATTTACCTTCTCCAAAACAAAGCCTGAGTCTTTATCATAAAACATGAGATTCAGTAAAAATCCTTCTCTTCCTCTCACTTTAGCATCTAAGACACTATCGCCAGGGAAGACTAATTCTTGAGCAAATAAGGGGCATAAAATGCTCATGGATAATAGCATTAGGATGAAGATAAAACTCCTTTTCATAAGTAAAGTCTACGTAATAAAATCTGTTAAGTTGTAATGTGGAACTTCAAATTAACAAAAAAATAGCTTTAATGGCAATTAATGATAAAAAAATAAGGTCATTATTTGAAATTCATTTTTCTTAAAAGAGCAATGAAGTGTTTAAACGTTACCTTTGTTGGCTTGTTGTTTTTATATCAATCAATTTATATTCTATGACCAATTTCTATCAAAAAATCGCTTGGCTGAGTTTAATAAGTATTTTTTTAGTCATTATAGCTGGAAGCGTAGTCCGTATGACTGGTTCAGGTATGGGATGTCCCGATTGGCCTAAGTGTTTCGGTTATTTGATTCCTCCAACTGATGTAGAACCATTGACTTGGAAGGAGGGGAGAGCATTTGAAACTGGACAGATGATTATTAAAAACGAGCAGCTTTTAGTTGCGCAAACGGATTTTATATCAATTGGTAGTTTTGATAGCCAAAATTGGAAGCAATACGAGAAGCATGACTACGCCATTTTTAACCCTGTTCATACTTGGATAGAGTATATTAATCGATTGTTAGGGGCATTCTCCGGATTGCCTGTGTTGATACTTTTTGGGATGTCCTTTTTGATGTTTAAACGAGATAAGTGGCAACCCATTTTGGCCTTTCTTGTTTTGATTATGCTAGCTTTTGAAGCTTGGTTAGGAAAATTAGTGGTAGATGGAAACCTCATACCTGGTCAAATTACCATCCACATGATGGGGGCCATTGCTATAGTGGGTTTGTTGATTGCGATGATTGCACGTTTACGCCATTTAGAAAGCGAGCCAATAGCAGTCAGTAGTGGTTTGAAGTGGACTGCCTTTGGGGTGATGCTTTTGTCTTTAGTCCAGATCGTATTAGGAACTCAAGTAAGAGAAGCTGTAGATGTTGTCGCTCACACACTCCCAAGAGGAGAATGGATAGAAGCTTTACCCGCCTCTTTTGAAATACACCGAAGCTTTGCTATATTAGTAATCATTGCTAATGCCTTTTTATATACTCAGCTCAAAAAGCAGTCGATCAGCTTAAGCGCCTTTAATTGGGTGGTCGGTTTGTTAGCTTTAGAAATCATTGTTGGAGTAGTGCTGAGTTATGCGTCTATGCCCGCCTTTTTGCAGCCGGTACACTTATTATCAGCCTGCTTATTGTTTGCATTTCAGTTATACACATGGCTTCGTCTGAAATCAGTCGCCTAATTGATTTAACAATTTGTTGACTTATTATTGCCAATATATCACTATCTTGCTACAAGGATGAAAAATATAACCCCCATACAACTAGCCTATACTATTGCTTTATTATTGGCTATCGGAATTACACTTAACTTTAGTCTATTATCTCTATTATTGGGATCTTCTCTAAATGTATTGGTGATAGTAGGGGTGTTTATAGTAACTGCCTTGGCTACTTTTGCAGGACTTTATTATGCTTTGGAGCTTTTCTTGCACCGAAAAATTAAGTTGATTTATAAGATTATCCGAACAGATAAAAGCTTTCCAGAAGATAAAGAGGCTAATGTAGTCGATATGAATGAGGATATCATTGATGAAGTAGGCCGAGAAGTGAGCCTTTGGGCCACAGAAAATCAAGCGGAGATAGAAAAGCTGAAAGCCACGGAAGAATTTCGAAGAGAATTTATAGGTAATGTTTCCCATGAACTAAAAACACCTCTCTTCAGTATTCAAGGTTATTTAGATACCCTCATTGATGGTGCGCTATATGATGAGGATGTGAATATGGATTATCTCATTAAAGCCTATAAAAATATCGAGCGACTCAATGCGATTGTAAAGGATTTAGAAATCATTACGAAGCACGAAGCAGGGGAAATGACCATCCACTACCAAAAATTTGATATTACAGCGCTGATTGCCGAAATTTTTGAAGAGCTAGGAATTATAGCAGATTCATTTGATATTGAGTTATGTTTTAAGGAAGGTTGTAATATCGCTATGAATGTCAATGCCGACAGAGAAAAAATAAGACATGTATTAACCAATTTGATTACCAATTCTATTAAGTATGGAAAAGTGGGAGGAACCACCTGGATTGGCCTCTACCATATGGACAAAAACATACTCATAGAAGTAACAGATAATGGAATTGGAATAGAAGAAAAACACTTGCCAAGGCTTTTTGAACGTTTCTACAGAATAGACACTCATCGATCCAGATCGCAAGGCGGAAGCGGGCTCGGATTGGCCATTGCCAAGCATATTATAGAAGCACATAACGAACTAATACACGTCAGAAGCACGCCTGATGTCGGCACGACCTTTGGTTTTACTTTGCAAAAAGGGTAGTCCTAACGACATTACTTTGACGCAATTTTCAAATAATGCCTTTATTTTAGAGTATTTTGGCTTAAATTGCGTTAAATTGGTACTAAAATCAACTTGGATGAAAAATTATCTACTACTAACAATACTATTTGTAGGATTTGCACATAGCGATTTATTCGCACAAGACATACACTTCTCACAATTTTATGCAGCACCTCAATTATCCAATCCTGCTTATACAGGCAACTTTAACGGAAACTATAGAGTGGGTTTACATGCCCGTCGTCAATGGGCATCCGTAACAGTTCCTTATGAAACAATAGGCGGATTTGCAGATTTGGGTCTCATGCAAGGTTCCATGAATGGCAACTGGATAGGAACTGGCTTAGCTGCCTATACCGATCGCGCAGGTGATTCAGGCTTATCTTACACCAAAATCATTGGATCGGTAGCCTTCCATAAAGCCTATAATAGCGATTTTTATATGTCTTATGGAGTTAGCGTTGGTTATGTCAACAGAAGAGTAGATTTCGGTAGCTTATACTTTGATGCTCAATGGGACGAAACAGCCTTCGATCCTAGCTTACCAACCAATGAAAATTATATTGGCAGTTCTACCAATTACCTAACGCTTAATGCAGGTATTAGTGGTAATTATGAGATAAGCGAATACTCCAGTATTTACTTCGGTGGCGCCATCTATCACGCCAATGGACCAGAAGAAACTTTCTACTCAAATATCAATGTGCCAGTCCGTAATAAAGTCGGCTTGAAGCCAGTCTTTAATATCGGAGCAAGCATCTACACAGGTGTCTTAACTATAGAACCAGCCGCTTACTTCTCTACACAAAAGAAAGCAAGAGAACTAATCGTAGGTTCTAATGTAGCCTTCCAAATCAGTGGCGACCAAACAGAAGGCTCTCGATTCTACTTAGGAGCATGGTTCCGCCCAATGGACGCAATCATCCCATTAGTAGGATTTGACTATAACCGATTCCGACTCTTAGTCTCTTATGATGTGAATATATCAGAACTAAACTCAGCCAGTAACGCACAAGGCGGATTAGAAATATCCTTAGTTCACGTAGGCGGTATCCGTCCAAGAGCCAGCAAACTCAATTGCCCAAGATTCTAAGGCAAATTGTATAGCACAAGCCAAACTATTCATAGCTCATCATTCATAGTTAAATTGGGCGTGCCCATACACTCGCAAAGGCAACAGCACAGCGCAAGCCAAATTTTTCATTGTTTATAATTCATTATTCATCATTATTATGGCGTGCCCATGCGCTCGCAAAGGCAATTGCGCAACACAAGCCAATTAATCATTCATCATTACGCATTTATCATTCGCCGAAGGCGCATGGTCGGGCTGTCCGCTCTTATGTGCCTATTCAGCAGCTACTCCACTAAGCCGTACTTGTCTGCCCTGCGGGCCAGCCTACGTCCAGCTAAGTTCCGTAAGCTACTTCATCACGCCACATACCGCTCCCATCCCTCACGCATTTCCACCCAAAATGGCACAATCTATGCATTAATCAATGCCTTAGTAATTTGATTATCAAGGAAGTTACTTACATTTGTGCCTTAAAAAATCCAAATCATGATAGAAACATCATTCCCCAAAGAGAAAATCAAAGTATTGCTCTTAGAGAATATTCATCCTATAGCCAAAGAAAACTTCGAAAAAGCAGGCTATACGAATGTAGAACTACTAAAAACAGCCCTTCCCAAAGAAGAGCTAATCGAAAAAATTAAAGATGTACACCTAATAGGTATTCGCTCTAAAACCAAGCTAACCGAAGAAGTCTTACAGCACGCCAAAAAACTATGGGCTGTTGGTTGTTTCTGTATCGGAACCAATCAAGTAGACCTTTTAAAAGCAACTAAAGATGGCATTGCCGTTTTTAATTCTCCTTATTCTAATACCCGTTCAGTAGCAGAGTTAGTCATAGCAGAATCTATCATGCTATATAGAGGTATTATCGACAAAAACAGAGCTGCCCACGCAGGCGAATGGCTAAAAACCGCAAAAGGTAGCCATGAATTAAGAGGGAAGACGCTGGGAATCGTTGGTTACGGTCATATAGGCTCACAAGTATCCGTATTAGCTGAAGCACTCGGTCTAAAAGTAATCTATTACGATGTAGAACCTAAATTACCACTAGGCAATGCCGTTAGCAAAGACTCTATAGATGAGCTATTAGCAGAATCAGACATCCTAACGCTGCATGTCCCTGCCGATTCAGAAACACATGAAATGATAGATGCGGCAGCTATCGCTAAAATGAAGCCTGGCAGTATGCTAATCAATTTAAGTCGAGGAACTGTGGTGGTAATAGATGATTTAGTCGCAGCATTAGATTCTGGTCATATAGCAGGCGCAGCAGTAGACGTTTATCCATCAGAGCCAAAGTCTAACGCAGATCCATTTGATACACCCTTGCGTAATAAACCCAATGTCATTCTCACGCCGCATATTGGAGGGTCTACACAAGAAGCCCAATATAATATCGGCTTAGATGCATCCACTAAACTGATCAACTATATGGATAAAGGTAGTACCGTTGGTTCGCACTCTGTTCCAGCGCTCAACTTACCTACCCAACAAAACAAAACGACTCACCGAATCCTACACATACATCATAATCAGCCAGGTATTATGGCTGCCATTAACTCCAATATCTCTAAGAACAATCTTAATATATTAGGTCAATACTTAAAGACTAATGAGCATATTGGATACGTTGTACTAGATGTAGAGGAAGACGATTCCAATACTCTAGCACTAAAAGACTTAAAACAAGTACCGCATACGATTAATGCAAGGATCTTATTTTAGGACTCATTATACTATTGATTTCGTGGGGTTATTCAGCTTCACGAAATCAATATCCAACAAACCCATTAAATTTGAAATTTAAGACTGATATAAATCTATTTCCACCCAAATCATGGTGGAGAATTATCAACCGAAATACGCTTAAATCTGACTTTATTGCAGGCATTACAGTAGCTACCATTCTCCTAACCCAATCGGTTGCTTTTGCCATCATTGCAGGCTTGCCACCTGAGTATGGACTGTACTCAGCTATCGTTATATCTATAGTAGCAGCAATATTTGGCTCTTCACATCATCTTATATCAGGCCCAACCACCCCCTTGTCTTTAATGGTGTTTGCTGCGCTGAGTCCTTTAGCAGAAATCAATACACCAGAATATATTCAACTGGCATTTTCCTTGGCTTTCTTAGTAGGGGGATTTCAGTTATTATTAGGTTTCTTGGGCTTAGGAGCATTGATTAACTTTATATCTCGTTCGGTACTAACAGGATTTACTGCTGGAGCAGCCATACTCATCGCTACCAGCCAAATGAAAGATGTATTAGGTATAGAAATACCCAGTGGAAGCTCCTTCTTTGCAACCTGGTATAGCATTTTTGAACAACTACCACAAACCAATCAATATGTATTCGCTATTGGAATTTTAACAATTATTATTGCAGTAGTACTTAAAAAAATTTGGCGTCGTTCGCCAAATCTATTGATAGCATTAATCAGTACCAGCCTCCTAACTTACTATTGGGGCGCAAAAGAAAAGGGAATTCTTTTAATTGGAGAATTACCAAGCCATTTACCTCCTTTATCCATACCTGACTTATCAGTGGAAACGATGTCCAAACTCTCTAGCCCAGCTTTTGCAGTGGCTTTATTAGGATTGATACAAGCAGTTTCTATAGCACAAGCAGTAGGCATCCAAAGCAAACAAAATATCAATAATAATCAAGAGTTTTTTGGTCAAGGCATGTCTAATATAGTAGCTAGCTTCTTCTCAGGCTATGCAGGAACGGGTTCTTTCACACGTACAGCAATTAATACGGAGAGCGGAGCGAGAACACCCTTAGCAGCTATTTTTGCAGCTATCTTCTTAACCATTGCTATTTTATATATTACGCCTTTAGCAGCTTACTTGCCCTATGCTTCACTTGGTGGAGTGATTCTATTAGTAGCTTGGCAGTTATTAAAGTGGAACTCGATCAAAATGATTATCGCTACAAGCAAATCTGAAGCGGTAGTCTTGTTATCAACCTTATTTGCAACGCTCTTTTTATCTTTAGAGCTGGCAATTTATTCAGGGGTGATCTTATCATTGGTATTCTATTTGCAAAAAACTTCACAACCACGTGTAGCAATAATAGCCCCGAATCCTCAATTGCCGAATCAAAAGTTTGTTAATATTGAGCGTTTCAAAGTACATGAATGTCCTCAGTTGAAGGTGATTCGTATTGATGGGTCTCTATATTTTGGAGCAGTAAGTCATATCGCTAATGTATTTAGTGAAATTAGAGCGAATAATGAGCATAAAAATTTACTGATTATTGGCAATGGTATCAATCAAATTGATATTTCAGGTTTGGAATTATTGGTTCAAGAAGCGAACAATTGGAGAGATAGAGGAGGTCAACTCTTTTTTTCTGGTTTACGAAAAAATGCATTTAAGTACATTAAAAAAGGAAATTATTGGCAAACGATAGGAAAGGATAATTTTTTCCTAAGTAAGAAGGATGCCATAGCAGCTATTTATCAACAATTGGATGAAGACGTTTGTAAAAGCTGCAAAGCTCGAATTTTTATAGAGTGTAAAGCAAAAAAGTTGGAACAACTTAGTTGATTTTATCATTACTTACACTACTTTTGCAACTGAAAAAAATATAAATATGGAATTTACTAAAATAATATCAATAAGCGGAATGCCAGGCTTATACTATCTACTCAATCAAAAGAGTAATGGTATGATTGTAAAATCGTTGGAATCAAAAAAGACACAGTTTGTTTCAGGTAGAAAATATGATTTTTCTCCATTAGAAACCATTTCTATTTATTCTACAGAAGAAGAACCTCTGATGCTTAGAGATGTATTACTTAAAATGAAAGAAGAAGAGGAAGGCGGCAAAGCAATTGTTGATCCTAAAGGTGATAAAGAGAGCTTGAGAAACTTTTTTAAAGAAATAGCTCCCTCACACGATGAAAATCAAGTGTACACAAGCGATATTAAAAAGATCGTTAAGTGGTACAATATTTTAAAGCCATTAGATCTGATTCATGCCAGAGAAGAAGAGGCAGTAGCGGAAGAAGATCAAGCAGAATAAAGGGATGTTGAAATAAAAATTTTATTGCTTTAAGTACCTGAATGTAAATAATCAAAATTTCCTGATTAGATCAATTTTATGCTGAACAAGGCACTTAAAATCCCAATAATAGTACATAATGAAAAAGAAAGCTTCTTTATCAAGCTTTGATCGAGCTTCGATTGTAGAAAAACTCCAATCTCGATACTATGATTTAGTTATTGTGGGAGGAGGTATCACTGGAGCAGGTATAGCATTGGATGCTGCATCCAGAGGCCTAAAGTGTTGTGTTATTGAAAAACAAGACTTTGGTGCTGGTACTAGTAGCCGATCAACAAAGCTTATTCATGGTGGATTAAGATACCTTAAGCAATTAGAAATAGGATTGGTTCGGGAGGTGGGTAGAGAAAGAGCCATCCTACATCAAAATGTCCCTCACTTAGTACACCCCAAACAGTTAATTTTACCGATTATTGAGAATGGCTCCTTAGGAGGCAATTCTACTTCTGTAGGCTTATATGTTTACGACTTATTAGCTGGAGTGAAACGGGAAGAACGTAGGGAAATGCTAAGCAAAGAAGAGGTGCTCGCAATTGAACCCTTATTGAATGAAGAGGTAGTTGAAGGAGCAGGGAAATACTATGAATATATGACTGATGATGCTCGCCTAGTGATAGAAGCGATCAAGACAGCAGCTAGCTTTGGTGCTCAAAGCATTAATTATACAGAGGCAGAAGAGTTTTTATATGACTTGAATCAAAAGGTGATAGGTGTAAAAGTAAGGGATGCCTTTTTAGAACAGACTTATTCCATATATGGTAAAACTATCGTTAATGCATGTGGGCCTTGGGTAGATACTTTAAGAGAAAAAGATAAATCTCTTAAAGGAAAACACCTGAAATTGACCAAAGGTGTACATATCGTTGTTCCCCATGAAAAATTACCGATCAATCAACTTTGTTATTTCGATGTGAATGGAGATAACCGAATGATTTTCGCAATTCCGAGAGCTAAGGTAACCTACATTGGAACGACAGATACCTTCTATGAAAATCAGTTGGAGCGCCCTGATATAAGCCAAGCAGATGTAGACTACCTATTATCAGCAGTTAATTTCATTTTTCCTCAAATTGAATTAAGTAAAGAAGATGTGGTGTCTTCATGGTCAGGCTTAAGACCACTGATACATGAAGAAGGAAAAGATCCGTCCGAACTCTCTCGTAAAGATGAAATATTTAACTCAGAGACTGGCCTAATTTCTATTGCTGGTGGAAAATTGACTGGGTTTAGAAAAATGGCTGAAAGGGTAGTGGATCAAGTAATCGTAGAATTGAGAAAGCAGTTCGGGCATAGTATTGAATTAAGTGAAACTGAAAATATTCGCTTTTCTGGCAGCGAGGATGAAGCCACAAATCACCCCGCTCAATTTATTGAAGATCTATTCAAAAACTATCATCACTTAGGCCTAAGCCATGAACAACTGAAAGAATTATTCTATAAATACGGCTGTAACACTGCCACAATTGTAGCCTCTATTAATGACATAGATCGAGAACGAGCGGACTCTATAGAGCAAAAACTATTACTAGCCGAATTAAGGTATGGAATTGAACATGAGATGGTTAATTGCCTTTCTGATTTTTTAATTCGACGAACTGGACGCTTGTATTTTGACCGAGAGAATCTGGCCAAAATTTATCCCTTTTTATTAGATGAAATAGCGCTTTTATTTGATTGGAGTTCCGAACAAAAAATGAAAGATTTGGAAGAGTTTGAAAAAGAGTATAAAGCGGTACTGGATTTTTAAAAATATGAAAAAAAATACTGTCTAATATTTTGGATTGAGTGCTTATCTTTAGTTAGTGGCGCCTATTATGTAGCCCTTATATCTATATAAAAATAAATCTACAAGATATTTTTTGTCTCAAAAATTTGATAATTAAACATTTAAGCCGTATTTTTTTGATTTATCTGTTTATTTTTATATGTTTTGTGTTGAATTTTTAATTGTGTTCAAACATTGTTTGTTGGTTTTTACCGCCTAAATTTCAGTACACACACATTATATTTTTACTTATTTCAAAAACTTTGACCTAAAATCAAACAGATAATCAAGGGTTTAAAAAGTTATGCACACCTTGTGGAAAAGTGAGGTTTTGTTTTCCAGATAATGCCCTTATATTAGCGTCACTTCAACAAGGAATTGATTTTCTTTCATACCTATCTTTACCTCCCCTTTCAAAGTGGTGTGTAATAATTTTTCTTTTGATCAATACCTTAACTTAATTTCTAAATCTTAATACAATTATGGCTAATAGCATCGAACCTATATTACAAGAAAACAAAGATCGCTTTGTACTATTCCCTATTAAATACGATGAAATATGGAAAATGTACAAGCAACATGAAGCAAGCTTCTGGACAGCAGAAGAAATTGATCTCTCTCAAGACCTAAATGATTGGGAATCCCTAACCGATGATGAAAAACATTTTATAAAGCATGTCTTAGCTTTCTTCGCTGCCAGTGATGGTATTGTTAATGAAAATTTAGTCGTGAATTTTATGCAAGATGTGCAAATTCCAGAAGCTAGATGTTTTTATGGGTTCCAAATCGCTATCGAAAACATTCACGCAGAAACCTATAGCTTACTCATTGATACCTATATTAAAGATATCGTAGAGAGAAATCATCTCTTCAATGCTTATGAAACGGTCCCTTGTGTTAAGAAAAAAGCAGAGTGGGCACTCAAATGGATAGACAATGCTCCTTCATTTGCTCATCGCCTAATCGCATTTGCAGCAGTAGAAGGAATTTTCTTCTCAGGTAGCTTCTGTTCCATATTTTGGTTGAAGAAACGTGGCTTAATGCCAGGATTATGTTTTTCTAATGAATTAATAAGCCGTGATGAAGGCTTACATTGTGATTTTGCATGCCTACTCTATTCCATGCTAGTTGAAAAATTAGATAAAGCAGAAGTAACACAAATTATTTGCGATGCAGTAGTTTTTGAACAAGAATTTGTAACTGACGCATTGCCAGTCTCCCTAATAGGTATGAACGCTAACCTAATGAGCGAATATATTGAGTTTGTTGCCGATCGTCTCTTAGTAGCCTTAGGCTGCGAAAAAGCTTATAATACGGCCAACCCATTCCCATGGATGGAACTCATCAGTATTCAAGGAAAAGCTAATTTCTTTGAGAAACGGGTAGGCGATTATCAAAAATCTGGCGTCATGACAGAAAAAGAAAATCGTGCCTTCTCACTTGATGAAGACTTCTAATGTTTAACTGCCTTAATACACACTAACCAAATTTAAGCAGTTTATAGTGTCCCTATACAGCTGTGACTTTATCTAACATACATTTACCCTATGGTTTATCTATAGGTAAAGTCTGTTATGAATTAACATCATTAATTTCACCCATTAAATCTCCATTCCCTATGTACGTAATTAAAAGAAGCGGCAAAAAAGAAGCCGTTAGTTTTGATAAAATCACAGCGCGTGTTAATAAACTATGCTATGGCCTTAATCCGCAATATGTCAATTCCCTCATGGTCGCTCAAAAAGTAATTGAGGGGATATTTGATGGTGTAACTACTACTCAGCTAGATAACTTAGCCGCAGAAACAGCAGCCTCTATGACGACACGTCATCCAGATTTTGCCATATTAGCCGCTCGAATCGCTGTATCTAATTTACACAAGAATACAGAGAAGTCATTCTCTAAAACAATGGCTGCTTTGCATGCCTATGTCGATCCCAAAACTGGCGATCCAGCACCATTGATCTCTGATAATACCTACAATATTATCATGGAAAATAAAGATTTGCTAGACTCTGCTATCATATTCGACAGAGATTATTGGTTCGACTTCTTCGGCTTTAAAACCTTAGAAAGATCTTACCTATTACGTATGCATGGAGAAGTCGTAGAAAGACCCCAGCACATGTTCTTAAGAGTCGCTGTAGGAATACATGGAAATGATATTGAGAGCGCAATCAAAACCTACAACTTAATGAGCGAAAAGTGGTTCATTCATGCCACACCTACCTTATTCAATGCAGGAACTTGCAAACCTCAATTAAGTAGCTGCTTTTTATTGACAGTTCAAGACGATTCCCTGACAGGCATCTATGATACATTGAAGCAGTGCGCCATGATTTCAAAAAATGCAGGTGGCGTAGGACTAAGCATTCACAATATTAGAGCACATGGTAGCTATATCAAAGGAACAGGTGGATCGTCTAATGGGATCGTACCTATGTTGAAAGTATTCAATGATACCGCTCGCTACGTAGATCAAGGAGGCGGAAAGCGTAAAGGCGCCTTTGCCGTTTATCTCGAACCATGGCATGCAGATGTATTCGAATTCTTAGAACTCAAGAAAAATCACGGTAAAGAAGAACAAAGAGCTAGAGATTTATTCTACGCCCTTTGGATACCAGACCTTTTCATGAAACGAGTGAAAGCCAATGAAAAATGGTCGCTTTTCTGCCCAAATGAATCGCCAGACTTATACGATGCATATGGAGAGGAATTTGAAGAATTGTATGCGAAATACGAAGAGGAAGGCAAATTCAAAAAACAAATTGATGCCCAAAAACTTTGGTTCGCAATCTTAGATTCTCAAATCGAAACAGGTACCCCTTATATGTTGTATAAGGATGCGGCCAATAAAAAATCAAATCAGAAAAACTTAGGAACTATTCGCTCCAGTAACCTCTGTACTGAAATTATGGAGTACACTTCTAAAGATGAAGTAGCAGTTTGTAATCTAGCTTCTATAGCATTACCTAAATTCGTAAAAGATGAAGAGTTCGATTTCGAAAAGCTATACGATATTGCCTATACCGTTACCGAAAACCTGAATAAAGTAATCGACATCAATTACTATCCAGTAAAAGAAGCCGAAACTTCTAACTTCAGACACCGACCAATCGGTATAGGCGTTCAAGGACTCGCTGATGCCTTCCTACTGATGCGTTTCCCTTTTGAAAGCGATGAAGCCAAGCAACTCAATAAAGACATCTTTGAAACGATCTACTTTGCAGCATTGACTGCCTCTAAGGACATCGCCAAAAAAGACGGAGCCTACGAAACCTACGAAGGCTCACCAATCAGTAAAGGCATCTTCCAATTCGATATGTGGAATGTAGAACCATCTAATAGATGGGATTGGGAAACATTAAGAGCCGAAATCAAAGAAAATGGAGTGCGCAATAGTTTGCTTTTAGCACCTATGCCTACCGCTTCCACTTCACAAATCCTAGGCAATAACGAATGCTTCGAACCATATACCTCTAATATCTACACAAGAAGAGTACTCTCAGGAGAATTCGTAGTCATCAACAAACACCTATTAAAAGACCTCATCAAACTCGGCCTTTGGGACGATAAGATGAAAAGCATGCTCATCGCTAATAATGGCTCCATCCAACACATAGAGGGCATTCCAGACAAGCTAAAAGAACTCTACAAAACATCTTGGGAAATCAAGCAAAGAAACGTCATTGACATGGCCGCCGATCGAGGCGCATTCATCTGCCAAAGCCAAAGTCTCAATGTATTCGTCCAAGATGCCAACTACAAGAAACTATCTTCCATGCACTTCTATTCATGGGAAAAAGGCCTAAAAACAGGCATGTACTACCTACGTTCAAGAGCCGCCGTCGATCCAATTAAATTCACAGTCGATGCCGCTCACCTCGCCGAAGCTAATAGCGGAAGCGGTCGTAGCTTCTACAAAAAATCAGCCGCAGAACCAGCAATGGTCCAAGAAACAGCTACTGTAGCAGAAGCTGTAGCCACTAAGCAAGTAAATAGCCCAGTTCTTACAACCACCAGCGCAGAAGAATTAGCCGCAGTCAAGAAAATCTGCTCAATAGACGATCCAGATTGCGAATCATGCAGCGCATAATATGGTGAAAATGTAGGGGCGGACCTATGTGTCCGCCCAATTCGTATATTAGTTAATTAGGGTAAACAAATATTCCTAATTAACTAATACACTATTCAACTTAATCAGGGGCTTCCCTTTTCTAATTTTTCATTCGACTGTAGGGGCGCTACCTATGTGTGCGCCCACGAATGAAAAATTAGAAAAGGGCGGGCTATCCGCTCTTATGTGGCTATGCCGCGGCTACTCCGCTAAGCGCTGTTTGTCTGCCCTTCGGGCCAGCCTGCACATCACTAAGCTCCATAAGCCACGTCATATACGCCACATACCGCTCCTATCCCTAAGCCGATTTTAGCGATGTAAAAGCTCATCACTAGTAAAACCTTCTGTCGCAAACGTCTCGCTTGTGACTCTTCAATAATACACTATGGCGCAAGTCTTTTTGATTGGTGCCTAATATTCGGTAAGCCCTTTGTCGCAAGCGTTTCGCTTGTGACCCTCCAATGATGCCAATATTTTTGCCCAACGAAAATGTATGTGCTCACTACTCATCGCTAATAAATCCATCTGTCGCAAGCGTCTCGCTTGTGACTAATGGGCCGCTATTAATTATAAAAACACTCATGAAAGTATCAACAATCTAAGCTAATTTACTTAGCTTTACATCCCTATTTTATGAAAAATCTACTTGGGCTATTATTAATTTTGCTTTGTTGGTCTTGTCAGCGAGAGTTGCCACCACCACCAGAGATAATACCTATCACAGACACCGTAGATTGTGTAGGTAGTATTCCTACCTTCCCCTTTGATGTAGAGGCAGTTAAGGATATTTTCAAGCCCAGAGTAGACTATATCAATTATGAAAAATGTCTACACGAAATCTTTGATTTTGATACATTGGATAGGAAAAAGATCAAATTCCAAGTAGATAAATCTGATTATTCCTTAGCCGTTTACTACAAAGAACAGCTATTAAAGATGTATCCAGTGGTATTTGGGCCTAACCCAAGAGATGATAAATTACAAATAGGAGATGGGAGAACACCAGAGGGCGATTTCATCATCCAAGCTCATTACCCACATAGTCGATGGCAAAAATTCATGTGGCTCAATTATCCAACTCCAGATTCTTGGAGGAAGCATAGTAAAGCCAAAGCCAAAGGAACCATCGCAGATTTTGTAGAAATTGGAGGAGAAATAGGCATTCATGGAGTGCCCGAAGATATGGATCATTGGATAGATCGAAAATATAACTGGACAGCTGGCTGCGTATCACTCAAAAATAGTGACGTAAACGAGCTGTATAAGTTAGTAAGTAAGAGAACCCCTATTAATATCAAACGATAGTGGATTGAAAAAGAAAACATCCACTACTCAATTACTAATAATTAACTATGCAAGACCTTCAGCAACAAGTAACAGCATTGATATTTGTGGCAGAAAATGCGATCACAATAGAAGAAATACGCGAAAGCTTAATTAAATTCCACCCCAAAGAAGAGTTTGATGAAGAAAGAATAGCCACTATATTAGAGGCTATTAGACTACAATATATGTCTCCAGAATTTCCTTTTGAACTAGTGGAAATAGGTGGAGGACTACAATTTATGACCAAGCCCGCTTACCATAAACTGGTATCGGTATATGTCAATCAAAAATTTAAGCGCCGCCTCTCTAAAGCAGCAATGGAAACACTCTCCATCATTGCCTATAAACAACCTGTTACCAAAGCAGAAATGGAGCAAATCAGAGGTGTGAATTGCGATCATGGTGTACAAAAGCTATTAGAGAAAGAACTGATTAAAATATCAGGCCGTAGCGATGGCCCAGGCCGACCACTATTATATTCTGTAGGAGAAATATTCATGGATTACTTCGGTATTAATTCCATTGATGACCTACCTAAGCTCAAAGATATTGAGCCACCAGCTAATGAAATAGGAGGGGAGGAGTCAAGCGATTATTTCGAAGAAGGTAGTGGTGTTAAAGGTGCTATGGTCAATGGAGAGTTTGTAGCAGTAAATGGTACCTCTAAGAATGGAACCGCCCAAACAGAAGAAGAAAATCCAACAACTGCCGATGAAGTAGAAACCCTAGAGGGAGAAGCAAGTGGCGAACAGCCCGAAAACTTAGAAGAAACAGCAGCAACTCAAGATACTGAAACAACAGAAGTAGCAGAAACCGAAGAGACAGTAGAAGAGGCGGAGGAAGCAGTAGTGGATAAAACAGCAACCACAGAAGAGGAGGAAACAACTGAGGAAATAGTGACCAAAGAGGTGGAAGATATACCTGAAGAAGCGGTAGAAACGACTGAGCAGGTCTTAGAGGAGGCAAATGAAGCAACAGAAGAAATAGCAGAATTCGAGAATGATGAATCTCAGGAGGAAGCAAGCTCAAATGGGGAATGGGAAAAAAGAGATGAGGAAGAAGAAGAACTCGATCCTTGGTTCCGTAAAAAAGCCAGCGATGATGAGATTCAACGAATTAAAAACAAAGCACTAGAACACATTGGAGGATTAGACACAGATGAAACCGAATAATAAAGAGTCAAACAAGTCAGAACAGTCAGCGGAAAATACGATTCGCTTGAATAAGTATGTCGCTAACTCAGGGGTGTGCTCACGCAGAAAAGCCGATGAATACATCAAAGAAGGGCTAGTAACTGTCAATGGCAAGGAAGTCTTAGAAATGGGTTATCGTGTCAAAGAGGGAGAAGTGGTCAAATTTAGAGGAAAGCTTATTAAGCCGATCCAAAACCATGTTTATGTGCTGCTGAATAAGCCAAAGAACACCATTACCACTACTCACGACCCACAAGGTCGCAAAACAGTCATGGATTTAGTCAAGAAAGCTTCTGATCAACGATTGTATCCCGTAGGAAGGTTAGACCGTAATACAACAGGTATACTACTATTGACGAATGATGGAGATATGGCTCAAAAACTAGCTCACCCAAGCTTTGAAGTAAGGAAGATTTATCAAGCTTTCCTTGATAAAGAGTTGACTAAAAAAGATTTTAACAAAATTCAAGCAGGTTTGACTTTGGAGGATGGGCCGGTAGCTGTGGATGATTTGGCTTATGTACAAGGAGATAAAAAGCGTATTGGATTAGAAATACATCTAGGCCGTAATCGAATCGTGAGACGTATATTCGAGCATTTAGGCTATGAAGTAGAAAAATTAGATCGGGTATTATATGCCGAATTGACTAAAAAGAATTTGCCAAGAGGCAAGTGGCGCTTCTTAACAGAAGGAGAAATTATTCAGCTAAAAAAATCATAATTAATCAAGATCTCCTAACTCACATCCTCGTATTCAATGTACTCGCCATCATCTATACTTGAAGCACTATTATCAACAGGAGCATTTTTGACGGAAATTTCGCCTTCTTTACGATTGTCTTCAGGAGCATATTGCTCTCTTTGCCTTTCCATTTGTTCTTGGAAATTTTTGATTTGAGAATTGAGAAATGTCCTCATTAGGAAGCCCCCTACGATCTTCATTAGATAGTAAGCAGCCATGATAAAGATGATGATTTTCAGTAAAACGCCCATTGAAAGCTAATTAGTTTTATATCTGAGAGACGTGACAAGTCGCCCAATGAAACTACAAATATAAGCGATAAAAAGTTCTATTCACAAAACGTATGATGTCGATGGTGAAAAAAACAAAAAGCCCAGAAAAATAACGCTTAATTATCTTTTCTGAGCTTTTAGATTTTATGAAAAAAAGGAAAACTTGCACTCTATGAGCTTACATTTTATCTTGTGATAAGCGTTTTAGATGACTCTAAAGTTTGCGTCTCCGTTTTAATTGCGCTATCAGTCTTTACAGCAGTATATGACTTTTCTGTAACCATTAAGTAAGCACTTCCAGTTAGCTCGCCATCAACATACGATTGATTAATCTCTGTTAATGCTGCATTTAATTCAGCCGCAGTGTACTGAGATTCTAAGCCACCTAAGAATTTATTAGCTTCTAATAAAATCTCTTTTACCATCATGCCTTCAAATGTTCCTTCAGAAGCAACAAGGCTTTCTAATAAATAAGCAGACTCTCCAAAGTCTGTAATAGCTCTATCTAATCCGATTGAAATAGTAGTTGCAAGTGTTTGAGAAACCAATGTGTTTCTAATTTCTTGCTTTAATGGATCAATATAGCTGCCGTCTAATGCTGCTGGTGTGCCACTAGCAGGTAAGAACTTTTTGATTGCTACAGACTCTGTGAACAAGACAGTGTTATCGCCATAACCTATTTCAATTCCATCTGCAAAAGCAGCTTCGAAGTTTTCAGCTAAATAAGCACCAGGGCTTTGGCCTTTATCATTGCTACCCCATCCTCCAATTGTTTGGGTACGAAAGATTTCCTGACCTAATGCAGGTGTCATCATAAAGCCTGCTAATACGAATAAAATGATAAAATTTTTCATAAGTGTAATAAAAGTTTTGATTATGTAATTTATTAATTTAATACATGCTTTACACTAATTATTGAGAAAATAAATCACTATATGGGTAGTAATAATTGTCAGTAGTGTATGTGCGTAAAGCAAAGCACGATTATTTTGTTTGATAATAATTAAGTAGAAGAAAATAGAATTGTGGATATGCCCTAATAAGTTCAATCTATATGCCAGTATTCAAATTAATAAATCAGCTAAAAAATAATTAAGAAATCATTACTTGATAAAATTTAATGCATTGAAAATATTTGAAATTCGTTTTGTGTTGATAAATGGCGTGAATTAAATTTTTGAAACCTCCTCTGTCTTTTCATATGAAAGATAGTGATATAGGCATAAGTTGGATGTATTTAGGGATAAAAAAGAAATAAAAAACAGTTGTAAAACTGGAATTGGAATTGCGGCAATTTATATCTTAAAAAGGCAACACTTACTGTTTAAAAAAGCGCACAAAGAGATTTAATAGGAGCTAAAATACGTATCGAACAGCTAAGCCACCATTGACTAAATAAAGAATATCTCCCTTCCTCAAAGCCAGTTTAGGTAGGGCATCAAAAGAGAAAGTAATTGGGATTCGATCAAAATTCATTTCTAAGCCTGTAATACCTGTCAAGGCAATTTCTGGTATGCTTTCATCGAAGGGATTGACGTAAATTCCTCCACTTAGTCCACCTCCGAAGTAGAATTGGACATGATAATCAATGATTTCGATATGGTGTTCGTACACTAAGGTGCCTGTGACACCATTACGAACCCCAAGGATGGCTTCAATTGCTCCTTGATCGGAAATAAATTGTTTGTAGGTTAAACCGATAGGAAAGCCAAATTTGAGGCCCACACCAGTATCATATTGTTGGGCTTGGAGACTTTGTACACAGAATAGTAGAGAAATAATAAGCAGGCAGATTCTCATATTATGATTTTTTCATCATTATTTAGAAGGATGATTATTAATTTTAAGTTACCTTATACAGTTAAAACGTTCCAAATTATTCATTTTCAACCTTTTAAACGGCTTAGGGATGGTAGCGGTATGCGGCGTTCATGGCGAGACCTACGGAACTTAGCTGGACGCAGGCTGGCTTTAGCAGACAAGTACAGCTTAGTGGAGTGGGAACGACATAGCCGCATAATAGCGGACAGCCCGACCCTTTCTGATTTTTTTCATCGGAGGGCGCACACATAGGTAGCGCCCCTACGGGCCGATGAAAAAAATCAGAAAGGGGAAGCCCCCAAAAGTAATAATATTTTATTTAAATCTTATTTATAGGACCTTATAAAAGTGTACTTCTCCTTCTTTTCTTAGGAATAAGTGGCCTTTTTCCACCTTAACATCTTTGATGCCATCAGCATCTGGAAGTGGGAAAGAGTTAACTTCTTGGCTCATGCCTTGTATGCTTTTGTAGTTGAGTATTCTTAGTGCAACGCCATCATAGAAAACGATATTATTGCCGATTACTTGGAAGTTTTCTAAGCCTGACATTGGGTAGGAGTTGACATAATTCCCAAATATATCAAAGCAAATAATCCCTAAGTTAGGATCATTTAAAAAGACAAAATCTTCTCTTTCGATAATGAAATTGGGGTCAGGGCGCATGCCTAATACGCTACTAAGGTCTAAACTTTCCTGTATGACTTCGTATTGTGTATTGATTTTTTTCAATTTAGCTTCATCGCTATCGTATACCCAAATATAATTATCAAAGGAAAGGCAGGCAGCACTAACGCTATTCATGCCTAAAGTGGAAAGTTTGTAAAGGGTTTTGGTATTCAATCGGCTATCAGCCATGACTACTGTTGAAAAATCCTTATAGAACAGTAGCACATTGAAGGGGCTGGTCGCATCTACTGAGTGTAGCTCTCCAAAGCGAGTATCGTTATAGCCTCCTGTAGCTCGCCCAGTGGAGTCATAGCGTATCAATTGCTTATCTTCATTGATGATGTAGACGTTTTTGAGCATATCAGAGGTCATAAAGCCGCTATTGATATCAACTTTATTGACTAGTTGGTATTGCTGCTGCAATGGCCCGCTAAAAGCGAATAAGAAAAAGGCTCCGATTAGTAAGCCGATAAGACTAAATGTCTTGATAGTACTGTAGTTCCAGTTTTTGACCGTCGAATACTGCATAAGAATAATGATTGATCCAATCGCCTAAGTTAACGTATTTGGCGTTATTATTTAAATGAATTTCAAGTGGTAGGTGTCGATGACCGAAAATAAAGTAGTCAAAGGCCTCCTTTTTTAACTGTTCTTTTGCAAAAAGGATTAACCACTCTTTGTCTTCTCCGAGATATTTCTCTGCTGTTTCACCTTGACTAAGGCGACTTCTTCGAGACCAATAATTGGCAACTGCGGTCCCTATGTCGGGATGAAGCCATTTGAACAGCCATCGGCAGACGGGATTGGTGAAAACTTTTTTGAGCATTTTATAGCCGTGATCACCAGGGCCGAGTCCGTCGCCATGTGCTAGGAAAAATTTCTTACCATGAATTTCCTTGATGATTGGCTCTTTAAAGACAGGAATGCCTAATTCCTTTTCAAAGTAGTCGAGCAGCCAGAGGTCGTGGTTGCCTCTGAAAAGAAATATTGGGATATTGGCAGCCCGTAATTGGGCAAGCTTACCAAAGAGATGTAAGAAGCCTTTTGGGACGACGGTATTATATTCAAACCAAAAATCAAAAATATCGCCCATTAGATAAATGGCTTCGGCTTCGTCTTTGATGCTATCGAGCCATCTAATAAATCGTTTTTCTCTAATTTTGCTAGCTTCCCAATTGGGAGCTCCTAAGTGAAGATCGGAAGCGAAAAAGATTTTGCGGGCTTGACTCATCCTTCTTGATCAATTAATAGAATATATTGTTCTTGTGGACCTTTAGCGTTGTTATCGCTTTTATTAGGGCCACTATTGAAGTTCATTATGGAAGGTAATTCCTTGTACTTATTGTTAAGGTATTGATAAGCCGATGAAAGATTAGGGAATACTTGGTTTCTATAAGCAAAGATCAAATTAGCATAAGGCTCTATGCTCATAGAGATATTATTATGTAAGCGAGAAGAGCTTAAAATACTACCCGTATTAGCCACCAAAGCATCACAAGTAGTGACAGTAGCTTGCGCTTTATCAATGAATTGGTCGTGATAAATATCGTGAAACTCCATGATACTGTATGCTTCGCGTAGCTTAGGACTCATACAGTACACATATTTCATCTCTTTGATTTGGAAGATTTGTATAGATTTTTCTAAGGCATCAAGGAAGCTATCACAAACTAAAAACTTGCCACCATTTTTTTTGAACTCTTCAACAAACTCAATCAAAATATCCTCTTCATTATCGGCATAAAGAGAAGATAATTCTATATTAAGGTCAGGATAAGGAGCAGGAACTTTGACTCGGCTTACATATCTCAGCTGATCAATGATATTATTTCTACTAGTGCTATTGGTCATAGGGGAAGACTTAGGGAACCGCTTTAAAGCAGTTCTAATGGTAAAAAGCCACTAAAGTTAATTTAATGTTAACTTTAGTGGCTTTAAAGATAATAGTTTTATTTGGAGTGCAAACATTAATTGTGATAAAATCGCTTTTTGAACTAGCCAGCGCTACCATTTAGTTTAGGAGAGTCAATTCCTACGGGAAATGGCCTACTACCGATTAAGCGCTCTAAATCAGCTTTGAAAAGAATTTCTTTCTTTAAGAGTTCTCTTGCAATAATTTCTAGTTCTTGCTTCTTTTCTCTCAAAAGTGCTTTAGTACGAACATAAGCCTCATCAATTAAAGACCTAACTTCATCGTCAATTAATCTTGCCGTTTCATCAGAATAAGGCTTGCCATATCCATATTCTCCTTGAGGATCATGGAAAGAGACATTACCCACTTTTTCGTTCATACCATAGATCGTAACCATGGCATAGCACATCTTAGTGATTTTTTCTAAATCATTTTGTGCACCTGTAGAAACTTTACCATAGATGATATCCTCAGCAGCTCTACCCCCTAAAGTCATACAAATCTCGTCCATGAGTTGTTCTTTAGTGTATAAGTACTGCTCCTTTGGAATGTACTGAGCATAACCCAAAGCCGCTATACCTCTCGGCACAATTGTCACCTTTAATAAAGGGTGAGCATGCTCTAAGAACCAACCACTAATAGCATGACCCGCTTCGTGATAAGCAATGATTTCTTTTTCATGTGGAGCAATAATTTTGCTTTTCTTTTCCAAACCACCAATTACACGATCAATCGCCGCTTGGAAGTCGACCATATCCACTTGTTTCTTCTCTTTACGAGCCGCAATCAATGCCGCTTCATTACAAACATTCGCAATATCAGCCCCTGCAAAACCTGGCGTTTGTTCTGCTAATTTAAAGACATCAATATCATCTCCTGTTTTGATAGGGCCTAAGTGAACTTTAAAGATCATTTCACGACCCGCTAAATCAGGCTTGTCAATCGCAATCTGACGATCAAAACGCCCTGGTCTTAATAAGGCAGAATCCAGTACATCAGGTCTGTTAGTAGCCGCTAAAAGGATCACTCCTTTCTCACTACTAAATCCATCCATCTCCACTAAAAGTTGATTCAGCGTATTTTCACGCTCATCATTACCCTGCATCATATTACGGCCCCTCGCTCTACCTATAGCATCAATCTCATCAATAAAGATGATACAAGGCGCCTTCTCTCTGGCTTGCTTAAATAAATCACGCACACGAGAAGCACCAACACCCACAAATAATTCTACGAAGTCAGAACCAGATATAGAGAAGAAAGGTACTTGAGCTTCACCAGCCATCGCCTTAGCAATTAAGGTCTTACCAGTACCAGGCTCACCTACCAGCAAACAACCCTTAGGAATCTTACCACCCAAAGCAGTATACTTCTCAGGATGCTTCAAGAAATCAACGATTTCCATGACCTCTTCCTTCGCCTCCTCTAAGCCAGCAACATCACCAAAAGTAACATCTACCTTAGTATCCTTATCAAATAAAGTTGCCTTAGACTTACCAATATTAAATATTTGGCTTCCGCCGCCGCCCATGCCACCGCTTACACGACGCATAATCAGCACCCAAATACCAATAATGATCAAAAATGGTAATATCCATGCTAACATATTACCTACCCAATCAGTACGAGTAACATAATCCACATTAACATGATCCCTATAAGCTTTCTTTGATTGAATATCCTTCAGTTGTGTTTCAAAATGCTCCAAAGAACCAATATTAAATTGATAGTGAGGGCCATTCTGATTAGAAGTATTAAAAGGAGGAATAGTACGAACCTCCTTATGCTTCTCTTTATCCAAAGCTTCAGGAGTCAAATAAACCTCTACCGTTTTTTCATTGACGATCAATAACTTTTTAATATCAGTTACATCTTCGCTCGCCAAATATTCCTGGAAGAAATCATTAGTACTTAATTTACTGGCGTTAGGCTTGTAAGGGATGAATTGCATAATGATAATCCCCACCAGTATTAAACCATATATCCAATAATAGTTGAACCTACTTTTTTTAGGCTCAGTATTGTTATTTTCGTTTTGAGACATTTATCAGTCTATTATTTTAGTTTTCAAAATTCACGCTTACTTACCAACACATAAAACACACTAAGGGTTCTTTATTAGTACCCAATTACCTGTATAATTGGCTAAAACGGACATTTTATTTGTATTAGGGGCTTCCCATGCGTTCGTAAAAGTATGGCATAACAAACAAATTTATCATTCATCATTATGCATTAAGCATTCGCCGAAGGCGCATGGCCGTGCGCCGTACGGACGTAGCACTGCTAGGTCCCTACTACCATCCCTAAGCCAGCCAGTGTATTTACGAATCGTAATTCGTGAATACCGCATCGCTCCATAGTTCTTCCAATTGATAAAACTCTCTTTTCTCCTTTTGGAAAATATGAACCATGATATCAAAATAGTCAATTAATATCCATTCCGCATTTTGAGCGCCTTCTACTTTCATCGGCCACTCCTTCAATTGCTTCTTTACCTCCACTTGAACATTATCAGAGATGGCTTTCACTTGCCGAGGTGAAGTCGCTTCACAAATAATAAATTTGCTAGCAGAAGCTTCCATAATTTTAGAAAGATCCATGCTGACAACTTTCTCTCCCTTCTTATCAAGAATACTTTCGATAATCGTTTGTTCCAATTTTTCTATACTGTATTCTTTTGAACTGTCTTTTTTTAATAAATTAGCTTTCAAATAATTATTGTTTTTGATTAAGTAATCTTATTTCATTACAATATCATTATTAAGTAAGTGATTCATTAGATATCTTAGGCTTTTTTGTCCCAAAATAGGCATCCTACTTAATTCAACGAACAAAAATACAAATTCTTTTGCTGACTGTAAACAACACCATATTTACTGGAAAAGTTCTGATAGAGTTTAAGCAGCTAGATTCTACTAACGATTATGCGATGTCATTGGTGCGATCAGACGCAGCAAAAGAAGGAATGCTCATCACTACCAAGGATCAAACTAAAGGTAAAGGCCAGAGAGGAAGGGTCTGGCAAAGCCAAGCAGGGAAGAATATTGCCATGAGTGTAATTTACCAACCCAATACCATCCATCACAAACAGGCCTATCTTAACAAATGTGTCGCTATTGCCTGTCATCAACTGATAGCAGAGCAATTAGGTGGAGAAGAAGTGCGTATTAAATGGCCGAATGATATCTATTATCAAGACCAAAAGCTAGCAGGAATACTCATAGAAAACGTATACGCTGGCAATCAATTAACTAATTCAGTTATCGGAATAGGAATTAATGTCAATCAAGTAAAATTCCCAGATGAACTAGTAAACCCCATTTCTTTAAAGCTGATAGTGGGAGGTAATTTGCATATTTCTTCTTTAATTGTTCGTTTATGTGAACTTTTAGAGCAACAATATCTCTTATTTAAGCGAGATGAATGGGGCATTATACAAGCCAACTACTTAGAACGACTCTACCGTTTTCAAGAAGTAGGTAATTATATGACCAGCTATGGGGAGTTATCAGGCCGCATCACAGACGTGAATGAAAATGGCCAATTAGTATTGCAAACCGATGCCAATGAGTTCGTCTTTAACGTAAAAGAACTAGAGTTTCTATAATTGAAGTCAATTAATGACTTCAATTAGTTACTTTTGTGGAAAAATATTGAATTAGATGAGAAATTTATTAGAAAAACTGGAGGCGATCAAGATGAGATGGGAAGAAGTCGGTGAAAAAATCATCGATCCAGAAGTGATGAAAGATATGAAGGCCTATGCTAAGTTAAATAAAGAATATAAAGACTTAAAGCTAGTAGTTGATACTTACGAGAAATACAGTAATGTATTAAGTAATTTAGAGCATAGCAAAGAAATGCTTAGCACGGAGAAGGATCCTGAACTAGTGGAAATGGCTAAAGAAGAGTTAGATTCTCTAAGCAAAGAAAAAGAAGTTTTAGAAGAAGAGATCAAACAACTACTGATCCCTAAAGATCCAGAAGATGAAAAGGATGTGATCGTGGAGATTCGAGCTGGTACCGGTGGGGATGAAGCAGGTATATTTGCAGGCGATTTATTCCGTATGTACATCAAGTATTGTGAAAGTAAAAAGTGGAAGACCGAAGTTATGACCATGAACGAGAGTTCTTCAGGTGGATACAAGGAGGTTTCTTTCAGTGTTTCTGGGCAAGAAGTATATGGAGAACTTAAGTTTGAGTCGGGTGTACACCGTGTACAAAGAGTCCCTGCTACCGAATCGCAAGGTAGAGTACACACCTCAGCGGCCTCTGTAGCAGTCTTACCAGAAGTAGATGATGTAGACATTGTATTGAGAACAGAAGATATTCGGGTAGATACTTATAGAGCATCAGGTGCTGGTGGGCAGCATGTCAACAAAACAGAATCAGCCGTTAGGATGACCCACATACCAACAGGTATAGTGGCTGAGTGTCAAGACGGGCGTTCACAGCTTAAAAACCGAGAAATTGCGATGAGAGCCTTAAAGGCAAAGATATATGATATCGAGCAGAAAAAGCATTTAGATGCCATTGCTGCTAAACGTAGAACTATGGTTTCTACAGGTGATCGATCGGCTAAGATTCGTACTTATAACTATCCACAAGGAAGGGTAACGGATCACCGTATTGGTTTGACCTTATACCATTTGGATAGCATTATCAATGGGGATATTCAAAATATCATTGATGCGCTTAGAGTGGCAGAAAATGCAGAGAAAATGAAGGCAGGGGAGGCTTAATTTATTCCAAATTAATCAATACTTGCCCTTTCTCTACGGCATCCCCTGCTTTTACAGCAATGCTTTTGATAACTCCCTGTCCAGGAGATTTGAGGACATTTTCCATTTTCATAGCTTCTAAGATGAGCACTTGATCGCCTTTTTGAATTTCATCGCCTACTTTGGCTTCAATAGATAATACTAAGCCAGGCATTGGTGCTTTGATACTGCTGATTTTATTTGCGTTTGCATTACTGATGCCCATCTTTTCCAATAACAAATCCATTTTGTCTTTGATTTGTATATCATAGACTTGCCCCTCCAACTTCAATTGGAGGGTTTTGTTTTTGCGCTCATAGGAAACCACTTCTGCGGTAAGAGATTGGTGATCCTTGATAATGTGGAATAGATTATTGCCTATGGGCATAATATCCCAGTCTAATTCGGCATGGTCTAATTGAAATTGAAATTTCTCGTTGACGTTTATTTGGAGCATATTATGGTTGTTTTGAGGAGCAAAGGTACGGATTTTTATGATTTTTGGTCTGCGTGAGGGATGGTAGCGGTATGTGGCGTCTATGACACGACTTACGGCGCTTAGTGATGCGATGGCTGGCCCGCAGGGCAGACAAGCAGCACTTAGCAGAGTAGGAGTGACATAGCCACATAAGAGCGGACAGCCCGACCTATTTATTTTTTGGCCATCGTATGTAGGGGCCGTACCGATGTGTCGGCCCAACGATGGCCAAAAAATAAATAGGGCACGCCCAAACATTATCCCTTTGCGATCATATCTAAGAAGTCTTGTTCAGTGATGACTTCTACTGTTTTGACTTTTTCGGCTTTCGCTAATTTAGAGCCAGGTTTTTCGCCTACCACTAAGTAGTTCAGTTTTTTATTGACTGTGTTGACGAGTTTGCCCCCATTTTCGGCCACCATTTTTTGGGCTTCACTTCGAGAGAATTGTGTCAACTTACCTGTAAATAGGAAAGTCATATCCGTTAATGCGGTGCTGGAAAGTATGGGTGCTTCTTCCTCTTGTTGTTCTAAATTGACACCTAACGTTTTTAAGGAATCCAACATCTCTAAATGGGCCTCCTCTTGGAAGTAATCAAAAAGACTTTTGGCAACGATTGGGCCTACACCATCCAAGCTCGCTAATTTTTCTTCATTCCATTCTTTGAGATCGGTCAATTCTTTGATTTCTGCGGTGAAAATCTTAGCGGTTTCCAAGCCAACATGACGAATGCCTAAGCCGTACAATAAGCGATAAACGGGCTGTGATTTACTATCGTCTATGGCTTTGCGTAGCTTTTGAGTGGATCTTTCGCCCCAGCCATCAAGGCTTTGAACGTTCTCATAAGGCAATTGATAAATATCTGGTATCTTTTTGATAAAGCCTAATTCAAAGAATCGTTCGATAGACTTATCGCTTAATCCAGCGATGTCCATGGCATTTTTGGAGGCAAAATGAATCAATCCTTGTACGATTTGGTCGGCACAATTAGCACTATTTGGGCATCTCCAATCGGCTTCGTCTCCTTCTTTTTCCAATGGTGTTTTACAGCAAGGGCAAGTAGTTGGGAAAATAGTAATAGGCTCACTGCCATCTCTGGCCGCTTCCACAACTTCTGCTATTTGAGGAATGACATCTCCTGCTCGCTCTACAATTACGGTATCACCTATGCGAATGCCTTTTTCTTTGATGTAATCTTCATTGTGCAGAGAGATATTCGTAATGGTCGCACCAGCAATCACCACAGGTGGATCACTTTCTAGTACGGCTACTGGAGTTATGGCACCCGTTCGGCCAACTTGATATCGAATATCTTCCACTTTGCCACTGGCTTTTTGTGCTTTAAACTTATAAGCGATGGCCCATTTAGGGTGGTGAGCAGTGAAGCCACAAACCGCTTGTTGGCGAAGGTCATTCACTTTGACCACTAAGCCATCCATTTCAAAAGGATAATTATCTCGGCGTTTTTCCCATTCTTCACATTTTTTGATGACCTCCTCAATGTTTTTACACAAACTAATTTCCTCAATAGGCACTCTAAAACCTAAGTCGTTGAGCATTTGTATGCTATCATAATGCGTAGTTAGGCCGCTTGCCAATATATCTCGCTCTGCCTCATTGACGGCATAACTTACATGATATAGAAATACCTCTATCATACGGCCTTGCACTTCCTGCTCAATATTTTTCTTCTTTCTAAAAGTACCTGCTGTAGTATTACGAGCACTCTTAAATGGCTTCATACTGCCCGAACCCGATTCGTTAATCTCTTTTTGTCGATTAGCCTGTACCTTTTTAAAGTTATCCTTACTAATCAATACTTCTCCACGCACCTCTAATTTTTGTATCCCTTTCGCCATCAAATTGGCCGACAATGGGATGGTTGCCATAGATTTGGCGTGCTTAGTTACTTCATCCCCCGAACGGCCATTTCCACGAGTAGCAGCACGAATCAAAATATCCTGATCATAAATTAAGGAAATCCCGCTTCCATCAAATTTTGGCTCAACTGTATAAGCCACATCTGCTTCTACTAACTCTTTTACTCGCCTATCAAACTCTTTCAAGTCGTCTGCATTATAAGAGTTGTCCAAAGAAAGCATGGGTACTAAATGTTCGGCCTCTTGAAATTCCTCAATATCATCGTGTCCAATACGCTGTGTTGGAGAATCAGGCGTAATAATACTTGGGTCAGCCGCTTCTAATTCTTTTAGTTTAGTAAATAACTGATCATACTCAAAATCAGTAATTAAAGGCTCATGAGCAATTCGATATTGATATTCATGAAAACGAATCACTTCCCTTAATTCTGCTGCCAAATCTTTAGGCTCATCAAAAGCGATTTGTTGGATTTTTTGAAGCAGTGCTTGGGTGTTTTTGAGTTGTATTTTAGTTTCTTTCTTAGAATACATGGAGTAGAAATTTAATCAATTTTAGAAAGCTCAAATATACATAAAATGTTGGTATTTGGGGCTTCCCATGCGCTAGTAGGGGCGGACCTATGTGTCCGCCCT
>JAHDDN010000400.1 GCA_020629335.1 Chitinophagales bacterium | reverse complement strand
GGCTGGCCCGGAGGGCAGACAAGCAGCACTTAGCGAAGTAGGAGTAGCATAGCCACATAAGAACGGACAGCCCGACTGCTGCGCTTCGCTTGCAATGCGTAATGCGTAATGATGAATGATTAATTTTGGTTTGTGCTACGCACTTGCTTTATGAGCGCAGCAGGAAGCCCCTAAAAACTCATCGCTACACGCTCATCACTATGCGCTAGTTACGGATGCGCCGCCACCCACACTTCTCCATCCTCAAAAAACTCTTTCTTCCAAATCGGGACGGTTTCTTTTAAGGTATCAATAGCGTATTGGCAGGCTTCAAAAGCAGCTTTGCGGTGAGGAGTGCTGACGGCGATAATCACGGCCGTTTCGCCTATCGCTAAGGAACCGACTCGGTGGTGAATCGCCACCTTATAGGCGCCCCATTTTTCGGTAATTTGATCAGCGATTTTGCTCATTTCGGAAATGGCCATTGGGCGGTAGGCTTCAAAATCTAAATGTAGTACTTTCTTGCCTTGGGTTTGATTGCGAACGGTTCCCACAAAAATGGCAATACCACCGCAAGCGCCATCATTCACATGCGCTTGACAGGCGGCTAAATCTAAAGGAGTATCGCTAATTATTATATTATGCATTTTGAGGTCAGACATCAATTATAAAGGTATATTACCATGTTTTTTCTTAGGTAGATTATCCACCTTATTTTCCAGCATTTTGAAACCTTTGATGAGCTTAATACGACTCAAAGCAGGGTCAATTACTTCGTCTATGAATCCCCTTGCCGCAGCTCTATAAGGGTGTGCAAACATCTCCTTATATTCATTGTCTTTTTCTAATAGCTTTGCTTCAGGATCTTCTGCTTCTTTGATTTCTTTGCGGAAGATAATCTCTGCTGCGCCCTTAGAACCCATCACTGCAATTTCGGCTGTTGGCCAAGCAAAATTTAGGTCAGCGCCGATGTGCTTAGAGTTCATTACATCATATGCCCCTCCATACGCCTTACGAGTAATCAGTGTTACTTTAGGCACCGTCGCTTCACTAAACGCATATAGTAACTTGGCTCCATTCGTGATAATGGCATTCCATTCTTGATCTGTACCAGGTAAAAAGCCAGGCACATCTACCAATACTAAAAGTGGAATATTAAAAGCATCACAGAAGCGAACAAATCTGGCACCTTTTCGAGAGCTATTGATGTCTAATACACCTGCTAAGTGGGCAGGCTGATTAGCTACTACCCCTATACTTCGGCCAGCTATGCGTGCAAAGCCCACCACTATATTTTCGGCATAATCTTGATGTACTTCTAAGAATGAATCCGTATCTACTAAGCCTTCAGCGACTTCTCGAATATCATAAGGCTGATTTGGATTCTCAGGAATGATGTCTCTTAATTGAGGTCTGGCTTCATCACTAGCTTCATAGGGAATCATTGGTGCATCTTCCTCACAATTTTGAGGCATATAGCTCAATAGTGCTTTAATTTTATTGATGCAATCTAACTCATTGCTGCAAGCAAAATGAGTTACACCTGATTTAGAGGCATGCGTATCTGCTCCACCTAATTCTTCCGATGTAACTTCCTCATGGGTAACGGTCTTTACGACATTCGGGCCCGTTACAAACATATAAGAAGTGTTTTCAACCATTAGGGTAAAATCTGTAATGGCTGGAGAATAAACGGCTCCACCTGCACAAGGCCCCATGATGGCTGATAGCTGAGGAATCACACCTGATGCTAAAGTATTGCGATAGAAAATATCCGCATAACCTCCTAGAGAAACGACTCCTTCTTGTATACGTGCTCCACCAGAATCATTCAAGCCAATCAAGGGAGCACCATTCTTCATAGCTAAGTCCATGATTTTGCAAATTTTTTCTGCGTGAGTTTCAGAAAGAGAACCACCAAATACGGTAAAGTCTTGAGAAAATACATAGACCAAACGCCCATTAATTGTTCCATAACCCGTGACAACTCCGTCTCCTAAAAAACGCTGTTTCTCCATACCGAAATCAGTGCTTCGGTGGGTGACTAACATGCCTATTTCTTCAAAGGAATCCTCATCCATTAATAGCTCTAAACGTTCTCGTGCAGTAAGTTTGCCCTTTTTATGTTGCTTAGCGATTCTTTCTTCTCCACCGCCTAATAGGGCGGTCTTTTTTTTGCTCTCTAAAGTGGATAGTTTATCTTTCATATTGTTCTTGCTGAGTTTTTTATCATTACTTCAAAAATAGCTCTTTTAATTCAATTGATTGGTCGGGCTTCATACGACCTGCTAAAATTAGTCTCATTTCTCTTCTGCGTTTGGCACCATCATATTGCTTTTGCTCTTCTTCTCCTTCTATGATTAATTGAGGGATTTTACGAGGCTTACCATAGCGATCTAAAGCTACAAAAGTAAAGTAAGCTTCATTAGATTGTACCTTTTCGGTAGCTTCTGAATTTTCGGTACACACTACTATATGTACCTCCATCGAAGTATTAAAAGCACGCGTTACTTTAGCAGTAAGCGTGACAGCATCACCTAATTTAATTGGATTTTGAAAAGAGACATTATCTACTGCTGCCGTTACGCATACAGCATTCGCATGACGACGTGCGCAGATACCTGCTGCTACATCCATCCATCGTAATAAATTCCCTCCCATTAGGTTGTGTAATGGGTTGGTGTCATTGGGCATGACCATTTCGGTCATGATGGTAATTGACTTATCTGTGCGTTTATCTTCCATTTTATTCTTTTAGTTTTTGGACATCTGACTAGCTTATTCTCCAGGGTGATAAATGCGCTTAGCATTTTCCATCACCTCGGCCTTATTGAGCGTCATTTTTTTGAGCTTTTGGTTTACAAAAAGCTCCATTTGATCAGTATAATGTGGGCTATCCTCTACATTAGATGAACCATAAGGTACTATCGTTTCAATGAGAACATCATCATCGGTATAACGCACCAACATGATAAAGCTTTCACCATTAACAGCTCTCAATTTACCTTTCTTATACTTTTCATATTGCATGGCGGCCAAATTCTCTGGCAAACCCTGAATAGGTAGTTCTATATCTCCTCTTTGATGAACCAAAACCTTGCCTAAAGGTACTTCTAATTTCCCATAATGCTTTTTGAGGTGTTTTTGAGCATACTCAATTGCCTTAACATAAACATCTTCAGGTATTTGATTGGTGTCAAAGATAGCGACATTTTTCATTAAGTATTCTTCAACGATATAATAAACGGCCATTGCTACTAAACTGGCTTGCTCATTATCAATATCAGTACTTCTATTCCATTTGCCCATGATTCTTAAGCCTTCGGCTAACTGTGGGTATTTAGCAGGGCTTAAGGCCCATGCACTATCCAAATTGGCTAAAGTGTAAGTATAAAAAGTGGAGTCTGCATATTGATAATCGAATTTTATATCCTTAACATCTTGATAGCTTAGTTGATCATATTTTTTCATTAATTCTTGAAAGCGGATAGCCCTATTAGTATTGACTTCCAAAAAACCCATAGTCGGGTCAAAATCTTCCGAGTTGAGATTGTCTCCATCTCCTGTTGCCCAATAAGGTGAATTATTGGAGTTGAATAAGTAACCACTCTTGGGATTCGTATATTGAGGTAAGTCAGTTAGTGGCTTAAATTTGCCTGCTTTCCAAAGCGTAGCAGAAGTATCACCAGGTAAAATGCCAGACCAATCATAATTAGGATTTCGTTCAGGAAGTAAGCCATTGCTTAGGTAGTGAATATTATCCTCTTTATCAGCATAAATGATATTGAAGCTAGAGATAGCCTGCATATTTAATGCTTGTTTAAATTCCTCAAAGTTCTTTGATTTATTCATCCGATACCACTGTTCGGCGGCGCCTAACTTCATATTGGTACTGAAACGTAGTGAGTAGTAGCCCTCCTTATTTTTGAAAGTAACGCCATACTTACTCTTGTAGTAGGTTCGAGTAACAGGGACTTTAATCATTCCAATTTTTACTTTGAGTTTAACTTTATATTCTTCCAATGGCAGCCATTCTCCATCAAAGCGATAATGCTTCTTTTTCTTGGGATGCATATCTAATTCATATACATCAAATAAGTCAGGGTGATTCACCGTATGCGTCCATCCTAAATTAGGATTAGAACCAATGAATGGCGTAATTCCAGTAGATAAAGTAGCACCATGAAAATTCCAGCCCTCTTGACTATTGACATGTACTTCATACCAAGACACAAAGCCCTCTAAAGGAACATGTGGATTACAGACCAATACCGTTTCATCCGTACTCATCTTCTTACTTTGAAAAACCATACCATTAGAACCATTTCCCCTTGGATAGCCCTCCATTTTACCTAAAGTTAGTTTACCAATATCAAAGATCACATTTCCAAAAAGGATGGCTGCTAATTGATAGCCCTTTATGATGTCTTTTTCATTTACAGGGAATAAATCTTTGTGTAAAACTTCCTTAGGATTTGCCTTGGCATAATCATTTAAGGCTTGTGCATTTGCTTGTATGAGGGCTTTGAATTCCTCAGAATAAGCATCATCATAAAGCCTATCCACAACCGTATTTACTTCTGTCAAGTGAGCCATTACATCCCATATAGCACCCTTCTGGCCCTGTACACTGGCTAATAATCCCTTAATCGCTAAAAAAGGCTCCTGAATGACCGCAAAATCGTCTTCAGCATGTGCCCAAGTCATTCCATATACGGCATCTGCATCCGTTTTTCCATAGATATGTGGGATGCCCCATTGGTCCCGAACAATAGTAACATGCTCTGGATTAATTACTGAAGCTTGTCCAAAAGAGTGGAGAGAAAGGACCAAGCAAATTAGAATGAAAATTATTTTATACATATGTGATAAATTGTGTTTAATAGGATATTGGCCACTTTTGGGCTTAATTTGGTTTTTAAACACCCAAAAAAAAGTTCTTTGTAAAAAGAAAGCTCAAATGCCACTTTTTGTAAAATTTACATTATATTAAATGTGTAAGTGATTGTTAAGAAGGCGATAAGTTGAGATTGTAACAAAATTTAATTAGTAAAAATGTCAAATTTCAAAAAAAGCCTACTTATTTATCCTGAAAATTTGTCCACAAATTTACAGAAAGCTTGCTGAAAACAGATAGTATAAGTATTTTTGAAGCGACATTTTTGGAATTCATTTTTTAGAGTAAGTACTTTGGAAAGGACTGGCTCCGTAGCTCAACTGGATAGAGTACCAGATTTCGGCTCTGGGGGTTGAGGGTTCGAGTCCTTCCGGGGTCACTCGGAAACCTCGCGACTAGCTATCGCGAGGTTTTTATTTTT
>JAHDDN010000399.1 GCA_020629335.1 Chitinophagales bacterium | reverse complement strand
TTTTTTTTAAATATTATTCAACTTAAGAATTCATATGTATGATATTTTGATAAAAGCGATGCACTTTGCATCTGAGAAACATAGATTTCAACATAGAAAAGGAGGGAATATTCCCTATATTAATCACCCAATTAAGGTCGCACATATTTTAATTGAAAAGGGTGGAGTAAATGATATTAGTATTTTAGTAGCGGCCATACTTCATGATACGATAGAAGATACAGCAACGAGCCAACAGGAAATTGAAGAAATATTTGGAGTGGAGGTGCTCTCTATTGTTATGGAGGTAACAGATGATAAATTGCTTTCCAAAGAGGAACGCAAACGTATGCAAATAGTTAAAGCTGCTAGCAAATCAGACAAGGCTAAAATGCTAAAGATTGCTGATAAGATTTGTAATATTAGTGATATGGTTTTGTCGCCTCCAAATTGGCCGATTGAGCGTAAGCAGGAGTATGTGGCTTGGGCAAAGGCCGTTGTGGAACCGATGAGGGGAGTAAATCCTGCTTTGGAGGCTCATTTTGATGAGTGTGTGGTTTTTTGTGAGAAGCATTTTGTGGAATAGTTGAGGTGTTGGCTTAGGGATGGAAGCGGTATGTGGCGGCCATGCTGCGACTTACGGCGCTTAGTGATGCGCAGGCTCCAATAAGAGACAAGCAGCACTTAGCAGAGTAGGAGCGGCATAGCCACATGAGAGCGGACAGCCCGACCGATGCGCCTTCGGCGAATGATGAATGATGAACTATGAATGATTAATGGCTCGTGCTGCGCACTTCGCTTCTACAAGCGCAGCGGGAAGCTCCAAATTAAGTCGTCCAATATACTTAAAAGAGGAGTTCCATACCTGCTCGGATGCCGTATTCTGGGATATTTGGATTGTCTAAATAGGAGAAACGGCGCACGAGATCGACTCGGAATAATTTGAAGATATTTTCTATTCCTAGGCTGCCTTCTATATAGGGTTGGGGTGCTTGAATTTGCCAATTGCCATCAAAATTTTGGGCAGAACTATTGAGTGCTATATTCCTATCTGATAAGGTTCCGTAAGTGAATTTACCACCTACTAAGGCTCTTAGTTTGAGCTTACGAAGGAGGGGAATATGATTGAAAATAAAGCCATCGAAGTGATGGGTTACGTAAATGGAGGCGTAGGTATCACTAATGAATTCGTAGTCATTCATGTTGTTGAATGAGTAGGTATTATAGAAGAATGTCTCATTACCTGGATGGCGGTGGAGGAGCAAGAAGGGCAAATCTCCGAATATTTTGCCTGCTTTAATGAGGTATTCTGTCCAACCAAAGGGATTTAGATAAAACCAGTGATCCCATATCATTTCTACTTTGTGATAGTTGTATTCGCTACCTAATAAGCCTTTTAGACCCAAGGTATAGGAAAGCGTGATCGTGGGATACTCGCTACCTAAACTTACTCGACTGTACTGACCTTTGACGAATCTTTCTCTATAGGAGAAACGAGTCGAAAGCTTCACTTCAGCGACATGGACATTGGAGTCTAACTCAGAGGTGGCGGCATCTGGATAGTAGAAGTTGAAGTAAGGAGAGATGTTTTTATCTGTAAATTGGATTTTGCTGGACCAGCCTTGTGCCCAATCTCTTTCATAGGCTATGCTAAAGCGACGAATATGTGTCAGCTTTTGTGGGACATTACGCCGATATAATCCTGCTAAGAAATTATTTTCTCCAAATTCTAACTCACTTTCGCTTTGGAGATCGAGGTCATTGCTGTATTTTATCTCTAAGGTTTGCCAGGGTTTGTTATTGATGAGCAAACGGCCATTGGCTCCATATTTAAATCGATTATCTTTGATGCCATAAGCTAAATAACCTCCTACTTGAAAACGCTCACTGAGCTTGCTATTCGTTCGCATTCCCAATTGGAACCTGTTGCCTTCTACTGGATTAGAACTCCATAGAGAGAAAATAGGCCCAAATTCTACTGGGCCAAAATCTTTATAGCCTGTCACGACAAAGGTGACTATATCGGCATAGGTTTTCGCAATAGGGACATTTTTGATGGTATCAACCATTGCGTAGATGGCTTCTTCATTTTCTGTGAGTTCTTCGTGCCGAGCTTCCCGCCAGAAATCTTCTGTTTTCTCCATCACATCTTCATCGACTACTAAATCTTCTTTACTTTCAAATGCCTTTAGTACTATTGGATCTTCAATTACAAAATCTTTATAGTGGGTACTTTTTCGACCGATCAAGCCTGGCGCATCTTCCGCAGAGATAAAATTGATGATCAACTTATCTTTAGTTAGCATCCAAATGGAATCTTGAACAGGAGTGAAGTTTTGATAGACGCTTATTTTATCGACAAAATTGATGTTAATCTCTTTGGCGATGAGCTGCATACTGGCTTGCTTAATAGCAAAGGTCGTATCATTGACCCAGAAGTCGCCATTGAAGGTATTTTCTTGTTTTCGCTTGGGCTTAAAGTTGATTTGATAACACCAGTGGTTCTCGATGAATGCGCTATCAACTAGATAATATTCATAGTAATTAAAGCCATTGTCTGAAATAGGGCTGGCAAAGTTTTTACCCATGATATTGATCCAATTGTTATACATCCGCACCTGTTGGTACATATTCCCTAAGAATTGCGTAACGCTTTCGTTCTTGATACCAGATATTTTACTGGCCTTGATGATTTCTTTATTTTCTGTTGGATCTTGTTTGAAGTAAAAATCAGATAAGGTCTCTGTTATAAACACAGGTAAAAAAGGCTTTTCCTCAGAAACAGAATCAATATTTTCGAATATAAAGGAAAAGGGCTTGAAGAGTCTTTTATTCATGAAGTCTTCAGATATATCAGACATATCCAGCTCCAGCTTGTTATATACTTCATGCTTGAAGTTGGCTAAGCGCTCCTCTGCATTATTTTCTTTTTTATTGGCAATGATATTACGGATGATAGGATGAGCAGGGTTCTCGCCTGCTTTGACAACAACTTCATTCAATTTGACAACCGAACGATCTAACTTAAAATATACCTTGACTTCACTCCCTTCTGGTATAATCTTGCTTTCTGCCTTATAACCAATGGCGGAAACACCTAAAGTATCCACTAAACGCTCTGTTTGGAGTTCGTAATTACCGTCAATATCAGTACTTACACCTACAGTCGTGCCTTTCAGGAATACATTAGCGAATGGAATAGCCTCTTCTGTATGGCTATCCATCACTTTTCCTTTGATTAGAATACTTTGTGCATTAGCAGCAATACTTCCTATGAGCAAGCAACAAATACTAAGCAGAAAAAATATGTTATTTTTAGTTAAGTCCTTCATTATCAAGGTAAACAATTGGTTACTATAAAGTAAGGATAAAAGCTGGAAAATGTTGTGTCGGGCATTTACTAAATTAAGGCATTCCAACGAATAAAACCCATATTATGCGGATAATTTATTGAAATGTCATCTAAAGTGCTATTTTTGGATGTTAAGAAGGCTTGAAACATTGCGCCTTTATTTCAATAAACAACAATCACATTTTAACCTCCTTTAAATTCATATGAAGAAAAAATCCATCATCAGTTATAATGTCAATGGAATTCGAGCAGCTATGAAAAAAGGGCTAGCCGATTGGATCAAAGAAAATCAGTTTGACATTGTACTTTTTCAAGAAATAAAAGCCAATCAAGACCAAATAGATGTGAGTGTATTTGAAGAGATGGGTTATCATCACCATTGGTATAGCGCAGAGAAGAAAGGCTATAGTGGGGTAGGAGTGCTTAGTAAGCAAGCTCCTGATCAGGTCGTCTATGGAAATGGTATTGAATCTCATGATAAAGAGGGGAGGACTATCAGAGTAGATTTTGGCGACATTACGATACTCAATACTTACTTCCCTTCTGGTAGTTCTGGTGATGTACGCCAAGCATTTAAAATGGAATTTTTAGCTGATTACTTTGACTTCATCAATCAGTTGAAAAAGGAACGGCCTAATATTATTCAATCGGGCGATTATAATATTTGTCATAAGGCTATTGATATTCATGATCCTGTTAGAAATAAAAAATCAAGTGGCTTCTTGCCAGAAGAACGAGAATGGATGGATCAATTTTTTGATTCGGGCTTTATAGATACCTTCCGACATTTTAACGAAGATCCCGATCATTATAGCTGGTGGAGTTATAGAGCGAATGCAAGAGCCAACAATAAGGGTTGGCGCATTGATTATCACGCCGCTTCAAGCCCACTTGAAAAACGATTAAAGGGGGCGAGTATCCTGCCTGATGTGAAGCACTCGGATCATTGTCCCATTTTGATGGAAATAGAAATGTAAATTGAACAATATGAAAAATTTAAAATTACCGATTTTACTTCTTTGTATCAGCCTAGTCTTTTGGGGCTGCAAAAACGATAGCAGCAGTTCTTCATCAAGTGGAGGCAGTAGTAAAGGCAGTAAAAGCGAATTAAGACCAGCCCAAGGTGGCAAGCATTATGGAGGCGTCTTTAATATGAACGAGACGGAATACCTACGTAGCCTTTATCCGCTTAACATAGGAGAGGTGGTCGGACACCGTATTTCTAATCAAATCTATGAAGGCTTGGTGCGCCTGAATCAAGCAGATTTGACAGTAAAACCTTGCTTAGCTGAAAGATGGGAGGCTAACGAAAATGCGACTCAGTATACTTTCTACTTAAGAAAAGGTGTCAAATTCCATGATGATGCTTGTTTCTCTGATGGTAAAGGTCGTGAGATGACTGCCAAGGATTTCAAATACTGCTTAGACAAACTGTGTATTTCTGACCCACAAAATAAGGGGTATGGTTTTGTTAAAGACCGTATCTTAGGGGCCAGAGCTTATAGCGATGCGGTTGCAGCAGGCAATAAACCTGCTGGCGGAGTAGAGGGTATCAAAGTGATAGATGATTATACTATTCAAATCAATTTATCGCAGCCTTTCTCCAGCTTCTTACATATTTTAGCGATGCCATTCGGTTATGTATTCCCTCCTGAAGCGGATGCAAAATATGGCAGCGATATGAGAGCCAAAGCGATTGGTACGGGTCCGTTCTATCTCAAAACACTTAAAGAAAACGAAGCTTGTATCTTATTGCGTAATCCAAATTACTGGCAAAAGGATGCAAGTGGTAATCAACTCCCTTATTTAGATGCTGTACGATTCACTTTCATAGCAGATCAGAAAGCCGAATTAATGGAGTTCAAAAAAGGAAACTTAGATATGATCTACCGCCTGCCTTTAGAAATGGCCGACGAGATCAAGGATAGAAAAGGAAACCTAAAAGAAGGGTATACGCAATACCAATTCCAAGAAAAGCCTGC
>JAHDDN010000398.1 GCA_020629335.1 Chitinophagales bacterium | reverse complement strand
GCGCTTAGTGATGCGCAGGCTCCTTAGAGACAAGCAGCACTTAGCAGAGTAGGAGTAGCATAGCCGCATAAGAGCGGATAGCCCGACCCTTCCTAATATTTTCATGCGTCAGTAGGGGCGGATCTATGTGTCCACCCTCGCATGAAAATATTAGGAAGGGATGCGCCCCAATAAAAAAGAATCCATCATTCACTCACAAATTTCAGCACTATTCAAATCAGAAAATATAATACCAGCTTGAGTTAACTGATGATCTTCACCAATAAGAGCAATACCACAGCCCTCACTATTAGAAATAATTGAATGAGAAATATCAAGCAGCCCATCATAACAAGCAATATTAGCAGCATTGATAGTACCAATAGAGTCTTCAACATTGAATGTTTTGGCACCAGCATATTTTATTTGGCAATGCCTCAATTCTGCTAAAGATCCTTGATTGATAAAAATACCATTCCAATATTTATCTACAGTATCCAAAGCCGTAAAAACGATTGGGGCCGAATCACTACCAATAGCTTTTAAGCTACCATGATCAATATAAATATCGGCATCTTCTTTAAATGCTATTAGTATATCCTCTTCAATCGTCAATATAGCTCCATTTTCAATTTGGAAACTACCCTGAACAACATAATCAATCCATTCAGGATCATCGTAAATATTTTCCCATGTCTCAGAAGCCGTAATAGAGCCTGTGATTACAAAAGGGGAAAGGTATGTATCTTCTGTTTCTTGTTTGCAAGAAACGGAAAGGCAAGTAAAGAGCAGTAGCAAAAATATAAGGGTATAGCTTTCAATTTTCATAGGGCTTGGTGATTAATCATTACAAAATTAATGTAATTCAAGCGCATATTTTGCTATCTTTTTAAATATGACAAAAGTATGAGAAAAGAATTAAGAGCTTGAAAAATATTCCTATATTTGAGCTTGTTTAAAACCCATGATAATCATCAATTTAAAACCAAAATGATAAATTAAAGTCTCATGAAAAACCTAGCAAGAACCACCATCATTATTCTAGCCCTTTGCCTACTCTCTTGCTATTCCCCCCAAACAACAACTTATCAAATAGACGAGTCTTTACTCATTCAAACAAAATAACTGCAAAAATGCTCTCTACCTAGACGGCTTTGTCTCCCGAACCTATCTACCCGCCAAAGGCTATCATCAAACAGAAGGCAAATTCGGAGTCATCATAGCTGAAGTCTATTAGTTTATTGGTATGTTAGTAATTAGTATATTGGTAATTAGTTTTGTGTAGAGACGTATATTCTCTTCTAAAAACTCCCTCTCCTTAAACAAGGAGGCGCCAGGGGTGGTTGTTAAAAAGTTTAGTCACTATTGACTAATTAATTTATTATTAGTAACTTTACCCTCATAATGAGTAGCACCAAACAAAAAATCATTCAACAAGCCAAAAAGTTGTTCAATCAAAACGGCTTTTCCGCCATCAGTTTATTCGAATTAGCTCAGAAACTCGATATGAGTCGAGGCAACTTAGCCTATCATTTCAAAGATAAGGATATATTACTTAGAGCAATAGCCGATGAGATGTGGCACAAAATTGAAAGTGCCAGAGCTAAATCACGTAAACTCCCTTCTTTCGAGAACCTACACGACGAAGTACAACTATACTATCGCTTCCAAAAAGAATATGCATTTATCTTTTTGGATACCCATGTCTTGAATCATCCAATCATAAAGAAGCATTTCAGGAAAATGACGGAACAAACAATAGAGGATTTCAAGGCAGGAATAGCTTTCTCTATTAAGCTGGGAAATATGAAAGAGGAGCCAGTCGCAGGCATGTATCACAATATCGCCTTCATCACTTGGATGATCTCCTTCTATTGGTTATCTCAACAAATAATCAGAGGGGAAAAAACGGGTGAAGATGGGGAGAAAATGATATGGAGCATCCTTGTCCCTCATTTCACGGAGAAAGGAATTCACTCTTTCAAAGGATTCTTTGGAGAAGAATATTATAATAATTTAGGAGAACCATTTGAGGTGGATCTGAATAAATTCATCACTTTCTAAACCAACTTATGCGATCACTAAAATCAAAAATAAACACTAACAGCCAGCAATATAAAGACAACTACCAAGGAATGCTGGAATTAGTAGAGAAATTAGAAAAACACCTAATAGAAGGCCGCTTCCAAGGCAAGGATCGACACATTGACCGAGCCAGAAAAAGAGGCAAACTACTAGCAAGAGAACGAATAGAACTCGTTTTAGACAAAGACAGCCCCTTTTTAGAATTATTGCCCTTAGCAGGGATGCTAAAAAAAGGCGGTTTTGGAGCTGGTGGGACGAATGTGTCAGGCATTGGTATCGTATCGGGTAAGCTCTGTATGGTCAACTCCAATGTAGGTACCCGTAAAGGTGGCTCAGTAGATGAAACAACTACCTTCAAAGCCTTGCGCATAGGCGAGATCACTATGGAAAATCGCTTACCTACCATCAACTTAGTAGAAAGCGGTGGAGCCAATCTGCCCGATCAAGCTAAAATCTTCAATTATGGAGGGGAAAGCTTTAGGCACATTACCCAACGCTCCAAAATGGGCTTGCCTACCATCTCTATCGTTTTTGGAAATGCAACCGCAGGTGGCGCTTATGTACCAGGAATGTCAGATTTTGCCATCTTCCAAAAGAAGGCGGCCAAAGTGTTTTTAGCTGGTCCGCCACTCGTCAAAATGGCCACCAACGAAATCGCAACCGATGAAGAATTAGGTGGAGCAGAAATGCACAGCAAAGTTTCAGGTGTCTCAGATTATTTAGCAGAAGATGAATATGATGGTATCAGAATCGCCAGAGAAATCATGGAGGTTGTAAACGTCTCTAAGCCTCACCTTATTCCTGAAGGCCCAATTGAAGCACCATTATACAAAGCCGATGAAATACTAGGAGTAGTACCACCTAATATCAAAACGCCATTTGATGCCAGAGAACTAATCATGCGTATCACGGATGGCTCAAAATTCTCCGAATTTAAACCAGAGTTTGGGAATACACTAATCACTGGTTGGTGCAAAATTCACGGTTATCCTGTAGGCATCTTAGCCAACAACGGAGTCATCTTCTCCGAATCAGCCAATAAAGGCGCTCAATTCATCCAATTATCCAATAAAAATAATATTCCGCTACTCTTCATGCACAATACCACTGGCTATATGGTAGGAAAAGCCTATGAAGAAGGCGGTATCATCAAAAACGGCGCAAAACTAATCAATGCCGTTTCCAATAGCGAAGTACCTCATATTTCTCTCATGATTGGTTCCTCTTATGGCGCAGGTAATTACGGTATGAACGGACGTTCCTATCACCCCAGATTCCTATTTGCCTATCCTAATTCAAAAGTAGGCGTAATGGGCTCCGAGCAGTTAGCAGGTGTCATGGAAATCATCCAAACAGCCGCCGCCAAAAAGTCGGGCGTAGAAATTAATAAAGAACAAGCCGAACTAATGAAAGGCATGCTCATGGCGGATGTCGATAAAAAATCCTCTTCCTGGTACTCCACCTCCGAACAATGGGACGACGGCCTCCTCGATCCCAGAGAAACCCGAAACTTTCTTGCAATTTCTCTCGCCGTTGTCTATAATCAAGAGATTAAAGGTGCGGATGGATTTGGGGTTTTCAGGATGTAGTTGGTTGATAGTCGATGGTTGATAGTCCATAGTTTTTTTGAAAAATGGAAAAGACTACAGACTATTAGATGTCAGACTTTTTTGGTCCATAGTCGATGGTCGATAGTCCATAGTTTTTTTATATAGAAAAGACAATAGACTACAGACATCAGACTTTTTTGGTCGATGGTCGATGGTCGATAGATTACAGACTATCAGACTTCGGACTTTAAGAATAAAAAATATGAGACATAATTTTAAAAAATTAGCCATTTGGAAAAGAGCAAGAAAATTTGTTAGCTTAATTTATAAATTAACTGATAAGTTACCTTCAAGTGAAAGGTTTGGACTGATAGATCAAATGAGAAGAGCAGCTGTATCTATTCCATCTAATATAGCAGAAGGCTGTGGACGTAGTACTGATAAGGATTTATGTAGGTTTCTTTATATCGCTAACGGATCATTATGTGAATTGGAAACTCAATTATATCTATTATCTGATTTAAATTATGTTAAAGCAGAAGACTTAAAGGAAATAGCCTTAGAACTAGTAGAGATTAGAAAAATGCTTCAAAGCTTTATCTTAACACTAAGTTCTTCAAAATCTAAAGCCTAAAAAGTCTGAAGTCTGTTATCTTAAAATCAGGCATCTATCATCTAAAAAGTCTGGCGTCTGTCATCTAAAAGTCTTACTTCTCTCTTCTTAAATTATCTAAATTTCGAAAATACCAATGAAACACCAAAAATATATAAATACACTTCTCATCGCCAACCGAGGAGAAATCGCCTCCCGAGTAATCCGCAGCTGCCAAAAATTAGGCATCAAAAGCGTGGCAGTATTCTCCGATGCCGATCGTAAAGCGCCATTTGTACAAGAAGCAGATGTGGCCATTTACATAGGAGAAAGCAATCCCGCGGCCTCTTACTTAGACCAAGATAAAATAATAGCCGCTGCTAAGAAAATTGGAGCCGAAGCCATACATCCAGGATACGGATTCCTATCCGAAAATGTCAGCTTTGCCAAACGTTGCCAAGAAGAAGGAATCATCTTTATTGGCCCAAATCCAGCAGCCATAGAAGCAATGGGATCAAAATCCCAAGCCAAAGCACTCATGAAAAAACACAAAGTGCCAGTAGTGCCAGGCTATCAAGGAAAAGATCAAAGCGTCAAAAAACTAAAAATCGAAGCCAGTAAAATAGGCTATCCAGTATTACTCAAAGCAACCGCAGGAGGAGGAGGAAAAGGAATGCGAATCGTCCATGAAGCAGCAGAAATTGAAAATGCAATAGCAGCCGCAAAAAGAGAAGCCATGAGCTCCTTTGGAGACGATGAAATGATCATAGAAAAATACATCGCCTCAGGTCGCCACATAGAGTTCCAAATATTTGGAGACCAACACGGAAATGTCATTCATTTATTAGAAAGAGAATGCAGCATCCAACGTCGCTACCAAAAAGTCATCGAAGAAAGTCCTTCACCAGTATTAGATGATAAGCTAAGAGAAAAGATGGGCAAAGCCGCCGTCAAAGCAGCCAAAGCCCTCCATTATGATAATGCGGGCACCGTAGAATTCATCTTCGATGATAAAAGCAAGGAGTTCTTCTTCTTGGAAGTCAATACTCGATTACAAGTAGAACATCCAGTAACTGAAGAAATAACAGGCTTAGACTTAGTGCAAATGCAAATCGA
>JAHDDN010000397.1 GCA_020629335.1 Chitinophagales bacterium | reverse complement strand
ATGGCAAAGTTTATAACAGCTTCAATTAATTTGTCAAAAATTGACAAGACAAAAATTGTCAAAGGCGAAAAAGGCCTTTACTTAAATATCACCATGTGGCTCAATGACGAACCCGACGAATACGGCAATCATATGGGTATTCATCAATCACAATCCAAAGAAGAACGTGAAGCCGATGAACCTAAAATATGGCTTGGAAACGGGAAAGTAATGTCTAGCGGTCCACAAACGGCTAGTGAGGAGGATATGAGTGAGTTACCATTTTAGTGAAGTAGGGTGCAGTTTTGATTATTTATTCTTAGCCAAACTATTAGCCATCGATATAAGCGTTTCAACCCTAAAATATGAGTACCTTTCAATATAGTCAGGGCTCATATTTAGGGAAATGCTCAGCTTAATAACCAACTGCTCCCATTGATTTAACATATTGGGAAATTTATCCTTAAGTTTAAGATTTTGGTCTAATGAGTATCTTCCTTGGAATCTTCTGAGTCCCTTTTTCCGAATATCGCCCTTCTGGCCTTTAACTCTGGGGAATAATTGTCCATTATATACTTGGACAATTGAAAAAAAAAGTGGTAAGGTATCTTTTCCCAGTCTTCTGATTTTTGCTTGACAAGCTCTATAGTGTACTCATTTTGCTCACCATCAGTGACACAAAACAAGGCGCAGAATTGGACTATAGTTGGGATTTTGTTCTCTTGGAAGTGATTAACGCCTTTCTGCAGGTTCCTTAAGACTTCTAATGCTGAGCGATTTCTGTTTACTATCTCATTGGTTTCCATTGGAGATCCTAAAAAATTAGCGGCGGTATCTATAGATTTAAGTATTGCCTTGAATTCCATAGCATGAGATAGCTCTAACACCAGGCGCTCAAAGTAGGGTGCTCGTTTTAGTGTTATAGCGTCTAATTTCACCTGATATTTAGCTCCTGATTTGCCCTTGAAGTATCCTTTATCGGTTAGTTCCTTTATCATTTTATTATTTTAGGCTTTTGTAAAATGCTCCAATGAATGCAGCAAAGAATATTGAAAAGATGATTATTGCGAAGTGGTCAAAAGCGTTGTATTTTCCTATGCTTGAATATAAATAATACCAAAGGGCTATCTGTCCGGCTAAGCATTTTTCACACTGAAACAAGAACTTACCGAACCAAGATGATACCTTGCCAGTTCCAAAAACCTTCCAATACAATTTTGGTATGAAATTTAGGACCTCGCCAGATTTTACAAGGCAATAAATCCATACGAAGGCAACAACTGCAATGAATAAAGATTTCAAAATGATCATAATAGTTCTGGGTTTTTAGTTTTTGATAATTCGTAAGCAAAAAACTCATTCACCTCATCACCTCGAGATAAATCATAAGTGATGTGATCAGCATAATGCCTAATGCATGTTATCATATAAGGTTGTTGATTTGGATCATGTAGAACATATACATATTGACCCAATAAGTAGTCTGATTTTAGCATGGTATCGGATCTTTACACTGAAAAGGTTGCAGAAGAATACAGCCCTTTAGAATTGTGAATGTTACATTCATATCAATAGCAAAAAACTCGTAAGGAGGAAGCGCAAAAGCTATGTTAGAATCAGTGTAGCTGTATTTACCAAATATCTCTTTGATGTCGTTTACAGTAAACCCGTCAAGACTCCATTTGACTTCTGATACCGCATAAGGAGCGTCTAAGCTATACTTATTCATAAAGCAGAATTGGATGTCTGTGATTATCTGCTCAGCTATAGAACATTTTTTATATCCAAGCTTTAACATATTGTACCACATTACAAACCTAAGCTTTGCAGTAAAGCTTATGCCTTGCCCTTTTGAAAAGCTAGAAGATAAAGGAGTTTTTATAGGCCTTACTCTTCCAATCAATTCGAAATAAGAAAGAGACGTGTATTTTTTTGAAGGTAAAAGCTCAGTGTAAGGTTGGTTTGGCTTACATTCATCCAGCTTCTCGCAGGATATAGGGTACTTGCCTATCTTAAATCCCCCTTTGCCGTCATTTATTGGAATGGGTATTTCTATGGTACGAACTAAGCCGCCCCAGCAATCAATGTAGCATTTATCCTTTAAAAACTTCTCATATAGAGAATTTGCTATTTCAGTAATCATAGTATTCCAAATTGACGGTGACATTCTAATATCCTCTCATTGTTGTCTTCCTGAAGATCCTCAAGCTCTTCTTTTGACAATCTTAACAAGGGACCGTATTGTCCTGAGAGGTAGCCTAATTTCTTTTGATTATCGTCATCTCTCGATCTTATTTCGATAATAGATTGCTCCTTGCCATGTTCTAATAATTCAGCACTAATGCTTTTCCACATAGCACCAGTAAACACTGTAGTAACTTTATCAGTAGGTAAATCATGCTGCTCTCTCCAATCTCTATAGCTTACATGATATCCTCGCTTTTCTAAAAGCTTTTTGGCTTGCGTCTTAGCATTTCTGTTTGAAGGCTTATTTGAAAAATACCAGTATGGAACCACAGCCTCAGAATATGGAGAATCACCAGAACCATCACCCATCTTATTGCCTTCAGCATCTATGCCCGTTTCAATGATTCTGCTCTTAATTGTTGCCAATGCATCATTAGCCAAAACCAAAGATTCTGTCTTCCTTTTTTCGGGCAAAACCTCAAGCATTGAATTGATGCTTGATATGAGCTCAGAAAAACTATTGAATTGCATAAAGCAAATTTACATACATATATCTATATTTGTTATGTGTAATGATATGATAATCAAATGTATATATGTATTTTAAACAAAATGTATTTTCTACATGGCTGTGACATCTGATTTAAAAGAGTTGGTGCCTCAATTATATCGAAGGGACTTTCTTGATACTTTTTTATTTGGTTGGATGTGTGCATCTAAGGAGATAGATCCTGAGACATTTGAGAATGATCACATCAGATCGTGCCTAGAATTCCTAGGTGAAAAGGGTTATAAGAAGATAGATAATCTAAAAAAGAACTATCGTCGCAATATGGAAGCCTTGAAAGACTTAAGGCAGTACGTTAACGGTATCAGTCCTCGCGATGCAGATACAGTTCAGGAAAAATTTTATGAGCTAAGAAAGCTTATTAACAATAAAGAGTTTATTGAAAATTTAGATGACCTGGTCACCCTTTTCGGATCCGCGTCTATTTTCGGTCAATTCAAAAATCACTCTGAGCAAATTAATACAATTATTAAATAGATATGAATAAAACAAAAACGGTAACTTTTAGAGAAGCCTTAGATGGCTTAAAACCTATACCAGGTTTACCTGTAGAAAATTATAATAATAAGAAGCTACTTGAGGAATTCAAAAAACTAGACAATCAATTCAATAGGCTTTATGACGTGGCTAATCAAATGGAAAGCTACATCACTAAGCTAAATAAAAAGCCAAATGAGTTCTCACGAAGATGGGAATTAACAAAGTTGATTCTTCAGGAATCCAATGTATCTAGTGCTGAGGAGTTTGAGAAGATGGTCAAATTTGCATTTGAATTCTCTGCAAAAGGCTTAGAGGATGATGTTTTAGAAAGAGAAAAGCAGGAATTACAAAGTGCTTAAAACAGAGGCATATCGACAATTTTTACTTAAAAAATTAAGGGCTGGCAAATTCAAGGCTGAAGATGTCAAGCCCTTGTTTTGTAAAAAATTCAACTTAGGAGAGAGTAGTTTCTTTAAGTATTGGCGTCAAGCCAAGAAAGAATATGAGTTGTATCTCGAAGAATCTAAGGCAAAAGCTAGAGATGCTGCTACCGATGCTGAAGCTGAATTGGAAAAGCTTGATCTTGTTGATAAGGCTGAGCGTATGAAAATCGCGTCTGATATAGCCAGAAGTATATCGCATAAGGCCGCAGATAGAATGAAAGCATTAGATTATCTAAGTAAAATACATGGTGATTATGCTCCAATCAAACAAGATCATACCTCAAAGGGCAAAAAGATAAATGCCACACCAACTACTATCTTAATTACTTCTTCTCCAGAAGATACAGCATCTGATAGTGAAGATTAAATGGCAATACTTTCCACAAGGGTTATACAAAGGAATAAATATGCCTTTGATAATAACATAAGGTACATTGTACATCAAGGTGGTACCAGATCTGGAAAAACTTTCGGTAACATTGTATCATTATTCCATTTAGCAACTTCACAACCCAATATTTTAATATCTATATGTTCAGAGAACATTCCGCACTTAAAAAGAGGCACTATTCGGGATTTTAAAATTATCATGTATGATTTAGGCATTCACGATCAAATCGTTGAGAATAAACAAGACAATACATTCACATTTTTAAACGGTTCTGTAATAGAGTTTTTTGCTGCCGATAACGAAGGAAAAGCTAGAGGAGCAGGAAGAGATTATTTATTTGTTAATGAGGCTAATAATGTAAAGTGGGACATATTCTATCAATTATACATTCGTACTAAAAGGCAAATACTAATTGATTACAATCCGTCTGGTGAATTCTGGTGGCATTCAAAAATGAGACCAAGTATTAAGCCTAAAGAATATTTATTCACCAGAACCACATATAAAGACAACCCTTCATTATCTCCTCAGATAATCAAAGACATTGAAAACTTGATTAATGTTGACGAGAATCTATACAAGATTTATGCTCAAGGAATTCAGGGGTCTATGGAAGGTCTTATATTCCCAGAAGTAGGCATAATAAACGATTTCCCATATTGTTCTAAGCAATGTTATGGTCTTGACTTTGGCTATAACGATCCTACAGCATTAGTAGAAATAGGTTTGCAAAATAACAAGCTACAAGGTAGGGAACTGATATATGAAAGAGGTATGACAAATGAAGATTTAAGTAATCGTATGGACGCATTAGGAGTATTAAGAAACTCTATCATAGTTGCTGATTGCGCTGATCCAAAATCCATAGAGGAGCTTAATCGATTAGGATGGATTGTTGTACCCTCAAAAAAAGGAAAAGATTCTGTTGTCTGGGGAATTCAATTGATTAAGAGGTACGGAATTGATATAACATCTGATTCTGTAAATTGGATAAAGGAAAAACGAAATTACAAGTGGCATAAAAAGAATTCAGAGATTATAGATGTCCCTGTTGATAATTTTAATCACTGTTGGGATGCTTGCAGGTATGCGGTAGGATATTTGAGTTCATTATCACAAGGATTTGACGACATGTCAGGCATGGGTGCCTTTGATGCTTATAACTAAATGTCTTAAAAGCTTTACTAGTACAGTGTATCGAGTAGGTGTAATGAGTGCTATGAGTACACCCCTTTTACTGGTGATTATATACTAGATTACACTAGATTTTAAATTAGTGTGCAATTCTTCTAAT
>JAHDDN010000396.1 GCA_020629335.1 Chitinophagales bacterium | reverse complement strand
CTCCCGGAAAAGAATTAGTAACACTACCATCATCTGGTCCATCCCAACTAAAAGTATAATCAGGATTACCTCCATCAACAGTAATTTCAATACTTCCATTGGGTAGTTCATTCGTATTATTCGTACTTGTTATGTATAGAAAATCAAAAATATTTCCATCAATTTCACCTAACATAAAACCTTCAATGGTTACTGTATCTTCATTTGCATTTGTGAAAACAAAATCATATACGCCTGCACCTAAACCACTAATTTCAAATATTTCAGTTTCGCTAACTCCATTTCCTTCTTCGATTCCTCCATCTAAACTCCATTGATAGGTGAAGGGTGCTACTACATCGCCACTTATATTTATCTGAACAGACCCTGTATTTGTACCAACACAAGATAAATTATTTGCTTCCAAATTAACATGTAAGGGGATCTCAATATCGAACCAAGCAACTCTATCAAAATAGGTCAAAATTAACTTATTCAATCCATCATTTTTTAAATCTGCCAGATTAATAGATTGTGCATTGTAAATTTCTGAATCCAGTAAGTTTTGTGTAAATGTGCCTGTTCCGTCATTCAGCCAAGAATAAAAATTAGACCCACCATTATGCAAAAAATCATTATTACCATCATTGTTAATGTCTCCAGCAAATAATTTATAATAGTTGCTACCGCCAGTAATATATGCTGAATCTTCAAAATTTCCACCACCAGTATTTTCAAACCAAACAATTTTTTTATTTACGCTGGATTGAACATTATGTTGTGCTATAATATCAGGAAAGCTATCATTATTTAAATCGCTTATGACAAGGTTGTAGAAACTATAGATAATACCGCCTATATATGGTGGGGTCGAACCAATATATTCTGGTGAATCAAAAACCCCAGTACCATTACTTTTAAGCCAAACCAAGTCTGTCCCAATACTCGCTATTATATCTGTATAACCATCTTGATCTACATCGGCTAAAGTAGAGGCTACTATTGAATTAGAGCTTGTGTAGATTATCTGTTCTGAAGCAAAATTACCATTTCCGTCATTTTCATACCAAAATATTTTATTTTCTATCCTCGAAAAAGCAAAGACATCTTTATCTCCATCTGAGTCTAAATCTTCTGGATATAAATAGTTGGTTTCATCAATATCAGTACTAATAAGTTGTTGGGGGCCAAAAACCCCATTTCCTAAATTTTCATACCAAGCAATTTTATCATCTTCAAGTGATGCAGACAATATATCTATATTACCATCTCCATTCAAATCATCTGCTCTTATTTCATTCACCGATTTTGAATCTATTGTTATTATATTTTGATCACCGAAGATACCATTTCCTAAATTTTCATACCAAGATACCTTATGATCTGCATTTGATGATGTAATTACATCTAAATCCGTATCATTATCCAAGTCATTAACTATCGTAAAGTTTGCCCCTGCAATATTTTTACTTATATAATTAGGAGGCAAGAAACTGCCATTTCCATTGTTTTTAAACCAAGCGAGTTTGTCATCCCATTCAGAAATCACGACAATATCAACACCATCTTCACCATCCAAATCATCAGCGATTATTACATGGGGAGAATTAAAGTCTAAACTAATAATTTGTTGTGGAAAAAAACCTTGATTATCATCATTTTCATACCAAGCAATTTCAGTATTATTATTTGAAGCAGAGATAAGATCAATATCGCCATCTTCATCCAAGTCGGCAGAATAAACGGATTGAGCTATGGAAGCTAAATCACTTACTTCCTGTTTAGGTGCAAATACCCCTGAACCTATGTTTTCATGCCAAGCAATTTGACTAAAAGTAACTGATACAACATCCCAGTCACCATCACTATCCAAATCATCAACATAAATATCTTGAAGAGGAAGTACATCATCACTAATTGTTTGTTCTATGGCAAAAATACCAGCCCCTTCATTTTCATACCAAATGATAGAGTTATTATTAAGAGCAGTAACAATATCGATATCCCCATCTTCATCAAAATCTAATAATTGTAAAACTTCAGGACCAGAGTTGGTTGAAATAATTATTTCATTTGAAAACACACCTGCTTCATTTTCAAACCAACCTATTTGATCATCAGAAGTTGATGTGTAAATAATATCTTGGTCACCGTCACCATCTAAATCTTCAATACTAATATTCTGAGGATTATTGATTGAAGTAGTAATAATTTGTTCTTCTGTTGAAAAGTTGCCACTACCTGTACTTTCTATCCATACTATTTCATCCATTAATACTGAAGAATAAACGATATCTAAATAGCCATCATTGTTAATGTCTCCTAAATCAAAATATAATATATTATTGATTGGATTGATAAAGTCATCTTTTCGTATGATATTTTCCTCTCCAAAATTGCCATTTCCATCATTTTGATACCAATTTATTTTTTTGAATCTTGAAGAAATACAAACTACATCTAATATTCCATCGCCATTTATATCTCCTAGCTGTAAATCCTGAGGGTTATTAGTTTCAGACTCCATAATTATATTCGGAGGGCCTAAAGTAATTTGAGATTGAACAGTGTAAGGGCTAAGCATGATTAGGCTAATAATTAGCAAGAAATATACTTTTACAAAGCTTTTCATAAAGGTGGTTTTAGGGTTAAATGAATAATATGTTAAGTGTTGAGGATAAATAGGTTTGTTTTACATTGCTAATATAGTAAAATTTTTATAAATAAGATTTGTGAAACTGATTAACTAGCGCATAGTGATGAGCGTTTAGCGTGTAGCTTTTTTATACTCATCGCTCATCACTATGCACTCATCGCTAGTTTTCGGCTTAGGGATGGTAGTGGTATGTGGCGTCAATGGGGCTGCTTATGGAGCTTAGGTATGCGATGGCTGGCCCGCAGGGCAGACAAGCAGACCTTAGCGGAGTAGCAGACACATAGCCACATAAGAACGGACAGCCCGACCTGCGCCTTCGGCGAATGATGAAAGATGAATGTAAATGATGAATGGATTTTTGCTGCGCCCTTCTTTAGTACGAGCGCAGGGAAGCCCCCAATTAATAACTGAAAAACTGGTAAACTGAATAATCTTAATTGGGTTAGGGAATAAAATAAAATGGCCGACACAAAGGTCGGCCACTAAAGAATTTTTATTTGGAATTGTAAATAATTATTAGGAAGCATCTTGATCATAGGGATTTCGTTCTTCTTCTATGTCTTTTTGATCTGGAGGGGTGTCTGTGACGATGCCTAATTCATTAGCTCTTTCTTGCCAGTTTTTACGAGCTTCGGCTTGTAAATCGGCGGTTTTATCTGTTTCGTCCATGATTTCCATACCTAGAAGGGTTTCTACTACATCTTCTAAAGACACAACACCAGCTACGCCTCCGAATTGATCCATCGCTAAGACGATGTGCTCATTGGAATCTTTCAGTTTATCTAAAATATCTGTAATAACGAGTTTTTTATCGACGATAATCATTGGGCGACTAATGCTGGAGAGTGGAAGGTGACCTTTTTCGTTAACTTCGCTATCTAATGCATCATCTCTAAGAACGTATTGTGATATTTTGTCTTTATCGCCATCCTCAAAAAGAGGTACTCTTGAAACATTTCGATTTTCTTCTAAGTCGTTGAAATCAGCAATGGTCATTTCTGCGGGAGCTGTTACTAGAACAGTTCGAGGAGTCATGATATTCTCAGCAGTTAAGTCCTTTACTTTTAAGATATTTTGAATCACACGAGACTCGTGTCCTTCAAAAATACCTTGCTTGGCACCCATTTCTGTCATTACTTGATAATCTGCTCTACTAAGGACGTTTTTCTTTTTGCCTTTACCTATCATACGAGTAAATAACTGCAAAAGCCACATCATGCCTGTATACTTCATGATTAACACCATGACATTAAGTGTTTTAGTGGAAAAGCCCGCTAAGGATTTCCAGTAAGTAGCACCTATTGTTTTGGGAATGATTTCAGAGGCGATCAAGATCGCTAAAGTCATGAATACAGAGACTAATGTTAATACCGGTAGCTGGAGGCCGAATAAATTAATGTAAGGCTGATTAATGAAAGCAGCTTCGGCAGATGCTCCTACGCCTATGGCCCCTGCGGTGTGGGCAATGGTGTTGAGCGTTAAGATAGCAATTAAAGGCTTATCTACATCGTCCTTGAGTTCTTTGAGTTTAGACGCATAAGAGGCTCCTTCTTTAAGTTTGACATTGAGAAAGGTGTTATTCACGCTTAATAGCACTGCTTCCAAAATGGAGCATAAGAATGAAAAAAATATCGATACAAAAAACCAAGTTAATAAGGTACCCATTTGATCTGTATTGGTTTATGGAATGAACAATTTTTAATAATCATCCCGTTTAAAAGGACAAAGGTAATAAATCTTAGCAACCTATTACTGCATAGAATACGAAGAAACATTAACTTTGTAACTGAAATACAGCAAAAATTGTACACAAATCTCAAATTAGTACCTTGACGATCAAAGAAATAGAAGAAATGATATGGCAAAGTGGCGAATGTGCTACTTTAGAGTTTAAGCGAAGCATCAGCGAATCTGAGAAGATTGCTCGTGTTATTGTGGCCTTTGCGAACCATAAAGGAGGGCAAATATTGGTAGGAGTAGACGATTTTGGGAGTATCATTGGGGCTAATATCCATCAATCGAAATCCCGAATTGACTTAGCTACAGAATTCTTTTGTACACCCAGAATTCCTGTTCGATACAAAGTAGTCCGTGAAAATGGTATTCAAATACTAGTGGTAACTGTAGAAGAAAGTGAGCGAAAACCCCACTACGCCATTAATAAGAAAGGGCAAGAGAAAGCCTATGTCCGAGCCGATGATCAGTGCCTGGCGGTCAGTAAGACAGGTGCAAAGGCTTTAGCACAGCAATATCATAGCGATGCGCCAAGTCGAAAATTAGATTCTAAGGAGCAAGCAGTACTCGATTTCCTCAAAAAGAATGAATTAATTACGTCTAAGCTTTTGGCAGTTAAACTCAATATATCAGATCGCAGAGCCAAACGAATGCTTTTTGCGATGACTAAGGAAGGCTATCTCCACCAACATAAAGATCAAAGGGGGGAGTATTTTACTAAGGCGGAGCATTATTAAGTAGCTAAAGTTAATTATTTCGGCAGTTCTGATGGCCTCTTTTTAGCTTATCCTTCGTTGCTTTTCTTAGCAATAGCCCTGCTATTACTGGCGAAAGGCGCCTTGTCTAAGCTAAAAATAAGCTCATCAAGAATGCACGAATAATTACCTTCAACTACTTATTAGCGGGTATTTTTAGAAAAAAATCCAAAAAAAATAAAATTAGCTGTAACTAATCCATTTCCTCATCCGTTTCACTGACA
>JAHDDN010000395.1 GCA_020629335.1 Chitinophagales bacterium | reverse complement strand
CGCTATTATGGGCCTATGTCATTCCTACTCCACTAAGGTGTACTTGTCTTCCCCTTCGGGGCAAGCCTGCGTCCACCTAAGTTCCGTAAGTCATGCCATTACGCCCCATACCGCTACCATCCCTAAGCCAATCATCCAACGTTAAAAAGTTTCAACTTTCCAACTTTAATTAAAACGGATTTGAAAAAGCTTCATTGCTCAAAAAAGTATCATCTGTCAGTGTGTGGAGGAAATTGATAATATCGGTCATATCCTGATCACTTAAATCTAATCCATCCTCTACAATAGCGTGCATATTAGGATCAAGCGTAGATGACTCTTTAGCGCCTCCATTATAATGCGCTAATACTTCCTCTAAAGTACTCATACGCCCATCATGCATATAAGGCGCAGTCAATGCCACATTACGAAGGGAAGGCACCTTAAACTTAGCCTTATCATCATCATTCCCAGTCACTTCATAAAATCCTAAATCAGTAAACTCTTCATCACTATCCAAACCATTATTCATCAAATCATTATTCGTGAATAAGGAGCCACCATGACAATGAAAACAATCGGCCCCTTTAACAACACCATTTGGATTACTTTCTCTAAAAAACAATTCTTGCCCTCTTTGCTCGGATTCTGTTAACGTGATTTCTCCTCTAACTGCTTGATCATAACGAGAATTATGGGAGATAAGCGTGATCAAAAATTGCTCAACTGCTAAGCCAATTCTTTCAGGATTGATTTCCTTATCACCAAATGCTTTTTCAAATTGTTCAGGATAAATTGGATTATCACTCAGTTTTTGTAGCACATTATCCAAGCTTTCATTCATTTCTAATTCATCTTGTATAGGGAGCAGCGCTTGTTCTCTTAAAGTAGCCGCTCGTCCATCCCAAAAGAAACCATTATAATGCCAAGCCAAATTAAAAAGGGCCATCGAATTACGAGTGCCTGGTAAATTTTCAACACCTAAACTCAAGGCTTTATCTGTATCCACAAAAGCCGATTCTTGTAGGTGGCAGGAAGCACAGGCTTGAGATTCTCCTTTCGATAAAGCTTTATCATAAAAAAGCATTCGCCCCAACATAACACCCTCTTCCGTTAAAGGATTATCTGAAGGCAAGGCGGGCTGAGGTAAGTCCAATGTCAAATTGAGATCATAAGGGGTCGGTACATAAGGCTCAGGATCATCTTTACAAGCTTGTAATATCGTCAGTACTCCCAATACTAATAGTATAGATAACTGTAATTTATTCATAATCCACTAGCTTAATCGCATCATGCATATTATCTCGAATAGTATTAGCAATCCCATTGTCATCACTTGAGTGAGAGAAATTACCATTAACGTTAATGTCAAATAAAGCAGGATTTTTAAAGGCTTCAGCTAAGTCAAACTCCAATTTTACTGTTTTATCAGCATTTAAAGTAAATGCTTGATCTGTAAATTCATAAGGCATTTGATTTTCTGTGAAAGCAATATGATAAGTGAAGCCGCCTACATTATCTTCTTCATTAGTATATTGACCTTCCATTGTTAGGAAGATATAGCCGCCTCCATTCATACTCCAAAACATATTGCTTACCAATGGATGTAGTGCATGATCTGGCGGGTATTGATTCGGATTAGAATTATTAGTCGCTTCATCTAAACCAATCATGAAAGAGATGCCGCTATAATCCCCATTAGGAACGTCAGCAATACTAAAGCTAAATCGTTCTTCTTTAGGCTCAATAAAACCCACCTCTCCTTCTAATAAATGAGTGCTATTATCTGCTTTATGCAGCACAATATTAGAAATCAGATATTTGAAACTGGTAAAATTAATGGTATTACCAGCATCATTAGTAAATAGCAATTCCCCAAAGCTCAACTCTTCTCCATTGAAATGATGATTGACATCAAAAGTAAGCGTATAAGTGCTATTGTCTACGGGTTCGTCGTCCTCTTTACAAGAAGATGACAAGAGGAGAAACGCTAAGCCAATTAATAAACTGATTTTTAATTTCATAATGTTCTTAATTATTCTACCACTAATAACTTTGTTTTTGCTAAGAATGTGTCTTTAGCATAGAAACTACAGTAATAAACACCTGTATTTAGCGGATGGTTGATTTCTAATTGATTGGTAGGGGCTAGATTATTTTGCTCTACAATAGTACGGCCATTTATATCTGTGATACGCATACTTACTTTTTCTACTTTAGGAAAATCATAAGTAATAAGAGTGTTAGTACTAAATGGATTTGGGTAATTCGTTAATTGATAGTCATTGCTTATTTCGCTGATATCAGTGCTAACTGACTTAGGGGTGAATACACCAAAGTCTTTCATGTTTTTCATCATTTTGCCCATTAATGTACCACCTCCGTGTATAATACTATTGCCTAAAATATCAATATCTTGCATGATAGGATTGTAGTCGGCATCTAAAGTGATCGTTAATATATCATCAATGATTTCTCCTTCTGTATCTAATACGATACGAGTACGAAGTTCATCACCAACGGCATGGTATTCGAAAATGCTGCTAGCTTCTCCTTGATCATTATAGATAGTTCCTTCATAGGCGATAAATCTATAGCCTGCATCCCAGCCCCAATGCATGGCAGGGTCTTGTGGAGCCAAAGGGTGATCATTTGGCCAAGCAGCAGGGTCAGCATGATTGTGATCTTCTGTCACCCCTACATGAAAATCAATAGCCTCTAAGCTTTCAATATTATGATCTCCTAAATCAATAGTAGAGGTGCCATCTGCGGCATCTACTAATATATAAAAATCGTCATCTAAGGGAGTTTCTTGTCCATCATCATGTATGAGGACGATACTACCTAAGTAATACTCCAAGCGTTTCACATCATAAGTGACTCCGCTTGAATTGGTCGCTTGTGTGCTTTCAAACTCCAATGTTTGGTCTTCCAAGCCGTGATTAATAACTAATTGCACATTTTGTTGTGCGAAAAGGAAGCAAGTGCTAAGCATCATGCTTGTTATAAGTATATAGAACTGTTTCATTATGATTGTTTTATTGTAATTAGAAGTACTTACTAATATAACTATTTATGGCGATAAATGGTGCATTTTAATTATGATTTGTCTTAATGCTAGCATTTTTGGCTTAGGGATGGTAGCGGTATGGGGCGTAATGGCATGACTTACGGAACTTAGGTGGACGCAGGCTTGCCCCGAAGGGGAAGACAAGTACGTCTTAGTGGAGTAGGAGTGACATAGGCCCATAATAGCGGACAGCCCGACGCTTCCTAATTTTTTCATCGGAGCGCGTACACACAGCTGCGCTCCTACGGGTCGATGAAAAAATTAGGAAGGGGAAGCCCCTAAACTTTTGCGAAATTAAAGAAAATGGCTTAAACTGGTTTATATATTTATGGGTTTGATTGATAGTTTTATGCTTCGATTACGTAGAGAATAGGTAGACTTGGGCTGGCATCCATTTGAAGCGGGATGATTTGGATATTGAGAAAATAGAATCCATCTTTAACTTCATTGGGTACGTAGATCAGTTCTGTGATGGTAGCATCAAGGCGAGGTTGATCGGGATATTGCCAAAAGGCTTTATGGGAGAGGAGTTGGCCTTCATCTTGTTCTCTATCCACCGAGGGAAGGTCAAGGAGTAGATGTTTGATGTTTTTTTCGACTATAAAACTGGTGGCTTCGTGGTGCAAATAAGGTGGATTAGCTCCTGAATATTGGCGGTGTTTTTTGGACTCATCATTGGGCAGGGTGCGAATGATAAGAGCTTCAGGAATATCGCCTGTGAGGGCTTGTTTAATGGATTCTTTTAGGATCACTTTATCGCCATTTTCGAGAATCGTGGGATAGATAGTGATGACTTGTGCATAGTAAAAATGCCTTTTCAGCGTTTGGTGTATATTGATGGGTTCATTGCTGATGTGGGCGAGGCATTCGGTATGGGTGCCATTGCCATGTGGGTTGAAGAATACGTTTTTGAAATTGAGGAGGCCGCCTTGTTTGGTATCGCCTATAAAATCTCCTGATTTGACGGCTTCTATTCGGAGAAAGGGGGCATAAAAGGCATTGACTGCATTTTGTGCTTGCTCAGTAAGTGGAATTGCAATATCTATACCTTCGCTTAGATTGATTGAAAATTGTCGATTTTTGTATTGAATTTGAGCGATCATTGTAGATTTATTTTTAGCCTAAAATAATTAAAATTTGGAAGGATGGACAATAAGATAGTAAAATTTTCATTCAAAAAGAGGATTCGTAGTTTTGGATATGCCTTAAATGGTATTAAGGAAGTGATTAGTCGAGAGCATAATGCATGGATTCATCTCTTTGCGGCTTCATGTGTCTTAATCGCCGCTTTTTTATTTGAACTAAAAGCTTGGGAATGGTGTACGATTATACTAGCGATAGCTTTAGTGTTAATGGCAGAAACTTTCAATTCGAGTATAGAGCGTTTGGTTGATTTGGTGAGTCCAGATCATCATCCAGAAGCAGGTAAGGTGAAAGATATGGCAGCTGGTGCTGTTTTATTTATGGCTATGGGAGCTGCGCTTGTAGGACTGATTATTTTCCTACCCAAGATTTTGCATTGATTGTAATTTATTTAACTCTAAAAAATAAGCCGTATGAATTTTATCCAGTTTTTCTGGGAGCGTGAAAAGTCTATCACGAGTCTTTTGATTATTAATGTTTTATTCTCTTTGTTTGCTGCTGTTTTATTATTGGGGCGAACTTACATTTCTGGTTCTGAATTTATGTTATTTTTGGGCTGGAATTTATATTTGGCTTGGGTACCTTTATTGGTAGCGACGGGCATTTATTTTTTGCATCGATTGCAGTATCTTAATAAGATGACTTTATTCGTTTTGGGAGGTATTTGGTTGCTGTTCTTACCCAATGCTCCTTATTTAGTTACGGATTTAATTCATCTCAAAGCTAGACCAAATATTCCATTTTGGTACGATAGTATTTTGTTGAGTGTATTTTTGTTTCAAGGCTTATATTTGGGCTTTTGGTCTATGCGTATCATGCACAATATAATTGATGAGTATTGGAATAAATGGATGGGTTGGGTGGCTATTATTGCTACTAGCTTTTTGAGTGGATTTGGTATTTATTTGGGACGGTATTTACGTTGGAATAGTTGGGATTTATTCACGGAATTTCCAGCATTGATGTATGATATTGCGCATCGTATTGTATCACCATTTGATCATCCGAGAACTTATGGCGTGACGATTTTATTTGGTTGTTTTATGTTGTTGGGTTATTTGTTGTTGATGACATTGCCCCAGTTTTTGGTGGTTGAGAATGAAAAAAAATAATCAAAAAAGCCCCCTAAATTCATCTGAATTTAGGGGGCTTTTTTCCTGACTTTGACACTTTATTTGCCCTTTTTTGTTGATTATCAATGTTTT
>JAHDDN010000394.1 GCA_020629335.1 Chitinophagales bacterium | reverse complement strand
TAAGCTGTTTTTTGGCTTCTTCGGCTTTGATTCTTAGTGCTTGTCCTAGTGCTTTATCTTCTTTTATTGCAGCAATGTCTAATTCATTGTTCTTGATCCAATAATCCATGATCGCTTGATCGAAGTCGTCTCCACCTAAAAAAGTGTCACCATTGGTAGAAAGTACTTCAAAAATGCCGTTTTGGATGCTTAGAATAGAAATATCGAAGGTACCACCTCCTAAATCGTATACTGCTATCGTTTTCTCCTCGCTTGGATCCAATCCAATTCCATAGGCTAAACTGGCTGCTGTAGGCTCATTTACTATACGCAAGACATCTAAACCAGCTAATTTACCCGCATCTCTGGTCGCTTGACGTTGGGAGTCATTGAAATAAGCTGGGACTGTAATCACTGCTTTTTCGACCTCTCTATTGAGTGAAGCCTCTACTCTCTCCTTGAGTTCTTTTAGTATTTCAGCAGATAGTTCGATAGGAGTGTAGTACTTTTGACCCACTTTGATTTTTAGTAATCGTTCTTCATCCTCATCTATGATTTGGTAGCCGAAGTAGCCCGCTCTTTCTTCAATATCATTATAAGACTTTCCCATTAATCGTTTGATCGAGTAAATGGTATTGGCTGGATCGCTGATCAAAAAATCTTTCGCTTGATTTCCAACTAAAACGGAGCCATCCTTTGCAAAATGAATAATAGAAGGTACCAGTTTATTATCCCCACTTTGATCTTTCACTGCTACTGCAGAATTAGCACTTTCATCAAAATAGGCTACCAAACTGTTGGTGGTCCCTAAATCAATGCCAACAATTAAATTTTTAGCTTGTTCTTTATCTATAGTTCCTTTTGAAAGATTTATCCCTATTTTAGCCATCTGATTTGTTTTATAAAAACTTTTATTCTTGAAGTTGTTTATTAAAATGAACAACAAAACTACAAGCAAAAAAGATTATGTCAAAAGTTAGTTACGATTATAATTCAAAATTGTCATTTATTGCTGGAAAAGAGGATTGTAAAGGCAATATGAAGATCAATGGCCGCTTTGTCAACAAGAAGAAGAGAGAGCAGCCCAAATTCAGCGATGTATTGCAATGGCAGCTAAAGCCTAAACCACAAGCAAAAGAAAAAAAGAAGGATACATTTCGCTTGAGAACCGCTCAAGACCCAACCGTTTTGACCACTAAGGAGAATATAATTATTTGGTTAGGCCACGCCAGTTTTATCATCCAAATCAATGGAACCAAAATTTTAACTGATCCTTGCTTAGGAAGTCTGCCATTGGTCAGACGTAAGGCGAAGAGTCCTTTTAGTATTTCTGTCTTGAAAGGAATCGATTATATCATGATTTCTCATGGACACATGGATCATTTTGACATACCATCCTTAAAAAGGTTGATTGATGTTAATCCTGAAGTGGAGTTTTTGTTACCTTTAGGGATGGGTGCATTGTTGCAAAGTTTTTCAAAGAATCCATTTCAGGAAGCAGGCTGGTATCAACAATATCAATGTAAAGAAAAAGATTTAAAGATCACCTATTTACCTGCCATTCATTGGTGTCGGAGAGGGATGAATGATATGAATAAGATGCTTTGGGGGAGTCATTATATTAAAAGCGGTGATCAGACCGTTTATTTCTCAGGAGATACTGCCTATGGCGATCATTTTACGGAGATTAAAGACTTAATGGGTGCCCCAAATGTAGCCTTGATGCCTATTGGTGCTTATAAACCTTCGGTCATTATGAAGGCCTCTCATGTGAATCCTGAAGAATCTCTACAAGCTTTCCACGATTTAGAAGCTAATCATTTTGTGCCCATGCATTACGGTACTTTTGACTTATCAGATGAACCGATAGGAGAGCCCATTCGCATGATGCATGACTTTGTTGAAGATGGCAGTTTGAAAGGGGAACTGCATGATTTAGCACTTGGGGAAGGATACTTTTATTAACGTTAAAACGTTGAAACTTTTTAACGTTAAAAGCCCTCCACCTAATTAAAATAGGGGAGGGCTTTCAGTATATTCTAAAGAATAAGTCTTTATCTCATCAAGTACATTTTGCCGATGCCGTATTGGTTGAAAAGATCATCCATTTTACTAGTCGCATCCGTTTGATATTTTTTAATATCATCTTCTTCGTTTTGGGCAATCACTCTATAGAAATACACTCCATTGGCGAGTTCATTGCCATAAGTATCGGTTCCATCCCAAGCATAATCTGATACATTTCTACCAATATGCATATCACCTAATTCGGTTTTGGTAACTTCTTTAACGACCTTACCAGAAACGCTCATAATTTGAATTTTGAAATCGTCAGGTACTTTTGAGCCTGTTAAAGTGAAAACAAATTTAGTAGAGGAAGTAAATGGATTCGGGTAATTTAATACATGCGAAACCATTGCTTCATTGATTACTTCAAAAGCAACTTTATACGCATTGTTTCCAGAATCGTTGCCTGTTTGATCAGTCCCTTGTACCAGCAGTTGGTAGATTCCATCTTGCTCAAACTTAGGTGTCAGTAAAATTTCTGCTTCATTGCCATTTTCCAAATCATCTACATTCGCTGGAGTGAAATCAATAATTCCGCTATTAAAATAGATTTTTTTCTCATTGCCATTTGGATAAATAAATGTCATGTCAAATGAAGAAGTATCATTTAAGGCAAAGAACTGACTATCATCTTTTAAGCGCACCAATATTTCTGGTTCAGCGGAAACGATATCTCCATTTAAGATATGCACTCCATCAAAAGTTACATCAAGGTATGGATTCCAATCATCACTGATGATATGGAAAGGAATCAATGCGATATTGTTAAACGAGTATTTATCTTGCCCAATATTATCTGGGTTAAGTTCTATCAATAATGTATTATCTGCTTTCATCCCACCTGTACTAAATTCGTAGAATAAATCTACTGTTGATTGAGCAGGAATAGGTTGAAAGCTAGCAATTCCTAAATTTATTGTTTCATTATTAGCGTCTGTAACAGAGAATCTAATTTTCAAACTATCTGATGAGATTGTACTTGAGTTAGTGACTGCCATGCTTAGTTGTGCCATCTGGCCTTCTCTTAATGTATCATCAACAAAAGAGTAAGTATTATTGAAGTCTAAAGCTACTTCAGGATATGGATCAAATAAGACTCTCCAATTTTGCAATTGAGGAGCTGTTACTGATGCTGTATCTTGTGTATTAGCAATCAAGCGCATGAATGGATAATCGTCAGCGTCTAATGTTAAAGTAAAGTCTGTATTGTCTGCTGTATTGAAATAGAATTCTTGTGTACCATCTTCTTTAACTCTAAAGACATCAAGATCTAAAACATCACTACCATTCATATCCGCTTCCCAATGCATAGAGTGCCAATCTGATGAAGGACCAATTAAGGAAGTAGCTAAAGAACCACCATCTGATTGACCTTCAACAAAGATATCCAGATCAATTACATCAGATAAGTTTTCTGTAAACGATTTAGTCGATTCAAAATCAGGATCGCCTTTTTTACCAAATATTACGAATGCTTGAGTCGGATCTACTTCTGAAATTTCAGGAGCTCCTAAATCACTTATGATACTATAGATTTGATTCAACTGTTCTTCCTTAGCTGGGTCAAAATTCAATTTATGATTAGTAATACTATAGATCAGCACATAGTTTCCATCAGGAACATGATTGTTATAGAAGTTTAAAAATACTTCTAAATCTTCTTCTGTATCCGTTAAAAACTCAAAAGCATCTTTATCCTGAATGGTATTACAGTGAATATGGCCATACTGTCCGTATTGTTGGCAGAAGTCATCTTCATCTTCCCATATTCCTGCTTCTGATTGCATTGGTTCTAATTCATATTTTGGAGCAAAAGATGCTACCATTAATCCTCCACCACAACCAATAGTACAAGCTCCTTTTGCCATCAATTCATCATTCAGATAATAACGAAGTTCGTTTGTGCTAAGTGGGCTAGTCTCTGAATTGGGATAGAAATTTTTAACCGTTACTTTATTTTCATAAGTTGGATACACAAATTCTCTTGTAATGCTATCAAGGCTCATCGTATTAAATTCGTCTTTTAAGAACTGGTAGTAGTGCGATTGATTCCAACCATCACCGCTATCAGATTTATAAACGAAAGAAGAATATTGCCACGGATAAGTTTCATTGGCTTCAGGAACTAAAGTAGTTCGCCAATAGTAAACCGTATTTTCTTGTAAATTCATTCCTGGTTGCCAAGTGATGATACCACCAGAATCATTCGTTTCAAATTGTTTTAGTATTGGACTATTAAATAGTTCGGTCGTATCTATTTGGAAGATATAGTTCTTGTTATCTGAAATAGGCGTTCCTGTAGAAGCAAATAAGGTAACATTCGGATCATTTACAATACTAAAATTGCATGGATTGATAGGGATCAAAAGATCCGAGAAAATATAGATATTTTTAACTACTCGATTATTATCTTCACAATCTTCATCAATCTCGTTATCAAAATCTACACTTACTGTTAGGTTGTTAGTTCCTAATCCATTTAATGCATCTGTTTCTACGAATACGGATAAAGTATCATTGAAAACAGTAGAAGGAAAACGCTTAGTAGTTACTTGTGTCATATTGGTACCAGGAAATTGACGTTCAATATTCACATTAAAAGAGTCTATTACTGTTTTTCCTAAATTAGTAACTACCACATTAACTGCAAATGAATCTAATTGTGCAGAAAGGATGGCTGGAGTAGTAAATACATCCACATCCTCTATAATATACTCAGGTCTGTCCCAAGAAGTAATCACTACCCCTGGATCACCACTGAGCGTAAAATCTTGAACAGTAATCTTAATACCATCTGATTCTGTCGAATAAATTTCCTCTACACTTTTTCTAATACAAGTACCAATCGGTTCTCCATAACTTTCCAAAGCGAACTGATTATAAAGAGACGTACAATAAATATTCAGATAAGTAGGATAGCCAAAAGCAACCGTTGCTAAATAACCAATAGATCCTCTATTCGGTTCTAAAACAAAATCAATCGCCATAGCAGAAACTTCTTGACTGGAATAATTATGAATATCTCCCACAAAACAAGAGTTAGAAACGATCATTGGATATTTTCCAAAGTTGTCATAATTCTCAGGAGACTCAATATTTACTTCCCAATAAGCTCCAGAAGCATGACCAAAGAAATTGATCATCCCTAAACCATCACTAATAACTTCATTGAAGTCTGGAAATATAACTGCATCTGTAGTTGCTTTACTATATTTATGTGCTACTGTACCAGCAAAAATAGAGTCTTCATATATCTCTTGATAACCTTCTAAGTAATTCACAAAATCTTCCTCCTGATCCTGATTCGTACCGCCTGCAATATGCATAGCTTCCTTCATCCAAAGTCGAGCCTCCTTCGTACAATCCGAAT
>JAHDDN010000393.1 GCA_020629335.1 Chitinophagales bacterium | reverse complement strand
CCAATTAGAAAAATGGGATGGCAAAGCAAGAAGCCATGAGTTTAGCTATATTTCTCCTAATAAAATAGTGAGTGCAGAAGTTGATCCTCAACGCAAAATCAATATAGACAAAAACTTCATCAATAATAGCCTGACAGTTGAGGTACAAAGAAAAGGCATCCGCAAATATTTTTATCAGTTTATGGTAGGTGTCCAGAATATTTTACAAAGTATAAGCGCACTCGTCTAATGGCTATATTCACGGCATATATACGGGGCTGGCTAAATGCTTTAAGCAATATTCAATTGAGTATTATCTACTATATGGCAAATCTTTTATTTGCCATCGTAGCGGCTTATCCTTTGAAGGGATATTTAGAAAATACCGTCGGTTATTCCTTAACTTTAAATGAGAGTTTAGGAGATTTTGACTTCACTTTCCTGACCGATTTTATGAATGAATATGGAGTCGGCTTATCCACTATTTTGAATCAATCTTTTGTATTGGTTTTGGTATTTTTAGTCTTTTCTATTTTCCTCACAGGCGGTATTATAAAAACAATCGCAAAAAAAGAAAAGGGACATTTTTGGGCAGGCTGCGGACAGTATTTTGGCAAATTATTTATCTTGACTTTATTCTTTTTGGCTTTACAGGCAAGCTTATTCTTCTTGGTATTCCAAGGCTTCCAATTCCTTTCTGGTGGCCTCTCTCCTTTCGGATTAAATACCGATGAGGATTGGGTCAGAGCTTTTCAAGTCGTAGCACCTATTTATTTATTCTTCGCCACCTTCTTGTTTATGTTACAAGATTATATCAAAATTCATATAGCAAATCAAAGCAAAGGTTCTATTCTTAGCGCCACTTCAGCCGCCTTAAAAATGGTCTTCCGACGCATCTATTTAACGCTTCCTCTTTACTTGATCAATCTCCTGACTTTAGGCTTATCTGCTTACTTATATTACTTATTACGCTCATCGGGCATCGCCAATGTTTGGATATTATTAATCTTAGGACAAGTTTTTGTCTTCCTCCGAATTCTACTAAAAGTGGTGAATTTGTATAGTATTGATTATTTATATGGAGATAGAGACTAAAACTCTTATAACAAATATTGATTAAGTTAACTCCAAATTGAAGTCCATTAATTCTACTGTGAAGTTAATTTTTGCATTAAGGGCTTTAAAAACTTTCAGTATCGTCTCAAAACGTGCATCTGTTAAATTATTTTCAATTTTGGATATTTGGGCTTTTTGAACCCCTACTAATTCTCCCAATTGGGATTGAGTTAAATTTCGTTCTTTTCTCGCTCTTTTTATTGCCTGACCAATTAATTCTAATCTCAATTCATATTCGTATTTTTCTCTTTTTTCTGTTCCCTTCTTACCAAGATATTTATCTTTGACTTCATCAAATGTATAGGTTTTCATAAGCTTATTTTTTGTCTTCAAAATAGTTCTTCATTAACTCTTTTGCTTTTTCAATTTCTTTTGAAGGAGTTTTTTGACTTTTCTTTATTATTCCATGAGTAGCAACGACCATCGTAAGAATATTATCTGTTTTATCCCAAAAAGCAAATAAACGATATTGCTTTTTATTATGTAATGTCTGAAATTCCCATATATTTGGGTTTAGCTTTTTAAATAGTTTCTTATCTGGTTCGATTCTTACTTTATCAATATTAAAAAGTATTTTATCACAAGCTTTCTCATCAATCCCATCTAAGAAGTCAATTACTCCTTTTAAAAATTTTATGTCAAATTTTTCGTCCAAAAGAATATTTTAAATCAAAAATAAAGGTTTCTTAAATAGGAAACAAAAAAAGAAAGAAATTTATTATTTTTATTGATTCACTTCATGTTTCTGAATCAGAATTCATAGGATAATTAGTCATTAAATTAGGGCGCAACCCAGCGCTCGTAAAATCAAGCTCACAGCACCATCTCAATTAATCATTACTTTATGCATTATGCATTCGCCGAAGGCGCTCGGTCGGGCTATCCGCTATTATGTGGCTATGTGTCTGCTACTCCACTAAGCTGTACTTGTCTGCCCTTTCAGGGCCAGCCTGCGTCCAGCTAAGTTCCGTAAGCAGCCCCATGGACGCCACATACCGCTTCTATCCCTTGCGCATTTTTTGTTGAGTACTGAGTATTGGGTCATGAGTAGTGAGAAATTATTAAGCTCACTAGTTTTAGCTTTCTTCTGGGAATTGTCATCCCAAACACCGTAGGTGTACAGGGATCTATACGACAAAATTGAAGGATTTGGGAGGCTAAACTCATCTGCAATAATCGTTTTGACCATTAATATCATACCTCCAAAACTAAACTTAGGACTTCATTGATCAAAACGAGAATCGCTGTTTTTTCGCCTTTGTCTGAAACAGAATTTACTGAATGATAGAATTAGCAAAATTTTTGATTGGGTAATTCTGAAAATCTTTAAATTCTGAGAATTCGGATGCTGACAAGAATAAGAAATGACCTATCTCCAAGCCCAACAATTACCTTAATTATAAGGTAATTACTTTGGCTCGATAAGATAGGTCATTTCAATGCATTGTACAACAAAACATATTTATTCTGACTTAGACCTTATTTCTGTATCCAGTATTTTATCCCAAATGGTAGTGGTAAATGCATAGTTTTTAGTTGGGTCTTGATAATGGTGCTTTAGGTGATGTCGCTTCATTAGTTGGAACCAAGCATTATTGTAGTTTTTATTGTGGGATGCAAAATGAAACCAATCATAAACCAAATAAATGCCCATTACGCCTACAATAAAGGGATGCGCATATTGTCCTATAAAAAGATAAGCTAGCCCATAAACTAATGCTGTTGCTGGAATACCTAGTAAAGGATTCACTAACATCATTCTTTTATCATTGGGGTATTCATGATGTGCCCAATGAATACTATCCAATACCTTACGCATCCAGCTATTATTAGGATTAGCATGAAAAAAATAACGATGCATGGCGTATTCAAAAAATGTCCAAAAAGCCGCACTGGCTAGTAATCCTATCAGTAGACGCCACCAAGGCATTTCGAGATAAACAATAGCAAAGTAAGCCACTAATGCCATTAAAGGTATAAAGGTGATATACTGCCATATAGGATTCGTTACGTACATTGTTCTAATAATGCGCTTTTGATAATCCTCTTGGGGCATCTCTTTTTTTGATAAAAATGTCTTGTCTGTTCTCATGATTAGTTAATATAAGAATAAAAAGTTAATTCTTTTTTTAGAATTTTAAAACAAACAATTTATTCCTTCTTTTTTCGCTCAAAGACTTCAAATGAAAGCATTTCTCCTTTTTCTACATCGTAGGTAAATTTGTGTATCTTACTATACGAATTTTCCATAATTTCCCATTGAGTTGAATTGATTTTTTTAGCAGAAATGAGCGGCATTGCAATTTGGCTTTTAATATTATCTTTTGCTAAATCCTGTACTGATTTTCGAGAAGCATACATATTTTTAAATAAATCCATTAAGACAAAAGGATTGATAAGCATTAAATCTGTTAAAGGAATATTTCCTTTGATTGTTTGAATCATTAATTCTGAGTTTATATCCACTTTATTATAATTGTCTAAATCTGGCATCGATCTATCTGAATATTTATTCAGTAAAAAACCTCTATACTCAATAATTTCTTTAGAGTATTTTGAACAAAAATCATTAATCATTAATACTAAACTGTCTTTCTCATCAAATTGAAAATTCATGATATTTTCATCCGCTACTTTATCTAATTCCTCATATAAACTGAAACGAAATTCCTCTAATTTATATTCAAAGGATTTAGCCTCTTCATTATTTTGGGTATATGCTGTGATTGATATTGTTAGGAGAAGAAGCGTGTATAAGTATTTCATAAACGTTTATTTCTTTGAGCGAAAGGGTATAATTATTTCAAATCAAAAATAAGACTTTCTTTTGTAAGATAAAAATGTATAGCGATACCTAATACATTTCTAAAAAATGAAACATTTAATCAATCATGTATTGGCTTAGGGGTGTTCCAAATATAGCATAATTTTTACATAGAGTTGGGGATGAATTTTGTTAGGAATGAAAAGCTTTTGGCTTCGCGTGAACGTTTATGTATTCCTCTTGTTTGGGGGATAGATCCCTGTGCGATGACGCAATCGGGATGACAGGTTTTTTAGCGATGAGTGATGCGCATGTAGCATGTAGTTTTTTTATACTAATCGCTCATCACTATGCACTCATCGCTAATTTCGGCTTAGGGATGGAAGTGGTATGCGGCGTACATGATGCGACTTATGGAGCTTAGGTACGCGATGGCTGGCCCGAAGGGCAGACAAGCGGGCCTTAGCGGAATAGGAGCAGCATAGCCGCATAAGAACGGACAGCCCGACCTTTCCTTATTTTTCATTCGTGGGCGCACACATAGGTAGCGCCCCTACGGTCGAATGAAAAATGAGGAAAGGGAAGCCCCAAATTTAACTATGAAATATGAACGGAATAATTACCTAAAGACTCAAGCAGATGAATCAGTTAAGTAGTTGATAGTAATTATTTCGGTCTTCTTGATGAGATTATTTTTAGCTTAGACAAGGCTTTTTCCGCCAGTAATAGCAGAGCTATTGCTAAGAAAAGCCTGTCCTGTAAGGATCACGCAGTATAAGTTAAAAAGAAGCCATCAGAATTGCCGAAATAATTAATGTTAGCTACTTATCAAACGTTCCCAAAGTTCAAAACGTTAAAACGTTGATTTTTTTTGCTTATTTTTACGGTTGGACACCTTATTGACTCATTTAATCATCACATTCATTGAAGACTGCTTTTACAGAAGAAGGGCTTATTGAGGGCTGTCGCCGTAAAGAGGCGGTGGCGCAGCAAGAGCTGTATCGGCAATATGCTCCGAAGTTTTTTGGGGTGTGTAGACGGTATTTGTCTGTGGAAGCGGATATTGAGGATGTACTGATTGGGGCTTTTACGAAGATCTTTCAGAAGATTGATCAGTTTCAGGGAAGTGGGAATTTTGGTGGATGGATGCGTAGAATTGTGGTGAATGAATGTTTGATGTTTTTGAGGAAGCAAAAAAGATTGCCTCAAACGTCAGAATTGGAGGCGGATTGGCAAGGGACATCTACTGCATTGCCAGCGGATAGTGGACTGAATGAGCAAGAGATTTTGAAATTGTTGGATGAATTGCCAGATGGCTATCGGACGATTTTTAATCTTTATGTGATTGAGGGGATGCCGCATAAGGAGATAGCAGAGCAATTGGATATCAGTGTGAATACTTCTAAATCGCAATTGATTAAGGCTAGGAAGAAGTTGCAAGTGTTGTTGGAGAGGATTGGGTATTTTAAATAACCACCCCTGCCCCCTCCTTTTTTAAGGAGGGGAAATGTTTTATTTTTTATATAATTATGAATAGAGATCAGGAAATAGACGATTTATTTAAGAAGCATCAGGATGGGCAT
>JAHDDN010000392.1 GCA_020629335.1 Chitinophagales bacterium | reverse complement strand
AAAAAATAAAATGGAGCATTTCTGAAACGGCCTTAAAAATGTCCTTGTTTTTTTTGAGTTATATTATTGATAATCAGTTGTTTAGGTGTTTTTAGTGCTTGTTTTTTTCCTTTTTTAGTGCGAAAAAGGCTTTGGAATAGTCCTTTTTTTGTCTTTGTTTGTTATTTGGTGAGGGATTAACTTTGTCATATCAAATTAAATCAAGGCAGGTGAGAATAAATAATTATTCAAACAAGCTTTTAAGTATTAGAATATAATGTTTAGATCTCTTATAATTAGCTAATAATAAAGCAAAATATATTAATAGAAGATTAGAGGTGACTAAGCGTTGAAAAAAATGTCAGAAGAAAGCTGTTAAATTTTCAAAAGACAATATACTAAATCGTCTAAGTTAGCAGTTACTATATTACTTTCACTTTTTAAATTTTAGAGCTTATAAAATATATTTCTACTTTTTACTAAATTATAGCTTTTTAGATTTATTTCTCATATCCACTTTTACCATCTTAATTAAAGGATAGGTGTAAAAGCCTAGGTGGAAGAGGTATGTCAACAAAAACTTTAAAGCGCCCAGAATAGAAAATATTATTGTTCAATCCAAAAAAGATTATTATGAAAAGCCGTGTCGTAAATTTAATGATGTTCGTACTATTAAGCTTAAGTGTTACATTTTTAAACGCTCAAGATCAACCAGTTGTTGAAGTAGAAGAGAATAACACTGTAAAAGAAGAAGTGTTAGAAGCTTATTGTGATGAGTACAAACCATACAGATGGGGAGTACAATTTAGCCCTTCAGTATTACAACTAAAGAATTTAGAGACTTTAGAGTCTGATATTGTAGGGACAGGATACTCTGTTGGTTTAGTATATGACAGATACCTTAAGAATACTTCTTTATTATTAAATACAGGGATTGGTTTTGGTTCTTATAAAGTAAGCTACGAAGTAGAGAACCTTAAAAGTACTACACCTAATGTAATGAATAATCAAGTATCCTACTTAGAGATTCCTATTAACTTGAAGTATCGTACACCAGCTTTAAAAGAAGGGGTAAAAGGTTTTGGTTTAGTGGGAGCTACAAATAAGTTGTTAATAACTGGAACTAACTCTATTGAAAATACAGAGAATGGTACAGAGGAAGTATTAGAAAGTGATTTGACAAAGTATAATGTTGGTTTGAATATCGGTGGAGGATTAGAATTTAGCTTGCCAAATTGCAAAACACTTACAGTAGGAGCCAGTTATAATAAAGCCTTATTAAGTATGAAGACAGTAGATTTGATGCAGTTGAATACTTTACAAGTTCAAGTAGGCTTAAACTTCTAAATTAATTGAACCCGAATTAACCCACAAGAAAAATATAAAATTCGTTTTCATATTCAGTTTGTTTATGTTTGTTGGTTTAGTTAGAGCAAAGCCCATCCCGTTTGGATGGGCTTTCTTAGTTTTAAGCATACTATTATTTCAATTGTCCAACTACTTTAAATTTTTGAAAGACTTGATTGGTATGTGGCGCATCTTCTAATTCATCAGTGAGATCTTGGCCTGCCCAATGTTCGTAATGCTTACCATTTCGCCATAATCGACTTTCAGTTACATCATATATCAAGCCTTTATAAGCGACCCAAATTTGGGGCTTCTCTTGTCCATTATAAAGAGCTAATTGAAATTTGGTATAAGTTTTTAGTTCACTCACTTGGCACTAAAATGATCTTCTTTATTATCGAAAAGTACGTTGAAGGTCGTTAAGGAGCCATATATACGGGAGATATATTGTTGAAGATTTACTTTTTCTTCGTCAGTTAGTTGGCTACTATTAATACGTTGCTCCATAACACGGAGTCGATCTCTCACCATAACTATTTTGTGAAAGAATGTTTCGATAGGAATTTCTTTAGCCTTTAGGTTTGGATTAGCGGGTTTTAGTACGAGGGTACCACCTTCCCATTTAGAACCTAGGTCAACGGGTTCTTGGACTTCTCCCCATTTTTTTAGAATACCTTCTAGTGTTTGTGTGATATCTTTTAATGAAACCTTGTCTTTAGAGGGAAATACTTCATCTGTAATTTCTATTCCATTAAGTGTATCGCTTACTTCTACTTGTCCTCTTTTAGGAAAAGTGATTTCGTATGCGCCAAATAGTACTTTAGTGATAATTCCCACGCCAAATTGTGGGTGATTAACTCTAGTGCCAACATCATATAATTGTCTCATGATTAAGTAAATTTGATTACTGAATAGTTACTGATAGTACTTCCGTTGCAGCTGTTATGTAGGCTGTTTCATCTCCTTCAGTGCCACAGACCCATTCTTGATTATTAATTCGTGCTACCAGATAGTAACTTCCTGGTGTTACTTCAAAAGGAATGACCAAACTCCATTCCACTTTTGTGGTAGTTTCATCATTAGTGACATTAGCGGTAGCAAAATTTAGTTTAGTGTCATCATCAGAGAAAAGGGCATCATTAGAAAGATAGAGTTGTACCATTTCTTGAATCATGGCATTATCGACTATATCCACTTCTTCAGTTACTTCGTAAAAGCCTGTGAGGTCAGTGCCTGGAGAGAAGGTCGTCAAGTCTGCAAAAAGGGAAATGATGTCTACCTCGCAATCTAAATTGTCTAATGGATTATCTCGACATGAGGACATAGATAGTATTGAAAGGGCTAAAGAAAAGATTATAATAATATGAACAAATGACTTTTTCATTATTAATAAGTTTTGTATTGAATTAATTTGCGTGTGTGATATATATAAATAAGCAGGCAAAAATACCTTTTTTCTATTCAAATAGCATACATATATTTCTAAGTGTTGAATTATTTAAATAAAAATGCTTAATTTAATGACGGTATTATTCAGGACTTTTAATGAGGAGTATTGCTGTGTTTTTTGGACACAATATTAAAAACGAATAATAATGCAATTTATGACGTGATTGGAAATTTCTTCAAAATTTTAAAATTTAAGCTATGAAAGTATTTAATACACCGAATATCAGGAACATAACACTCTTAGGTCATGCAGGTTCGGGTAAGACTACATTGGCAGAGTGTATGTTATTTGAAGGAGGAGAGATTAGTAGGCGGGGCTCTACGAGCGGTCAGAATACGGTCTCAGACTATCACGAATTAGAGCATGAGCGGAATAACTCAATATTCAGTACATTAATGCATGTACATTGGAAGGATAGCAAGATTAATATTATTGATACGCCAGGTTATGATGATTTTGTTGGAGAAATTATTGCCTCATTGCGAGTAGCCGATACAGGTGTAATGGTACTTAATGCAACACAAGGAGTGGAAGTTGGTACAGAGATCATTTGGGAGAATACGGAAAAATTTCAGATTCCCATGATTTTTGTGATCAATCAGGTAGATAGTGAAAAAGCTGATTTTGAGAAAACTTTTGAGCAAGCGACGAGTCGTTTTGGAAGCAAGGTAAGGTTAGTTCAGTATCCATATAATCAAGGAGAGAATTTTGATGCGATTATAGATGTGCTGAAAATGGTGATGTATAAATTTCCTGAAAATGGAAGTAAGCCAGAGAAGTTACCTATTCCTGATGAGGAGAAAGAGAAAGCGGATCGATTACATAATGAATTGGTGGAGGCTATCGCTGAGAATGATGATGGTTTGATGGAGTTGTTTTTTGAAAAAGGAACATTAAGTGAAGAGGAGATGACAAAGGGGCTGAAATTGTCTATGATTAATCATGATATTTTTCCTGTCTTTTGTTGTTCTGCTGAAAGAAATATGGGGAGTGGTCGTGTGATGGGCTTTTTGAACGATATTGCACCTTCCTCTCATGACATGCCGCCTGCTGAAAGAAAAAGTGGTAAGACCTTAACTTGTGATCCAGATGGGGACACAGTTTTGTTTATTTACAAAACGATCTCGGAGCCTCATTTAGGAGATATGTCATTCTTTAAAGTTTATTCAGGAACTGTGAAAGGAGGTGATGAGTTGGTAAATGCGGTAACCCGAAATACAGAGCGTTTGACTCAGCTTTATGTGATGAATGGGAAGAAAAGAGAAGCAGTTGAAATGTTGAAAGCGGGAGATATTGGAGCCACAGTAAAATTGAAGTCCAGTCATACCAATAATACTTTGCATGAAAAGAATAAGGAGTACAACATAGCTCCTATAGAATTTCCAGAGCCACGAATTAGTATGTCTGTCTATACCGAGTCTAAATCTGACATGGAGAAATTAGGCCTTGCTTTACATCAATTACATGAAGAAGATCCTTCCATTATTTTAGAGAATTCGAAGGAGTTAAAGCAGTTGATTGTTCATGGTCAAGGAGAGATGCATTTGGCGATGGCTAAGTGGAAGGTTGAGCATAATGCCAAGATCAAGATGAAATTTGGAGAGCCTAAGATTCCGTATAGAGAGACGATTAGAAAGGCGGTAAAAACTAATTATAGACATAAGAAGCAATCAGGAGGTTCAGGTCAGTTTGGTGAGGTCTATATGTTGGTAGAACCCTATTATGAGGGCATGCCTGCACCGGATGGAATTAATGTTCGTAGGGTCGAGGAGCATGATCTTCCTTGGGGAGGCAAATTGGTTTTCAATAACTGTATAGTTGGTGGGGCAATAGATGCCAAGTATATGCCTTCAATTGTCAAGGGGATTATGCAAAGAATGGAAGACGGCCCATTGACGGGTTCATATAGTAGAGATATAAGGGTGAGTGTTTATGATGGAAAGATGCACCCAGTTGATTCTAATGATATGGCTTTTCAAATAGCGGGAGCCATTGCTTTTAAGCAGGCATTTTTAGAGGCGAGTCCTCAATTAATGGAGCCTGTTTATGACGTTGAGGTGATGGTACCAGATGAAATCATGGGAGATGTGATGGGAGATTTACAAACCCGTAGAGGAGTAGTAGAAGGTATGGAGGCTGCTCCGCCTTATCAGATTATTAAGGCGAAAGTGCCTTTAGCAGAGCTTCATAAATATGCTTCTACTTTGCGTTCGATTTCTCAAGGAAGAGCTAAACATAAGCAACGTTTTGCTGAGTATGCTGCGGTTCCACATGATGTACAACAATCATTAGTGAAGGAACGTGAGTCAGCGGAAGCTACTGGATAAGCCTTGAATTAATCATCTATTTTAGGGATGGAGATTTAAAAACCTTAGCCCTTCTGTACAAAGGGGGGCTAGTTTAATAAAAAAAGCCCGTCAAAAGTATTATACTTTTGACGGGCTTTTGAATTAAATGGTAGACAAAGTAAATTAAGATTCACTAGGTATTAGCGTCTTAGCTAAATCTAAAATTTTCGTGTCTTCAAGATGGACGACACCACCTCCTGGTCCTTGCTCGATGTGGTAATCGGCGACTTCGCCTTCGCGATAATTAGCACCTCCAAAATAGTTTCTGATAGTTTGATCAGAAACTCCTAATTGCTCAGCAATCTGGTGAATACTGCCATCAGGTA
>JAHDDN010000391.1 GCA_020629335.1 Chitinophagales bacterium | reverse complement strand
AAAATCAGAATGATGATGGACCTAAGTATGATGATCCTGAGAAGCAGGAGAAGGTAGATAAAGCGATAGCGAAAGTGAATCAATTAACAGATGACTATGCTAATAATGGAGCGATTACAAGAGAAAATGCAGAAAAAGTTGTACAAGAAGTGAAAGCTTCTGAGGAAGGACAAGTTTTAAGTTTGTTGGAGTTAAAAGAGAAAGATGTAGATGAAGAAAGTGAAAATATAGAAGGCGAGACTGAAAATAATCGTTGGGACTATATTGCTGCTGCAAGCCCTAAGTTTGAAATTAAGGGGGCTTTAAAAGCAGGGGGATTATGGGATATATTTAAAAGTTCTTTTAATAGGAATGGGCAAAAGGTAATAGATTTCTATTATAAATACCAAGATCAGATTGATTTTGCAGCAGACTATTTGTTAGCTGCTGGAATAGCATTTGCTGGAATAGGTTTGATGACAGCAGGGGGCTTAGGATTAGGTCTTCTAGGAGTTGCAGTATTTTTGTCAGGAGCAACTAAAGCATCTATAACTACTGCTAAAGTATTAACATATTATGGAAATAAAGAGAAGTATGCAAAAATAGAGCGATTTGATAATTTTGGACAAATGCTTGGATATGGTTTTGAAGAAGGCGGAGTTATGCCAGAAGGAGAAGCTATTGGATATTATTCTGAGGAGTTAGTTGGATTAATTGGAACAACTGCTAGAGCAGGCTTTTATATAAAAAACTTATTGAATGCTAAAGGAAGACCTGCTAAAATTAAAGCTGCTTCAGAAATATTTTATAGTAACGAAACTACATATTGGGAAAAAGCAATAGCTGTTTTTAGCATGGCTCGTCATGGAGTAGGAGGAGTCAAAGATAATTTTAAGTGTATGGCATTTCCTTTCAAATTTAGTAGGTTAGTAATATATGCTGCCCATGATACCTTGTTATCACAAGGTGAGAAAGATAAGTTACACTTATTAAGAAGCTGGGGAGCAGAAATAGCATTTTGGGAAGATAAAATTGGTATGCAAATTCCACATGAAGCAGTAGGAATTTACATAGATGAGAATGATCAAGTATATGTGAATTATGGTGAGGAGTTTGAAACTTATGAATACTGTAAGTTTAACAGGAATAATATTGTTGTTGATGATGAATGTAGTGAGGATGGATGTGGACCTGATTAGTTTGAAAATTATGGACTTAATAAATTTTTGATTTTTATAGAGAGTGACTTAGGATGAAAATTCTGAGTCACTACTTTTCAAGGATTAGATAATTGTGTTATAAACTGGTAAAATTGAGTGAAATGTTTCGAGTGTGTGACATATTGGGGGATTTTTGATGCAATTCGGTAGAGTGCTACCCTGATAGGGTCGAGATGTTGGGGAGACTTTTATTTACTAACGTACTGTGACCGCTATGCGGTCATTAAGAAAAATAGCTAAGATACCTAGGTCTAAGTATAAGACCTTCATAATAAGGATTACACCTTCCCCCCAATATGTCATGCACTCAAATGTTTCTGATAAACAGCAGTTTGCAAGAATGACTACCAATTTTCTTACTGATGATCTAATATAAATCTATTTGGACAAAATATTAGCTTAAAACCGTTCTAATTTATGTTTTGGGCTAAAAAGCTATATTTTTATATGAACTTTAAACTAAACTTTCAAAAAACGCCATATAGGAGTCGAAAAAACATTATATATATATTACTTATATTGAGTATTTATTTTACTTTTTCCTTTCTTCACATTTTTCCTTCTAGTTGGTTAAGAGTATTAGAATTGCTAATTATTCTATTTGCTTTTAGGACTTACATAACTTATCAGAATACAATTTGTATGATTTCTTTTGAAGAAGGTATTGTAAAATTTGCTCGCTTTAAGGATAAGCGAAAATATTCAGAAAGCCATTCTAAAAATGAGTTAACCTTTATTGATAATCAAAAAGGATACATTATTATTTACAATAAAAAAGAAGGGAGAAGCATATATGGAAAACAGAATCAAAGATTATATCGTAATGACTGGCTTGAATCTTATGAGAAAATTAAGGAATGTTTAGTATAAAATCCCCTTCTCCCCAAAAAATCACTTGCAACATAAAAATAAAACCCCTATATTCATACTAATACTTTAAAAATGCATTTTTAAGTCGATCACATCCAATTAATACTTACCTCAGGCTACAAACACATCAAATAAAATCAAGACTAGCAACAAAATTTATAAAGAAGCATCAGTTTTATACACACACATCTAAATTTAATCTTATAAAAGGAACCAAGCAATAAAATTATCAATCATATAAGCTCAGGCTTTAAACGAAACATCATCAACCGACCACTACTATAATAAGTACACCTCTACAATAGCATCATTCTATATATAGCTTATCGAGTATTAATATATAATATCAAAGACCGTCACGGGAACACATCTTTAATTAGCTCTTACCAATTAAGCTCATAAGTATAGAGTATATGAATATATTATTCGAGAAAGTCTTAGTCTTTCTATTGATATTTATTCAGGAAGACTAGTACGTATTGATGTCTACAATCAATTTAAAGGTAAATATCAATCTATTGGTATTGGAAGTACAGTTAAAGAGTTAAGAGGTGCTTTTGAGTCTATTTATTTTGATGAAACCTATCTGCTTATAGGGGAGAATTCAGAATTAATTGTACTTACAGATTATGAGGAGGATATAGACTCATTAGAGGAGATTGAAGATGCTAAAATTACACGTTTTACACTTGAACTAGCAGGGTGGCGCAATTCAGTATAAGCTTATTTACTATTACTAGAACAAAAAAAACATTCACTCACTCTATTCCTAAAATAGAGTGAGGAATGTAACTCATAGAATGTGTGTATTAGTATTACCCTAATACCTACAACAATGTAAAGTATAACTATCTATCATAATAGAATTGAATTACCACAAATAGACCGTAAATACCCGATGCAGTAGGCAAATCACTAGGATTAATACCATATTTACATTCATCCAGATAAGAATTTATTACCAATATTCGGTAAGAAGAATATACAGGACTAAGTGATTCTTGATCATTAGGAATATTAAGTACTGCTGGTTCTGGTTCTTCTAAAGAATAAATGCTTAAATGGAAAAAGGTAAACAGCGATTATATAATATTTTTGATTACTTACCTGATTGGTTTGCTGGTCATTTGTAGTGAAAATAGCTGTCTGTCTTTCTTTCGGACAAGTAGCTATCATTCATTAAAGAAAAGGGTGGTGTAAACAAAAAAAATACAGCCCCTAATGATCATAAAAAACTCCATAAAATACTAGAACAAATCAACTCCAATAAAGAAGTGGGGCAAAGAAGTTGGCTAAAAACGAAGGTAGAAGAATTGTTAAACAAATAGTTTGACTAGTATGATCATGAATTAAGAATAGAAAAATTTTTTGCTAAATAAATGCAAATATGTAAGGAATATAGCATAAATTTGTAGTGATTTTTTATAAGAAAAGGATGATTATGAGACTTTTATAAAAGTAGATCAGTTTTCTTATTAATTAACTGTTACTTATTCAGTTTTATACCAATAAAGCATAAGATGGCATTGACTAACGATATGAATGGTCAATGTTATTGCTTAAGATTAATACCATGAAAATTCGAGATTTAAAAAAAGCGAAAAAGCAAAAGAAAAATACCATTCAAGCTAAAAGTACAGGTAGTTTTTTTGGAAATAATGCTGCTGATGCCTTTGTTCAACCCGCCGACAAGCCTAGTCTAGCAGGGGGGAAAAGCAATTCCATACAAATGAAATCAGATCCGAATTTGGTTTCTTTAGCACAGCTTAAAACAGCGAATCAATCTAGTGAACTGATTCAGAAAAAACCTAAAAGGAAAAAAGCTACTGTCAATCACAAAATGTCGGACAAACCTTATGGGTGGAATGCGAAATATCATGTCAATGCGAAAAAGAAAAGCATTGATCTGACCATTAAAATCAAATTGGTGCCACAAAAAGGCGTGAAAAAATCAGATTTGAATCACATCAAATCACAAAGTGATAATGCATTTGCCCGCTATTTCGATCAGCGTTTTAATCTAGTAGATGATGCAGGAAATAAGCGAAAAGTTAAAGCTAGATTGAAGTATGTGAGGTTTGGTCAACATTTAAAAGTGAAAGTGCATCCAGGTAAAAATCGGGATAATCTCTTGAACTGGCATGTAGGCTCTGATGCCATCACCCGTGCTCATGAACTCGGCCACCAACTAGGGTTAAAAGACGAATACCAGGATGCTAGGACTGAAAGCCGTAAAACCGCAACTTCTTCTGGTGTTTTTAAAGACAATTCCCTAATGGGCAATTACTATACAGAAGGAAAGGATAAAGCAGACCTTAAAAATAGACATCTCAATACATTGGCGAAGGATATTGGTGATGCAATAGGTACCAATTTAACCGCAGAAAAAAGAGATACCTATATTGTACGAAAAGAAGATACTTTGACGAGTATTGCAGCCATGATATATGGAGATTCCAGCAAATGGACAGAGATACAAGCAGCCAATAAGGATGCCATTAAGGGAGCGAAAGTCAAACCAGGACAAGAACTAAAATTACCTCCCAAAAAATAGAACTTCATCGCTTGTTAAAGCTTTAATTAAATAAGAGTTTTTAAATTTAGATTATATTTCGCATAATTCTGTTCAATGAAAAAAGCATTATTCATTAACTGTTTATTATTATTGCTATTGATAGCTTGTCATCAAAAGACAATCAGTAAAGATATGGGAGGACAACAAACAGCAGAAGCAATAGTAGACAAGAACGATGCAGGAATAGTTAATGAAAATAAAGCGGATAAACAACAAAATATGGATACACCTACAACTGATGTAAAAACCAAAACCATCTATTACCAAGCAGGAAACCCAGATTTTGAGGGACAAACAACTGTAGTAGTCAATGAAACTGGATTAGCAAAAGTAGGATTCAAAAGAGGTGAAGAGGAAAAAGCCTACGAACAACAATTGTCTGAAGAGCAATTAAGCAAATTTTGGAAAAAAATCAATAAACATCATCCCTGTGATCTTAGCATAAAAGAAAAAACACCTGTACCAGGAGAAGTAGAAGTCACTTTAGAGTTAACAGGCAGCGATAAGGATTGCAAACGCACTTTCTGGAATGGTGTTCGTTACGATAATAAATCGGTCAATAAATTGATGACTTTGTTTGCTAATATAGCTAAGGAAGTGAGTAAGGGTGAGGTAGAATATTAGTGGCTAGAGTTATCTATAATTACACAATTCTTAGTTTTCTTTTCTTCAACCGACCTTATGGATTTTAGGTAAAATGTTTCACAAATCCGTTAAGCACAAAATACTGGTAGAGACAAGGCATGCCTTGTCCTTACTTTTGTGTAGGATTTTTGAAATATTTTGCCGTTAAGAAATCCATACAGTCTTGAT
>JAHDDN010000390.1 GCA_020629335.1 Chitinophagales bacterium | reverse complement strand
TTTGTAGTGATTGTACTGCTCTTTTGAAAATGATTAAAAGCAGTATTATTACAAAGAAAAAAGCACTAAGGAACGTTTAAAAAATAATTTCCACATTTAGCAACTAATCTTTTGTACCAATACTTCGTTGAAAAGCCTTGCCGATGCGCTGCATCGCCTGCATTTTTCGCCTTGTCTTGATACAAAATATTTAGCTGCAAATGCCAATCTTATTTTTTAAACGTTCCTAAACAATAATACTAAGCGCTAAACGCTCATCGCTCATCGCTCATCGCTCATCGCTATCCCCCTCCGCCCTAAAGGGCACCTCCCCCGAGGGAGGACAGGCTTAGGGATGGTAGCGGTACTCAGCGTGATGAAGTGGCTTACGGAACTTAGCTGGACGCAGGCTGGCCTGAAAGGCAGACAAGTATGCCTTAGCGTAGTAGCTGACACATAGCCACATAAGAACGGACAGCCCGACCATGCGCCTTCGGCGAATGATGAATGCATAATGATGAATGATAAATGGCTTGTGCTACGCACTTCGCATAACGATCGCATGGGAAGCCCCCAATTAGTTAATTTGTAAAATAGTTAATTAGAATGAAGGGTGAGGGAAAGGAGAATTGATAAAAAATAAAAAAATAATAAAATTAAGACATAAATATATGGCAACATTAACGATGATCGCTCAATTGGTATTGGGTTTATCTATTTTGGTTTTTATACATGAGTTAGGACATTTTTTGGCGGCCAAGGCATTTGGGATGCGAGTGGATAAGTTCTATATTTTCTTTGATGCGTGGGGTAAAAAATTGTGGAGTACGACGATTGGGGAGACAGAATATGGAATTGGCTGGCTGCCTTTGGGTGGTTATGTGAAGATTGCGGGTATGATAGATGAGTCGATGGATAAGGAGCAAATGAAGCAGGAACCGCAGGAGTGGGAATTTAGATCGAAACCAGCTTGGCAGCGATTTATTGTGATGATTGCGGGTATAGTGATGAATGTGATTTTGGGTATTATGATTTTCTCTTTTGTGTTTATGCGTTATGAGAAGGATTATATTCAAGTGAATGAACCGCAGGAAATTTATGCCTTTGATCTGGCTAATGAAATGGGTTTGCAGACTGGTGATAAGCTGCTGGCTATCAATGGTAAAACACCTAAACGTTTCAAGGATTACAAGACCTTTGGGATATTTTTTGGGGCTGATATGAAGGTGGAACGAGATGGAAAAGTATTGGACATTCCTTTGACGGATGGTTATTTTAAGCGAGCTGGCGAATGGCTTTTTGAGCCGATGAATCATCAGGTAGAAGTATTGGGAGTATTGGATAGCTCTTATGCGGATATGGCAGGATTAGAAGCGGAGGATATTATTCGGAAAGTGAATGGTAAAGCTGTTACCAACTATGGAATTTTGAAATCGGAACTCGCTAATAATAAAAATGGGCAGGTTAGTATTGAAGTAGAAAGAGCAGGTGCGTCAAAAGTCTTAACGACTAAAGTAGATACGGCTGGGAAGTTAGGATTTGCGCCTATGTTTAATGCTAAAGCGACTAATACTTTAGCTAATTACGGGGTGGCTGATGCGGTGCGATTTAGTGTGAAAGAAGGCTGGGAAAGCGTTTATTATAATGCTTTGGCGATTGGGAAGATGTTTACGGGAGATATCAATCCTGTGGAGTCTGTTCAAAGCCCGATTGGTATTGCTCGTAAGATTTACGGCGGCGTATGGGTATGGGAACGTTTTTGGAAAATTACTGGCTTGTTGTCCTTTATTTTGGCTTTCATGAATATTCTGCCGATACCAGCTTTAGATGGTGGACATATGATGTTTATTTTCGTGGAGTTGATAATAGGCAGGCCCTTGAGTGATGAGTTTTTGGAAAAGGCCCAGATGATCGGTTTGTTGATACTCCTGCCTCTGATGCTCTTTGCGATTGGTAAGGATATTATTTATGCAATATTTGGTTGGTGATAGATATGAATTTAGATTTCAATACTGATAATTACTTTGTATTTTATGGGCTTCCAGTGAGTTTTGAGCCTGATCTTAATGCCCTTAAGCAGCAGTTTTATGCTTATAGCAAGCAGTTTCATCCTGATTTTTTTGCACAGGAATCGGAGGATGTACAAATGCAAGTTTTAGAGCTCTCGACTTTCAATAATAAGGCTTATAAGACGCTGAGTCATTTTGATAAGCGCATGAAGTACGTCTTGGAATTGAGGGGTTTATTGGAAGAAAATGAAAAGTATCAGTTGCCTCCCTCCTTCTTGATGGAGATGATGGACATTAATGAGGCATTGATGGAATTGCAGATGGAACCAGATGTCGATGCTTTGCAGAAAAAGAAAGAGGAAGTAGCACAAATAGAAGCTAATTTATTGACTGAGATTACTCCTATTTTAGCGGCTTATGATGAAAACACTACTTCAGAGGCGGAACTTTTGAAGGTAAAAGCTTATTATTATCAAAAAAAATATTTGAGTAGGATAAGCGAGTCAATAAAAAAGCTGATGTAGCACTTTTTTGTTTGCTCTTAATTGCTTACTTTTGAGGCCCGAGACAAGTAAAGAGCTGCATAGATAATTGACTTATCCAAGTAACTTTTTAGCCCGGGTGGCGGAATTGGTAGACGCGCTGGATTCAAAATCCTGTGTTGGCAACGACGTGTGGGTTCGAGTCCCACCCCGGGCACATCAGATACTCCTTAAAGAGAGCTAATCTTTGCCATTACACAGCAATGTGTAATGGCTTTTTTTATCATTTAGGGCTGATTAATTTGAAAGTTTATCTTTTTATCATTGATGAAACAACAGAATACAAATATATTTTTTTAAATTTAGGGAGTTAAAGGCATATATTGCCATTTATTGCAAACCAAGCAATCACGTTTTAGCAAAGAAATAGTGTTTCAAGACAAAACATGGCCCAATGAAAAAGTTTTTATTAATTCCTTTATTGCTCATCTTACCTTTGCTGGCAGATGCCCAATTTCAATATACTTCTATGGGAATCGACCATAGCTCTTTTTATTCTACTCGTATTTTCAATCCCACTACTGGTGGTGTAGTTTGGAATGAGAGGCATTACAATTATAGTTATGGGGTTTATATGGATTCCTACATTGCTTATAAGATGAGTGTTTCTTTAGGCTTTAACTATACGCGTGTTGGTTATAAAACAAGTAATTCCAGCGATGCGGCTACTTTGGCTTCTGTAGGAGGAGGTAGTTATTTTAATTATACAGGCAAACGACATTATTGGGAAATTCCACTCAAAACTCGATTCTTTTTGACGAGATCATTAGATAGTGGTATCCATTTGACTTTGGGTTATGCCTACGCTTATCAGTTTGGAAACTCATCAGAAATTAGGGTTTATAGTAATGGAGGTGGACAAATCTACAATGATAAGGGCTCTGTTGGACAATCGCTTTATACCAGTAATCACGCATTCTTGGCAGGTATTGGTATGGAAATGCGTGTTGGTGATATGTTGGTCAATATCGTACCAGAAGCCCGTTATTACTTTGTCAATGAGTTAAAAGACTCTAATAGTACTTCTACCTTTGTAACAATGGGAATTAATCTTAGAATAGGTGGAATTATGCACTAATTAGGCGTGTAGGATTTGGAATACTAATTCTTTGAGCAATTCACCTGGAGGTGTTTGGCTATTTCCAACTATGCCCTTAGAGTGTAGATCATAACGATGTAATAATTGGATAATTTTTTTGCTTTGTGCCAAAGAATACTTTCTTGCAGCTATTCTATAATCCTTCAAAAAGTAGTTTCGCACTCCTAAAATACGCACTAAATCGGCATCGCCTTTATTAGCATTATAATGCAACATATACACTTTCACAAAGTAATTATACAAACTCCCTAAAAGCATAGGTATAGGTGCTGCTTTAGGATTATTCCCAAAGTAATTGACAATTTGGTAAGCTTTTTCTACTTCCCTCACGCCCAATGCCTTCTGTAATTCAAAAACATTATAATCTTTGTTGATTCCTATATTGTGTTGAATATCGCCTTTGTCAATCACTTTATCTTTAGGCGTATTCAAGATGAGCTTGTCTAGTTCATTGGTTATTTTGGAGAGATTATTATCCAGCGACTCAGAAAGTAATTGAATCGCTTCTTGCTTGATTTTATAGCCTTTTCCATTCAGATAACGCTCCATCCATTGAGGAATTTGATTATCATAGACTTTCTTGCTTTCCAATACGACCCCATTCTTATTGAATGCCTTAGATAGCTTAGTACGTTTATCCAGTTTTTTATGCTTATAAACGATTACCAACAAAGTACTATTCACTGGCTTAGCAGCATAAGCGGCTAATTCATTAATATCACGCATTCTTTGTGCTTCCTTAACAATGACTACTTGATGACTAGCCATCATTGGTAAGCGTTGCGCAGCACTTAGTACATTGATATAATCTATATCTTTGCCATAAAGTACGGTTAAATTGAAGGCTTTTTCGCTTTCATTGAGTACTTTGTGCTCCAGATAGTCAGCGACCTTATCTAGGTGATAGGCTTCTTCCCCATGTAATAAATACAAAGGGGCATACTTTTTACTTTTAAGATCTTTGAGTATTTGCTCGTAAGATAATTCCATGCGATGAATTTGAACTTTCCAACATACGAATTAAAGCTAAGAATAGAAAATAATAAGCATCAAGTGTTTGATATTTTACGAAAAAAATGGGTAGTGTTGACGCCTGAAGAGTGGGTACGCCAACATTTGATTCATTTTCTAAAAGAAGACAAAAATTATCCAGTTGGCTTAATGGCTTCCGAGATGTATCTACCGATGAATGGAATGCGTAAACGAACTGATTTAACAGTATTTAATCGAAAGGGAGAACCCATTTTAATAGCAGAGTGTAAGCGTCCAACAGTCAAGATCAATCAAAAAACCTTTGATCAAATTGCTGGATATAATTGGGAATTAAGAGTCCCTTACTTAATACTAACCAATGGATTAGAACATTTCTGCTGCACGTTTGATTTAGATAGTAAGGAGTATTCTTTTTCGGTAGAGTTTCCTGATTATGATAAACTTTTATAACTGATGAACTGGATAACCGAATAACTGAGAAACTGAATAACCGACAAACTAATATACTGAATCGTAAAAAGACAAAAATTGGGCTGTCAAAGATTTATTATTAGGGCGGCTTAATCCTGCTATCCGCTATTATGTGGCTATGGAGCAGCCACTACACTAAGTGCTGCTTGTCTCTTATTGGAGCCTGCGCATCACTAAGTTCCGTAGGCTACTCCATATACGCCACATACCGCTTCTATCAGGGCCGCTATTTAATGATGAATGATAAAATGTATAATGATGTAATTTCCCTATATTGGAGTGGGGACTATATGAAATTTGTATCAAAAGGAGATTTAACTAAAGGAGTAGTATTTGGTACTTGGTCAGAAATTTGGGAAATGGACTTAAA
>JAHDDN010000389.1 GCA_020629335.1 Chitinophagales bacterium | reverse complement strand
TATTGGGTGTTGGTTAAGAAGGAAAATAAGATGACTGAATTATTGTCTAATAAAAGCTCAAATTCCTCCCCTGTTGTTTTACTTTTCACTCATCGGTCATCTTTTCCAGCTTGATTAAAGTGTCATTCTCCTTGATATAAGTCTGTTCATGCTTAAATATTGCTTCTGTTTTGGAACAACGCACTACATAACCCATCCTAGTAGGAATCCTATCGATATTTAACATAGAAGGTCTAATTTCGTGGGTATATAATCTGTTGGTAGAAATTAGTACGGATTCTACGAATTTGTTAAGTAGTAAATTAGTTTAATCGTGTATTTTAATTGGAATGGGATGCTGTAAAACAAACTATTTTGAGGAATAACTTGCATTATTCCATTCGATCATATATCTTTGCTGTACCACTTCATTAGTACACTAATACAAAAGTACAGATATGATTCAAATTAATCAACTTGATTTTACTTATAAAGGCAAGGATAAACTCTTTAAAAATCTGGATGCTCGTTTTGAAAAAGGGAATATCTATGGCATTCTTGGTGAAAACGGCATGGGTAAGTCCAGCTTGCTTAAACTGATCGCTGGATTGGTTTTTCCGCAAAAAGGAGCAGTGCTTTGTGATGGAATGAAGGTCGCTAAACGAAGTCCTGATTTGCTGCAAAAGATCTTTTTTTTGAATGAGGATTTTCACTTACCGTCCTTAAATATTGCTCAATATATCAGGGCTTATAGTCCATTTTATCAAGCGTTTGATCATGAAATAATTGATACTATTTTATCCGAATTCGGTATTGATAAAGGCCAACATTTACATCAGCTTTCTTTGGGGCAAAAGAAAAAAGTCTTGATTGCTTTTGGTTTGGCTACCAACGCTGAATACCTATTAATGGACGAGCCAACAAATGGTTTAGATATTCCTTCTAAAGGAGATTTTCGCCGCTTAATTGCTTCGCAAATTACAGATGAACAAGTGCTATTAATCTGCACCCATCAGATAAGGGATTTGGCTAATTTGCTGGATCATATTGTAGTGATGGCGGATGGGGAGATTTTATTGGCTAAAAGCATTTCTGAAATAGAAGAAAAGTTGTTGTTTCCTAGAACTTCTATTTTGCAAGATGGAGAAGATGTACTTTATTCGGAAATTATTCCTGGGGGCCATATACAAGTTTGTAAAAATCAATCTGGTCAAGATTCTCAATTAGAATTGGAAATATTTTTCAATGCAGTCATTAAAAATAAGAAGCAAATTCTAAACTATTTAAATTTAGAGATGAAGCCTAAATAACGGTCTATTTTGACTTCATCTTTTCGCACTATGCTACCTTAGTAAAAGCCTTACTATACTCGGCGTAATGCAGCTTTTATCGCCTTGCATAGCACAAAAATATTTTATCAAATTCGGACATTTATTTAAACCTCATATCTTAATAATATGGAATTTAGTTGGAGAAGATTTAGGAGTCTATTACAGAAAGACTTTTTATTACATCGCAATAAAATGCTTTTGGGCCTTCTATTGTTGGTGTTACTTAGTTTTGTTGGTGTAATAGCAGGACATCACCTGATCAATTTGCAAGCTGGTGGTGGGATACAGGTGCTTTTATTGTTATTTGCCTTTCTATTATGGATAGGTGGAGGATGGTTTACCAGCACGAATTTGGGCGATTTACAATCATCCGCCAGTCGGATACATTATTTGTCACTGCCTGCCAGTAGCTTAGAAAAATTGCTCTCAAAATGGTTGTATACGTTACCACTTTATGCCATCAGCATTTCGTTTGTCATATGGATTTTCTTCAAAAGCTATCTTTGGATATTTGGCGATATATTACCTATGGAAGTATGGCCAATAGCTGAACGCTTGGAAACTGTTCTATCTTTTGCCTTTCTTAAGCTATATGTATTTGGTCACGCAGTAGCTTTTTTCTGCTCTTTTTATTTTAATAATTATGTCGCAATAAAAGGTGCTTTGGCAAGTATCATTGCATTTTTAGGCGCAGCTTGTTTATGGGCAATTTTCAGAGAAGATCAGGGTTTAAGCTTCTTGGAAGTGATAGAGGTAAGTACAGGGGAATTAATGACGTTTTTGGTAGAAGACCAAATGCGACTATTAATTTTAGTTCCTATTTTATGGTTATTAACTTTTTGGATTTTAAAAAGAAAAACAGCATGATTGATTCAAATTCTAATAAAGCGATTTATCTGCAAATAGCTGATTTTATTCAGAATAACATTTTGCAAGCTATCTTTAATGAGGGCGAAAAAATCAGCTCGGTGCGTGAAATGGCGGCTCAAATAGGAGTCAATCCCAATACCATCATGCGGGCTTATACGCACTTACAGCAGATCGGTATTATCAATAATAAAAGAGGCGTCGGGTTTTTTGTGGCCCCGAATGCCGCACAGATTATTCGAGAGAGATGGCGTAAGGCATTTATTGAAGAGGAATGGCCAGCCATTCTTAATAAAATGAATTTATTAGGGATTGAGTTAAATGATTTAGAGGGGGTTGATGTAACTATTTAATAGAATACTATGAAAAAAACAACTCTATTTTTACTACTATGTATTTCCATTAGTAGCCGTTTTCTCTTTGCCCAAACTCTCGAAAACCAATTTGATAAGGTGGTGAATTTGTACTTCTATGAAGGACCAGGTCATGCTATTCTTATTGAAAAGGATGGAGAAGTATTGTATGAAAAAGCTTGGGGTTTAGCTGATTTAGAGCAAGGCGAGGCACTTCGGACTGATCATGTATTTAGCATCGGTTCATTGACTAAGCAATTTACTGCTGTTGCGATTTTGAAATTAGTGGAAAGTGGGCAATTATCTTTAGAAGATCCCGTCATTAAATGGATTCCTGAATGTACCCAATGGGGGGATCAAGTTCAAATCAAACACTTGCTGAGTCACACAGCAGGTATTCCATCTTATACAGGATTGGCCAATTGGAAAGAACGAAATCATGATACAATTTCCTTAAATAAACTGATTGCAACTTTTAAAGATGAAGCCTTAATTTTTTCGCCAGCCAGCCATTTTGAATACAGTAATTCTGGGTATATATTATTAGGCCAAATCATTGAAGTCGCAAGTGGAAAAACTTATGAAGAATATCTAAAAGCCGTCATTTTTGATCCTCTGAATCTAAACCAAACTCGTTTAGATCATGCTGACTACTGCCATTACAAGCCAAATGCTTATGACGTGGATGAACATGGTATTTATCAAATTGCCGAAGACGTACACAGTTCTCAAACTCACGCTGCGGGTGGGCTGATTTCTACATTGGCTGATTTACAAAGCTGGAATGAGGCTATTTTTGAAAATGGATTCCTAAATGATAAACTACTTCAACAAGCCCACCAAGGATTTCGCTTATCGAATGGCAGCTTGGCTCCTTATGGGTTCGGGTGGTTTATTCATGAAATAGACAATCATCATATAATCCGACATGGTGGAGAAATTGGTGGATTTGTATCCGCCATTGCTTATATTCCTGAAGAACACTTATCCATCATTATATTGACAAATACTAATGGCTTAGCTCCTGATATACTAATCAAAAAATTAGCAGCAATTGCTTTGGGAGAAACACCTAAGTTACCAAAAGCTATTACGATTCCTGAAGAAATGCTAAGATTATATACAGGCAATTATCAATTAGATGATGGAGAAGAATTTCAAGTTCACCTTGAAAATGAGCAACTAATTGGGCAAGGATATCACCTCGCTCCTACCCTTTTAATTCCTACTCAAAAAAACATTTTTGTAATTCCTGCTCTTCAAGCAAAAATCCAATTTAACAATCGCAAAAACAGCCCAGCTCAAAGTCTAAGGCTTTATGAAAATGGAAAGCATCAAATTGCAAACAAGATTAATATCTCATCCTACTAATCCAATTCCGCACGAGAAAACAAATCAGTGATTAAGCTTTGATTTTCACAGGCTTCCTTAAAGCCAATAGAGAATTCTTTTAAGGCCGTTTTATTAGAAGAATACACACAATACATGCTTCCTTCTGGATCAAAGTTAATATGCTCTGTTAGTTCTGTTTTCTGCTCTGCTAAATATACCTTTGCCAAAGAAGCCCAGTCGTATCCTCCACCTTCAAATCCTTCTTGAGCTCTTGCTTGAAATACTTCCATTTTATATTCTCCTACATTTAAACAAACGGAAGCTGATTTTTCGCTATCAACCCAGAAAAAAGGAGCTATTATTTCATCGATTTCTTTTGTATTCATGATTCAAAGCTACTAATTTTTTCTTTGTTTTTATACTGAGGATACATTTTTAGGCTCCGCTTAAACCGCGGCCCTGATGGCAGTGGTATGTGGCGTGATGAGGGGGCTTACGGAGCTTAGTGGTATGCAGGCTTGCCACGCAGTGGAAGACAAATACCGCTTAGCGGAGTAGCCGCCGAATAGCCACATAAGAACGGACAGCAGGAAATGCCGCCCTAAGTGAAATAAAATTAATTAAATAGTGTATTCGATAATGAGGTATCGGTCACGTAAGAACAAGGACGCTAAGACGAATTTGAAAAATGGTTTCAACATCGAATTAAATTGGAACTTTATTCTTCGACCAGCTTAAGATCATGGTCCGTGGTTTCGATTAATCCTATGCCATTGGCGAACCAATAATTGTATACAATATCGCAAATAGGGCTGTCATCTCCATCTTGAAATTCAGGATCAAGCAAAGTACTCAATCTAACTTCTACGCGAATCACATCTTCGTATATAATTCCATTGACTTCGCGCTGTTCGAGATGTTCTACCAAATTACCAATTACTCGTATATAAGCTGCATTTTTAAGCGGGCCTCCATCTTCTCTGTACGGAATAGTTGTCCCCCACATAGAATCATATCCTCCAATTACCTCTTCATCGACATGAAAGCCAAATGCAAAAGTAATCATAAGCGGATAACCTTCGGGGTGAAGAAAGCTAGCATCCATCAAATCTGTAATCCATGATCGAGCGTCTAGTTCTTCATCCTCAATATAATCTTCTGCTTCTATTGGCCCCTCATACCATTCTTCGGCTTCCCATTGTAGATCAAAATAATTTTGGCTACTGCTAATAGCCGCTGTTCCTGCAGCACTACTCAAACATGTAAAGTAGCATTCAACATCTGTATCATTAAAAATCGCAAGACGCTGACCCGAGTAACCTTCGTTAATCTCAAGTGTATCAGGACCAAAATGCAATTCAAATGTCGTAATATCATTACTGAATTTTTGAGTTGTATTGTAGGGTGCTAAAATATACTCACATGCATCAATAGTTGTGAGATCAACTTCAACTTCATCTTCACATTCATCGTCGCAACCAATTGAAATAAATATCATTGAACAAAAAATAGCGTAAAGTAGGTTTTTCATTGTTTTGTTTTTTAGGGCTTATTAAAACATAATCAGTAAATATATGTCAAATACACAAAACAACCAAAGCATTACTG
>JAHDDN010000388.1 GCA_020629335.1 Chitinophagales bacterium | reverse complement strand
TACTATGGGTTACACACACGCCCAGTAAAATAATTAGCATGACCATATAAGATGGCATGCCAATAGGAATCTTTTCTAAGAAAGATTCCCTTACACTGTTTGTCTTTATCATATTTTAAATAATTTAGTTAATCAAAACTCAAGCTTGCCAATCATTAAAATTTAAATTTGTTAGGAATAATCCTTTGAAAACAGCTTATAAAAGCTTTGTGAATAAGGTTGAGTTTTGATTTATATATGACCATTAATAGTGGAATTAATACTTTAGTTAAAGACAAAAGACTTGCCATTGCAACTTCTTTGTTAGGGAGATATATTTTTTCAAAAAAAAAACAAAAGATTCAATACAAACATTGTTATGTGCTTTAAGATTAATTAAAAGCACAAATCGCTTGTTCTTAATCAGTTAGCTTATGAATTATTTACGAACAGTCAATAATGATGTGATTTTTATAACAAAAAAGAGGAATTAAATGTCAATAAAATAAAAAACAATACAGCTTCTTGGCAAAAAAGATACGATTTTTGCCATTTTAAAACGTGGAACAAATAATACAACAATTACAAAGTATGTACATATTTCTATGGCTTAGGGATGGCAGTGGTATGTGGCGTGATAAGGAGGCTTATGGCGCTTAGCTGGACGTAGGCTGGCCCGAAGGGCAGACAAGTACAGCTTAGCAAAATAGCCGCCGAATAGCCACATAAGAACGGACAGCCCGACGGCTGCGCTTCGCTTGCAATGCGTAATGCATAATGATGAATGCATAATTGGGGGTTCGTGCTGCGCACTTCGCTTTACAAGCGCAGCGGGAAGCCCCAAAAAACGATGAATTATGAACTGATAAAGGACAAATGCATTGTAGGAGACGTTGCAATGCAACGTCTCTACGATTTTTTCTGATAAATGTGATTGTTTAGAAGGCTCGATTGATACCTATTTGCCAACGGAATTTGAAAGATTCATCGTCTGAGAATGGTGGACGACTCAGGATTAGTGGCATATCAAACCGAAGTACAAGCGGTTGGGTATCTTCTAAAATCCAGTATCGCTTAATAGTTAGTGCGATGCCTGCTCCTGCGTCCATTCTTTCTTTGGCAAAAGTTTGTTTTCTATAGCCTGATGCATAGGTTAGGATTCCTAAATCTGCAAATAAATAGGGATCTAATCTAAAATATCGACGAAGTTTTGTTGGATTAGAGAAACGCAATAGGTCTCCAAACTCCAATTCGAGATTGAGGGCTAATCCTGAGAGTCCTTGATAGACAAAAGTTACAGTGTCATTTTCGGCAGCATCTACGGCTGTATAGCCTGCATACCCTCTAATATTCAGGCCACCTCCATAATGAAATTGATTGGTATCATAAGTATATTCTGAGATAGAGCCAGGAATGATTCCTCTTGAACGAGTAAAACGATTATCCATCATTTGGTCAGGGTTTGCTCCTGCTAAATAGAGGGCGGATTGTAGAGGGACATCATTTCCTGAACCGAATTGTCCAAAGAATCTTGAATTGAGTTGAAATTTACTAAATGGTAAACGATTAACCCATGTTAGGTATAATTTATTAAAATCAAACTCGCTGCCCAGTGAGCTACTCCATAATGCTGCTTTCCAATTTCCGCTTCCGATTCCTTCATTATATTTTTTCACATAAGCGACTTCAAAAGAATTATTCCATTTTCCGTAATTCCATTGATTGCTGTGGTGTAGATAATGAAGGTCGCTTTTATTATGTCGATAATCTGCTTGGAATTGAAAAATAAAGTTAGAATTTTGAGTGATTCGTTTGTTCAGTCCAATTTTGAAAGAGTTGAGTCCATCTAGCCATTTTGCATTAGCGAATACTTTTGATTTAGGGATATACTTATCCATAGTCGTCTCGTAATCAAAATTGAATGAGAACCAATCTTGTTTTCCTTCGAAGCCATTTTTTTCTTCTCCGAGCATGTACTCATTGAGTAGTCGGGTATTTGCCCATAGTGTCAAATCAGTGATATGTCTATACTTTAAATAATTGCCTCTGATTCGGCCTCCTAATTTTATACCGTCATAAGAGTTATACCAAAGTACAGGAGCATATTTAAAGACGTATTGATTTCTATCCGCATTATTGTACATACGCGAATCAAACTCCCAATCTACACGCATGCGTTTACTATTATTAAGCATGTTGATATCAGCTAGTCTTTCAGAAGGATCAATAACAACATCCTTAATACCATCGGGTATATTTACTGTTGCTGTATAAGTACGATTTATATTATCCCATCCGTACCATTTAGGTAGAATAGTGGCGTTTGTTTTTTTATTAAATTCTGTATTTGGGATATAGAAAGAATCCTCTTCTCCCGTTTTAGAAATGACTCTAAAATCAATTGGCATTTGCATATCCCCTAATCTTTCGAATGTAATTTCATATTCCCCACCTTTAATATTTTTCACTTTTTTAATGGCGTAATCAACATTTTTATTTGTTTTCAGCCATTGATCAAAAAACCAGTGTAAATCGGTACCTGCTTCTTCGATGAAAGCCTTTTGCATATCATCAAAGTAAGGGTGAGCCATTTTCCATTTAGCGAAATAATTTTTCATACATTTCAGGAATAGTTCATCTCCTAAAACATATTGAAGGTTATAGAGCATGGTGGCTGTTTTATTATAAACTTGCCAATAGCTATCATTGTATTGTTGGGCACCATGAAAAGAGTCAGAATGTGTATTCAGTGCTGGATCATCTCCTTTCATGGCATCATTGATATAGTAGGAGTAAACCTCTCCATCTCTTACTTTAATTGGTTTTTTATATTTGTTGTAGTATTTGAATTTACTATCGTTGGTGACGTAGTGTTCGCCATCAATTTTCTCCATAGACCAAGCTGTTAGGAATTGGGTAAATCCTTCATCAAGCGCTGCTCGATAGGTTTCGTTATTGCCGACCATTCCGTAGAACCACATATGGCCAATTTCATGAGCGAGTAATGCTCTATAGCTTGGATCGAAGCCACCATCGAGGGTAATCATTGGGTATTCCATACCATCTCTGGCATCTGCAACGATAATTTTGGGCCAAGCATACATACCTATATCATTAGAATAGACTTCTACTACTTTAGCGGTATAATCTGCAGCGTTTTGCCATTGGGAAGCATGCTGTTCTTGTACCATAGAAATACATTTCACGCCATTCCATTCTGTTTCTCCTATACGGTAATTGGGGTCAGCAGTGAAGGCAAAATCATGCACATTTTCGGCATAATACTTCCATACTTTACGTTTTCCTTTTTCTCTTTTGATGACTGTCGAAGGTCGTGAATTCCATTCTTTGTTTTTGAAATTAACAATATCTAATGCTTGACGGAGAGAATCAGGCATGACTTCTTTTTTGTTTAGCAAGTTCCCTGTTGCCTCAACGATAAAGTCATTAGCAAAAGTTAATTCGACATTGAAAGTTCCAAAATCGCCGTAAAACTCACGTCCTAAGTGTTGGTCAATATGCCATCCAAATTTGTGATCATATACACAGATACGAGGATACCAAAGTACTCCATCATAGTGTTTATTATTCCCATAAGATTTAAAGGTCTTCATACGTCTTTCTATATCTCCACCGCTATCAAAATAGGTTTTAAAGTCCATTTTTATAGAAACGGATTCCAAAGGAGGTATAGGGTAAGGGAGTTTTACTTTTAGGATAGTATTATCTAATTCTAAATCAACATCAATAGGTTTTTCAGGATTAAAGCCTATTAGGTAGGCACTTTCCACTACAGTACCCAGTCCTCTTTTCTCATATCTCCCAAATTCGGGATTATCGCCATTTCCTCTATGCAGAGCATCACAATAAGAATTCGGTTGAAAAGCATTCTGATAAAGGTGAAAATAGACCACATCCAATGTATCTGGCGAGTTATTCCAATAGGTCAATGTTTGTGTCGCACTGATGATGTCTTTCTCTTCGTCTATGTCTGCTTTAATCTTATAAAGTACATCTTGTTGCCAATAACCAGGTTTGGGCATTTTATTTTTCCAGTAATAAGGATTATCTGGTGAACGATACGAATTAGGAGGAAAATGAGGATTGTATTCGTAGTTAAATTGACCTAAAACTGACAGGCTTACCCCTAAACATAAAATAAATGCTAACAAAGTAGCAAAAATTTTATGGAAAAATGGCTTATCTGTCATCAGTATAAGTGTAGACATACATTAAGTTTTGATAATACTATAATATGGAAAATCAAGAAATCATTTACCAGATCGCTTTGACTATGGTGCCAGGGGTAGGCATGGTCAATGCAAAGAATCTGATCAGTTATTGTGGTAGTGCTCAAGCAGTATTTACGACTAATAGAGGAAAATTGGAAAAAATCCCTAATATTGGTCCAATAACTTCTGAAAAATTATACAAAAATAAGGATATTTTGGAGAATGCTGAAGAAGAATACAGCTATTTACAAAAACATGGGATCAAATCTTACTTTTATACAGATCCTAAGTATCCAAAACGGCTTAAAGCTTATTCGGATGCCCCCATTATGTTATTTTACAAAGGTAATGCCGATTTAAATGCTAGCAAGGTGTTATCCGTAGTAGGAACAAGAAATGCCACTCGTTATGGTAGACAGTTTTGCCAGCAGCTTGCCAGAGACTTATCTCCATATGATGACATATTGGTAGTCAGTGGATTAGCATTCGGTATTGATTATGCTACGCATGATGCTTGTGTCAAGGAAAATATTCCGACTGTTGGGGTCATGGCTAATGGATTGCATCGAATTTATCCGACTCAACATCGTTCTTTAGTTGATAAAATGTTATTAAATGGAGGCTTGTTAAGTGAATTACCCTTTTTGACAGAACCAGAACGAATGCATTTTCCGATGCGAAATCGAATTATTGCTGGTATGTGTGATGCTTTATTGGTAGTAGAAACAGCCAATAAGGGTGGCAGTATGATTTCAGCCGAAATGGCTTATGCTTATAAAAAGGCCTTATTTGCATTGCCAGGTAATGTAGATAGCCCTTATTCAAAGGGCTGTAATTCCTTGATTTTAAACGGTCAAGCTCAAATGGTTTGTTCAACAGAAGATATATTGAAGCATATGACATGGGATCAGGATGAAGTACCTAATGTCCAAAGAAGTTTATTTGTAGATTTGAGTGAGGATGAACAAATCATATTAGATTTGTTGAGCTTGGAGGAAGGTGTTCATATTGATCTCCTCTCCCATCAGCTTACTTTGTCTTTGGGGGTTTTATCTATGACTTTACTGAATTTAGAAATGAAGGGCTTGGTGCAATCATTGCCAGGGAAGTTTTATAGTAAGATATAAAAAATTATTTGGGGCTTCCCCATTTATCATTTTTCATTCGTGGGCGCATCTATGTGTGCGCCCACGAATGAAAAATGATAAATGGGTCGGGCTGTACGCTCTTATGTGGCTATGCTGCTCCTACTCTGCTAAGT
>JAHDDN010000387.1 GCA_020629335.1 Chitinophagales bacterium | reverse complement strand
AAAAAAGAGGCTTTCAAGCAGTCTATCACTTCCTAAAAGACCGAGCAGGACAACTCATTCCATAATATCCTCACTCCTCCAAAAACCAATAATCATGGCAAATACCGATCACAGCATGGCCATTACTTCTGACCTATCTCATCAGCAAGGCCCCATTCAAAAAATATCACTCGCACTCGTAGGAATAGGTTTGTTATTGATGTTAGTCGCTTTCTTTGGAGCGGCTAATGCCCATCCCTTTCCATTTTTAAGTTCTTCCTTAGCATTAATATTTATAGGAGGAATCGTCTATGGAGTGAAACAATACCAAGGTCGCCCCGAAGGAATCAAAAACAATGGTATTTGGATGGGCGGTATGACGTCCAGAGGTGCCTCCGCATGGATAGCAGGCATTATTATCACAGGCTTTTATGTATTACTATACTGGTATCCTCATTTGCTGGGTATGGGCAAAGACGGGGCAGTCAATACAGGCTTAGTCAGAATGTTTGATCCCTTAAGTCTATTTTTTAAGGGTAAAGCCGCCAGCCAATGGTTTGTTTATGGAACACTCTATACAGTAGCCATACTAGTAATGGGAGTAAAGTTTATCTATAAGTATCGCCATAATCGCTATCAAATTTTGCGAACGCTTTCTGTGATGTTTTTTCAGCTATTCTTTGCCTTCCTGATCCCAGAGATCCTAGAAGGACTCCATGCAGATAAAGCCTACTTCGCCAAAGACCTCAAGAATATGTGGCCACTTAACTATTATTTCTTTGAAGACTGGCACCTTAATGCTATGTTGGATGGTGGTTCTATGGGGCTATTTTACTTATTCTTAGGAATTGCTATGATCTTTGTTATTTCGCCTATACTTACTTATTTCTATGGAAAAAGATGGTATTGCTCATGGGTATGTGGTTGTGGAGGATTAGCCGAAACAGCAGGTGACCCCTTTCGCCAATTGTCCGACAAATCGCTCAAAGCATGGAAAATTGAGCGCTGGATGATTTATACGGTATTGATATTAATTTTATTTACGACTGCTTTTGTTTTGTACACTTACTTCACTGGGCAGTCGCAGATTGGGCCGCTCAATTCTTATAGCGTGCGCTCATGGTATGGCTTTTTGATTGGGGCCGCCTTTTCAGGGGTAGTGGGTGTTGGTTTTTACCCGATCATGGGTTCTCGTGTATGGTGTCGATTTGGTTGTCCAATGGCTGCCATTTTGGGTATGCAACAAAAGTTCTTTTCTCGCTTCCGCATCACTACTAATGGTGGCCAGTGCATCTCCTGTGGCAATTGCTCCACCTATTGCGAAATGGGTATAGACGTTCGTGCTTATGCCCAGAAAGGTCAAAACATAGTCAGAGCCTCTTGTGTAGGATGTGGTATTTGTGCAGCGGTATGCCCAAGAGGTGTCCTAAAATTAGAAAATGGCCCAACAGAGAATAGAACTGCGATTTTTATTGGTAGAGATGAGGTGAAGGTGTTGAGTTAAAAAATAGAGTTATTAAAATAGTTGATATAACAAAGAGAAAGTGCAACCATCCTTTGTCTTTGTTATTTTAGCTATTAAATACTATGTTAAAAACCTTTTGTATTTAATATTTTAAAAAAATGGTGATTTAAATTAGTGTTCCCAATGTAAATTTGGTTGAGAAGTAAGTGTTTTGTAATCAGTGGTTTAACTCGTTTTTGATGCTTGAAAATGCCCTTTAGCTATGTAAAAAACGCCAAATGCTTTCCTTGCTTTTATTTTTAAATCAACTTAGTATTGTGATGTGATTAAAGTGATATGTAATATTAAAATCGTTAAGATTAAGTATTGCTCAAACAATTATCAATTCACTAAATAATTTAATTATGAGATTATTCTTCATAGGCTATAAAGGTATAGCTTTTATCGAAAAGAAGCCGCCTTAATGCTTTTTTGCTATAAAACCTATTTGTTTAAAACCAAAATGATAAATATTTAAATAACCTTAAAATTGATTTTTATGAAAAATTTAATAATAATTAAACTTTTATTTTTCAGTATTTTCTTATCAGTAGATATATATGGCCAAGAAATAACGGGTCCTATTACAATATGTACTGAAGGGGAAAATAATGAGCCAATTTATTTACCTTTTGATCCGTCATTAAGTGTTAATGGTGGAGAAGTAGGAGGCGAAATTAATGTTACTTCATGGGGGGGGGTAGGTTGGTTCCAAAATGAACAAGATGCTTTGATGGAAGCAGTTAGCTTATGGAATTACTATCTTGGAACAAATGCGGATATTAATATTGCAGTTGAGTGGGTCTATACTCTTCCTTTAAATGCGAGGGCTGGAACTACATTTGCTAAAACAATGAACTTTGGTTTTGGTTGTATACCTGATATGTTATATCCTTTAGCTTTGGTTAATCATATGAAAGTATCTAATCAAAACGGTAACAATCCTGAAATATTAATTCAATTTAATGCTTCTATGAGAGATAATGGAACATTTTCATTTGGGTTAGGTGAGAATTGTCCTACTGGTAAGGTTGATTTTAAAACAGTAGCCTTCCATGAAATAGCTCATGGCTTAGGATTTGCAAGTTCTGCGCAATCTAATTACATTGGCGAAGACCATGATAGTGATGGAATATATAATGCTTACATTTACGATTTGTATGTTGATGATGCTTTCGGGACAAATATAACAACTTATGGCACTGGCCCTTCATCTGCAACTCCGTTCCTTGCAAATATGTTTACTTCAAACAATTTAACTTGGAACTCTAACGTAAGTAATTCTCCTTCAGATAATGCGAAATTATATGCCCCTACTACTTTTGCGCAAGGCTCAAGTGTAAGTCACTTAGATGCAGCGACTTATTCAGCAATAGGAGTCGATGGTGATAATAGATTAATGACTCCTGGTATTGGCCTAAATCAAGTTGTCTTAACACCAGGTCCTATAGCAATTGATATGCTATCACAAATAGGATGGGGAAATGTATTTTCAGGTCCAGTAGGTTTATACGATATGTTATTTGCGGAGTGTCCGTTTGAAGTCGATATTGATGAAACATTTAATGTTGGATTTACTTTTGAGGATACAGAGGAACCCAGTAGTATGTCTTCAACATATTGGAAACTAGAAATAGTTTTGAAATATGGAGGCACTTATTTGTTAGAGGAAGGGACATATTTTGGTGCATATGAAAGTAACACTAATATTTCCATTAGTGAAAGTGATTTGCCAGAAGGTTTATCATACTATAGAACTGCTTTAGGTCAACTAAAATTGAAGTATACAGTATGGGGAACCGATAGTGATGGCTTTGAAAAAGAGGCTAAAAGAGGGATTTTAGTTAATTATAAGCCAGAAACTCCGAAAGTATACTATACTCCTTCCAACAATACGAACTGTTATTCTGGTTTAGTAAATTGGCATGCTTCAGGTGCGGATTATTATACTCTAATGTATCAAGAAGTTGGTCATCCTAATCACCATGTTTTAGTTTTTCCAGATGGAGATACAAGTTATATGGTTGAAAATTTAGATCAATCCAAAGATTATGAGTTTTGGGTATATGCTAATAACGAATATGGAAGTGTTGTAAGTGAGCGTATTCTGAGAGAAAGTTGTAGATTACCATTTGACATAAGTGTTTATCCTAATCCTTCTGTTAATACTATTAACATAGATACTAAAACAGATGATAATATGGATTCAGGAGGCATCGATTATATTGACATTACAAGATTAGATAACCCTGGTGTTGGTACACATGTGACGGGTGATGGTGTTTCAACTGATTTAAATATTGATATAAGTAATTTACCAAACGGTACTTATAATGTTAGCGTTATAGACTCAGAAGGTAATATCGATAATCAGATATTGATTAAATATTAGTAATCATAAAATAGGAATATGTTCAAGCATATTCCTATTTTTTAAAATCCTAGTAAAAATGAAGCTATTTTTTACCATAATGCTAAGTTGTCTATCTCTATGGGCGCTGAGCCAAGAAAAATTAGAATTATTTATTGCTGATGAAGAATTCTCTTTAGAAGGCAAAAATGTAATTGCAGCTAATGATGGTTATACTTATCTATTAGTGTGGAGCTACGATCAGTATTCTGGGAATAGAAGGATTCGGATTATTAAATTAGATCAAGAGGGGAATGAGATCTGGATGACTAATTTCCCGAATAATGTTTCTTCTGATGTCTTTTATCAAGCGACTAATGGAGATTTGATATTGCCTTATCAATGTCACTATCCTTATCCGAACCCTAATCCTAGTAGTACTGTTTCAAATTTTTGTATTACAAATAATACTCAAAAAAGAGTTTATAGAATCAATGCTGAAAATGGGGCAATCATAGGAGATCATACTTATGATGAATCTAAGTGTGCAGCAGAAATGGTCATTGATTTTGTTGAAAAGGATGATACCTTTATTTTATCTTATAGAAATAAGGAAGGAGAAGATAGTTTTGTGTTAATAGAACAGTTAAGTAAAGAATTAGAAGAGCTTAGTATAGATACTTTTCATGTGAAAAACTATACTTTATACCATGAGGTGGGGAATAATACGGTAACATCTATGTCTTCAGGAAATATAACGCACTTATCAAAAAGTAGTGATAAAATATATATGGCGGATGTGAATTACCTATATGAGTGTGATTTGAAAGGGAAGATTCGAAGAGAAATAAAGAAAGATTTTTTAGACTTTGTGCCTTTTAGAATGGCTGATAATGAAGATTACTTACTGGTCTTACATAGAGGAGATGGCAGATCAATATTACAGATAATCGACAAGGGAAGTTTTACAGTAGTTGGTAGGGAAATGTTTCAGAATGAGCATATACTAAAAGCCGCTCTACTAAATAATAATGAAATATTAATTGCTAGCATTTTTCTCACTAATAATGAGGAAGGTATAAAAGTATCTATATTAGATTCTAATTTAAATGCCCTTAGAGAAAAAATGTATCGTTTAGGTCCTTTCGATTTAGGTGGTATTCATGTGAAGGGATTAGATATAAGTACAGATGAAAAATTTTTTTATTTAGTTGGTTCTAATGCTATATATGAAGGAGATATTTGGTCACATGCGGAAGTCTACTTCTTAAAGGATCAAATTTCAAATTTAGATTTAGTGTATAGAGAGATGGAAGGTTCGGAGGAGTTAGGGGCCAATATTTACCCAAATCCTACAGATGGTAAAGTTAATATATTATTAGACCCTGCCTTGGAATATCCAGTGGATATAAAGTTATTTGCCACAGATGGCAAGTTATTGAAAGAAGTAATAGCTAGGGAAGATAGCTTAGAAATTGATTTGTCAGCCTTACCAATAGGTATTTATTATCTTATTTTAACTTCAAATGACGAATTATACAGAAAAGAAAAGCTCTTAAAAATGTGGTAATACCCATTTCTTTTTTGCGCAAGGGATGGTAGCGGTATGTGGCGGCCATGCTGCGACTTACGGCGCTTAGGTGGACGCAGGCTTG
>JAHDDN010000386.1 GCA_020629335.1 Chitinophagales bacterium | reverse complement strand
GTTTTTCAGTTTTTCAGTTTAATCAAGATCGTTTCGCTTTTTCCCATATCAGAAGACAATTCAATTGTCTGTGTGGTATGCCCATCATTAATAGAAAAGGCCGCTGTATTCGGTGGTGTAATGCCTAAGTTCTCCGCATGAAGTGTTAGATAAGTATCTCCATCTAAACTAATCGCTATATTCTTTTTCTTATTAAGCAATTTATAATTTTCTAACACCACTTCTTCCCCATTCAATAAAACTGTCACCCTATCTCCATCCTGACTTTTTCTATCCCATATTTCTAATTCTAAATCTCCTTGCTTTACATTAATGGTGTGGGTAAACTCTACCGCTCGCTCTTTAATGGCAGTAGGCAATGGAATGACTTTTTCCTCCTCTACAGTTGTCGTTTCTACTTCCGTAATTAAATCTTGCTGGATGCCCTTTTCGTAAAGTGCTTTTACTTCTTCCGCACTCAAAACACGATTATAAATGACCAATTCATCTAATTGACCACTAAAAAACATGGGGTTATTGCCCGTCTGGCTTCTCCCAATATCCAAAGCTAGGTCTTTATTGAAGGGATTTGTTTTTATCGTCATTTGCCCAACTAATTTACCATCCATATAGGCTATTGCTTGATCTCCCTCAACAGTCATTACCATATGATACCATCTATTTAAAGCTATCGGAATCGTCTTAAAAACTCCTCTCCCACCATTAAAGTCCGCGGCCATAAAACAGCCCTTATCATATCCAAAGTGCATCCCAAACTGTGGACGTACTCCTTGTTGATCTGATTTATTACAAATGATGCCGTATCGATGATTAGAGAAATCATAAGCATATACCCATACGCCAATACTAATTTGCTCTTCAGGCGAAGATAAAGAGCTCGTATTGGGTACATGAATATAGCCATCCATACCATTGAATCGCATACATTGATTGGCTCTATCATTTCTATCTTCAGAAGCCTTGACTGTCCCAATGATTTCTCCATGATTATGCTGGCCACTCCTATCCATCGCATTCCCATCCAATGGATAATAAGCAATAATCCCCTTCTCTAAATTAACTTCTTGAGCAATACTAAAAATAGGTAATAAAAAAAATAATATTAAAGTCGATATTTTTATCTGGTTCATTATAACAGCTTTATTTAACGGATTTATTCATTCATACGAATGAGCCACTAGAAAAGCTTCAATAATAAGGCCATTTTCACAACAGCAACTAATAAAAGGCTATTAATCAGTGTAATAAGTTATTCAACTTAAGATTTCAAATGTTATTCAGTTTAAACGTTCAAACCTTATTCAGTTAAAACTTTAATTAAGATCGTCTCACTCTTCCCCATATCTGAAGAAAGTTCTATTGTCTGGGTAGTCATCCCATCATTAATCGAAAAGGCTGCTGTATTAGGTGGAATCATCCCCAAATTCTCCGCATGAAGTGTAAAATAACTGTCTTTAGTCAAATCCAACTGTATCGATTTCTTCTTGTTTAGGAGTTTATAATTCTCTAAGATGGGCTCATCTCCATTAATTAATACCGTAATTTTATCTCCATCTTGGCTCTTTCTATCCCAAATTTCTATTTCTAATGCTCGCTGAGCGACTTCTATTGTTCTTGTAAATTCTACGACTCGACCTTTTATTTCTTTAGGTGGGTCTGGCACTGCCATTGGTGTTTTTACTTGTTCTACAATTGGCTTATTGCTAATCACTGGCAAGGGTGACTTGGGATTTATTTTTTTCGCTCTCTGAGCTTGCTTAATCGGTTTTTTGGGTGGCTTTCCCTCCACGATTGCCTTCGCGCTATTATCCTCCTCTACTGCTGGAGGCTCTTCCTTAAATTTATATAAAAGCATAATCTCCTCCACTGTCAACTTCCGATTGTACAAGCGATAATCGTCCATTAGGCCATGAAAGAAATGTGTCTTGCCACAAGGCGTTGCTCCTATCTTCAAGGACTCTTGATTGATTTTAAAGTAAGGAAAAGCTTCTATATCTTGTACCAAGCGACCATTCACATAATACTGCAAATAATCGGCCCCTTGTATCATGACTATATGTGTCCACTGAACAAAAGGGAAATCGCCTGTATGTAATACTTCTCCAAACTTAGCCCAACGATCTTTACTGATATAAAAGCTGGGAATGCTCTTGCAGATCTCTGCGGATGTCTTTTCGTGTATGGAGATAAACTCATGATCTTCGTGATCCCAGTTTTTTACATAAATCCAAGCAGAAACGCTCATGGATTTTTGTCGATTAATCGAGTTAATGCTCTTAGAATTAGGCACTTCTATGTAATCACCTATTCCATTAAAAGAATAGCAATTATTAGCTATACCAAATTTATCGGTTGCTAAATCAACGCCTTTAGAGATGCCATGATTCGCATGAGGTCCCATATCTTTAGTATTTCCATTAAATGGCAAATGGGCCACTAAGCCTCTTTCTAAGTTGGCCGATTGACCGCTAAGACTAAAGGGTAGTAAGAATAAGTTTATAATAATAAGGTAAAATCCTTTCATTGATATTTTTTTCATTATCCTATCATATCATTCATGATCCAGAAGCACTCATAAATGAAAGGGTCTTTTTCAATCTTTTTTTGCCAACGCATTCGCTTTAAAATTTTGGCTGAATCAGTTATTGTTTGACTGACATTTGCCTTAAAGCCTTCTATCTCTGTGAAAATGCTTTTAAATCGCTCTTCGTTCAAATGTTTTTCCTTTTTATATGCTCGATAGCTTTCATAATTCAAGCTGACCTCTGTTGATTCACTATTGAGCTGATATGCCTTTGCTTTTTCTTCTATCAATTGGAAACGTATATTATCCTTTCTTCTTTCTTCGCTTAGCGTTTTTAATTGAGCAATATCTGGTAATGCTTGCACTTCTTGGCTTACTTTTTCAATGGCTAAATCTTTCGCTTCTAAGGCAAAATCAACCGCTCTTTCTCCTCTTGGGACATAGGCATATTTATCAGGTAGAACCAAATCAGAAGCAATCCCCGTATATTGAGGAGAACGACCGCTTCCAGTATAAAAACGTCCGACGCTTAATTTGACCTGCCCTAAACTCTCGGCCCCTTCTTCTTCTCCTGACAAATCGACAAAATTCTGCATAGATCCTTTGCCAAAGGTAGCCTTACTACCCACTATCAATGCACGTCCATAGTCTTGCATATTACCTGCCATCAATTCAGAAGCAGAACCACTTCGACTATTCACTAGGACAATTAATTGACCATCAAACTGCACGAGATCATCTGGATCCTTTAAGACTCTTTGTGAGCCATCCTGATACTCCATTTGAATTAGATTTCCCTCCTCCAAAAAATAGCCAATGATTTCAATCGCTTGTCGGGAAGCTCCTCCTGTATTATTCCTTAAATCAAATATAAGGCCATCGATTCCTTGCTTTTTCAAATCTTCGATTTCAGCCAATACATGAGAAGCACAACCTTCATCCCCACCATAAAAACGGGGCAGCCTGATATATCCAATTTTTTCTTTGCTCAGTTTATCTTCTAACAAAAATGACATCGCCAAATCATAGTCTACCTTAGCTCTTTTTAGACTCACTTCTTTTATTTCGTCATTCGACTTTTTCACATTTAGTCGCACCTCTGATCCTACTTCTCCCTTTAATAGCTTGACAACTTCTTCCATTGTTCTGCCACTTGCCTCTACAGCTTTATCTCCATCAACTATTTGATAAATTAAATCTCCTGTAGCTAACTGATTAGATTTCCAAGCTGGCCCACCTATAATTAGGTCTTTAATTTTGACATACTCATTGACAATTTCTAATTGTACTCCTATTCCAACAAATGAGCGAGTATATTCATTATCCCATTCTTCTTTCTTTTTAGGAGATAAATATTCGGATTGATAATCGTGTACTTTTAGAAATGAATTGGCATAATCCTCTAATAACTGCTGCTCTCCTATCGCTAATTGTTTTTGAAACTTTCTAATTAGTATTTGTTTTACTCGTTTGATAGCACGAGCCTGTCTTTCTTCAAATGCTAGTTGATTTTCTGATTGATCTTCAATTAGAATCTCATCTAATAGATTCAATTTTACTTTTTTTCGCCACCTCTCTGCTAAAGCTTCATCATCTTCAGCAAAGTCTAATTTCTCAGGATTAGTTTCTAAACTCTCCTCCAATGAAAAATCAAAAGCTTGCTTTAAAGCTGCTTGACTAAAAGTATTCGCTTTAGTCATTCCTTCATTAAGCAATTCAAAAGAAAGCATAAAAAAGTTTGCACTATTATTTAATAATTCTTCATCTAAACTAAATTCATATTGCCCTAGCTCTGATATCGCTTCTTGAGTCAAAAACTCCTTATTAGGATCAATTCTTTTTAGGTACAAATGATACATATCACTAGATAACTTATCATCTATAGGCCTTGTATTGATATGGTTCTCTTCAACAGCCTTTACAACTTTAGATATTAATGGGGGAGCTTGATAGTTTATAGTTTGAACTTGCTTTTGGCTTAAGGCCAAAACCAAGGCTAAACCTAATATTAATAATAGTGCAATAGATAATCTCATAAGTGAGCTTTAACAGTTAAGAGTTGCACCTAAAATACAAGGAATTATCAGATTGATACGACAATTTTAGATAAATTAACTATTTCCACACTCTATACTCCCCAAAACGATAATACTTCGGCCTCGAATCCACTCTCGCATGTAGCCAATACACTCCCAAACCTGCTGTACTTAACCATTTAGGCTTTTCTCCTATTAGTCGATCAAACTGCTCCCCAAGTATTTTCCAAAAGGCTTCTACTTGTTCTACAGGCGCATTACGAACAAATTTGGCTAAATGAGTATAATGCTGATCATCACTTTTATCTGTTGGAACAACCAATTGAGCATCTCCACCTAAATTAGCAAAAGTAACTACCCATTCTTCACTATTAATATGCTCCTCAAATGCATGGGGTCTCGTTTCTATTTTAGTCAAACGCGGACTATCAATTAAGACAAACTCAAATGAGTCTGATAAACGGTCTTTAGTAATTGGCTTTACTTCCCAAAAGAAGGCTTCATACTGACTGCGTTGCAATAAATCAATATAAAAAAGCCTAAAGTCCGATGACTCCTTCCAAAGATCAATCACTTGCTGATAAGAAAGCACCTCATCCCCTTTCATAATAATGTAACGAGTCGTAACATTCTTATCTATAATCGTTCGAATAAATTTCCACATAACACAACTTAATTTTATGCACAAATATACATTAAGCCCTCATTATACAAACTAAATAATCAAGTTCTTCTGACAAATACTTATCTTTGTGCGCTTTTTGAGGTGGCTATTCTCAACCTAATAGCTATCTAATCCATTATTAAGAAAGAATAGAATTTAAAATAAACAATTAAAAAAATGAGAGAAGTATATATCGTTTCTATGGGCCGAACACCTATCGGCAGTTTTAATGGCAGCCTTGGTAGCGTGCCAGCACTTGACTTAGGCA
>JAHDDN010000385.1 GCA_020629335.1 Chitinophagales bacterium | reverse complement strand
CTACTCTGTCCTTCGCGGTTCAAATAAGCTCCAATTCTTAAACCAGCCTGTACTACGTTCAGAAATCAACATCTCAATCAATACCAATAACAAGGCAATACCAATAAAATATTGAAACTGATCCTCATAATCGGTAAAACTACGATCCTCATAATCCCGTTTCTCAATTTTGTTCAACGCATCAATCACCGTTGCCGTTTCAGTAGGCGCACCTCGAATACTAAAATACTCTCCACGACCTGCTCGCGCCAAATCCACCATCATTTTTTCATTGAGCTTCGTTACTACTAGTTCGCCACTACTCGACTGTTTATGTCCTGCCTTCCGTCCATTTTGATAAATCGGAATGGGCGCGCCTTCTGCCGAACCGACACCCAGTGTATAAATAACAGCCCCTTCAGAAACCGCCGCTTCTGCTTGTGCCAATGCCCCTTTTTCGTGATCTTCTCCATCAGAAATGAGGATAATCGCCTTATGCTTTTTCTGTTCTTGTTCAAAGGAAGAACGCGCTAGTTCAATAGCATCCGACAAAGCCGTTCCCTGTGTAGGCACCATATCAGGACTAATAACCGAAAGAAACTGCTTGGCGGCTCCATAATCATAAGTCAAAGGCATTTGCAAATAAGCATGCCCCGCAAAAACAATCACGCCCACACGGTCATCATTCATTGTCGAAATCATATTAGAGACCAGTTGCTTGGCACGCTCCAACCGATTAGGCTGCAAATCTTCTGCCAGCATACTCTTTGATATATCTAAGGCGATAATAACATCAATCCCTCGACGCGTTATCTTTTCGGTTTTAGAGCCAATTTGTGGATTAGCAAGCCCTATGACGGTAAATGCAAAAGCGAGTATGTATAGTAAAAACTTGGTAGCATGTCTACGCATCGAAAAATCAGGGATAAGGCGACTCACTAGTTCGTGATCACCAAAACGCTCCACTGCTTTTTTACGCCATCTACTACTCATTAAAAAGAGGAGTATAAAAAGCGGAATCAGCAGCAAGGCATATAACACCTCTGGATTTTCGAATTGGAACATATCTCTTATGTGATACTTCTAAAAAGGGTATTTCGCAAAAATAATTCAATACCTAAGCAACAAAGTGCTAAAAAGGCAAACCAGTGAAATTTTTCCGTATAACGACTAATCCTTGTCACCTCAATTTCTGTTTTTTCTAATAGATCAATTTCATTATAAATGTTTCGAAGGCTATTATTATCGGTTGCACGAAAATATTTACCTTCGGTCAAGTCGGCAATTTCCTCTAGGAGTTCTTCGTCGATATTAACATCAACATACTGTACTTGTGTGCGGCCAAAGAACCCGCGTACAGGATAAGGAGCTTTCCCTTTGGTACCCACTCCAATTGTATAAACCTTCACATCATAGGATTTGGCTGCTTCAGCGGCAGTCATTGGCGCAATCAACCCCTGATTATTAACCCCATCCGTCAATAAAATGACGACTTTACTTTCTGCTTCACTCTCTTTCAAGCGGTTTACCGCTGTTGCCAATCCCATCCCAATCGCTGTTCCATCTTCTAATAAGCCAAAATCCACTTCACTCAAAAAGGTTTTGAGAATGCCTTGATCGGTAGTAACAGGGCATTGGGTAAAACTCTCTCCTGCAAATAACACCAGTCCCATCCGATCATGTTCACGACTTTCTATAAATTCTTTCACTACTTCTTTCGAGGCTCCCAAACGATTCGGTTCAAAATCTTGGGCGCGCATACTTCCCGAAATATCTATTGCCAATACAATGTCAATGCCTTCTGCTTTTACTTCTTCGTCTTCAAAGTAATTTTGAGGACGTGCAAGGGCAATGATAAGTAGGGCTAATGCTGCCAATTTGAAAAAGGTAAGGAAGGGACGTAAGGTGGCCTTCCAAGAGCGAAATCCCTTGAAGGCAGCTAGGTTGGATAGTTTTAGCTCTGGGTATTGCTGCCTGTACTTTGCCCATATCCAAAAGATAAGGAGAGGGATCAAGAGAAGTAGCAACAAAAACCACTTATTGGAAAAAAAGAAGTCGTTTGGAAACATATTGTTTTGTCCAGTCAATAAGTAAAGATGAACAAATAAATGGTACTCAAATGCGATACTAGCTTATTGATAGACAAGGCATAAAATGTAGGCGATGCAGCGCATCGGCTAGGCTTTATAACGAAGTACATGGATTAAGTTAGTCAGCATTTTTGTATTAGTTATTTATTCTTCTTTACTAAAACCCCAAAGATAATAAGTTTTGGGGGAATAAGAGAGAGGGAAAGAAGGGTTTTAACTTTATTTAAACAATTGGATTAAAAATGGTTTATTATAGGGTATTTACTAATATGGAGTTAAGGAAATAATGCATATCACATTGGTTTAACTTTAATTTTGATTTACTGATGACTATAAGTATTTTTGATTAAATATACTTTATGACAAAGAATAATCAATTAATAAAAAAAACGGGAGCGACATTTACTCCTCCAAAACTAGCTGATTTCATCTCAAATAAGTTATTATCTTATTTGGGTATAAATAACCAGTTAGTTAAAGTGCTTGATCCCGCTTGTGGAGAAGGAGTATTACTAGCGTCAATCTCACAGCAATTAATGAATAAAGGCAGTAATTTTGAGCTAATTGGATTCGATTCAAACCCAAATTTTCTTCATAAGGCTTTATCTAATCTAAACCATCTTGAGGACTGTTGTTCAATTAACTTATATCACGATGATTTTTTAAAAAAGATTAGACCAAATTCAAAACAACAAGATCTTTTTGGTAAAAATAATACTAGCAATAAATTTATTAATAACACTATAGATTTGATCATAGCCAATCCTCCTTATGTGAGAACGCAGATTCTGGGTGCTGAATATGCTCAAATGATAGCAAAAAAATTTGGGTTAAAGGGTAGAATTGATTTGTATTATCCTTTTTTAATTGGAATGACCTATGCTCTGAAAGAAGGTGGTTTATTGGGAGTAATTACTTCCAATCGGTATTTGTCAACGAAAAGCGGAATGAGCATAAGAAAATTTCTACGGAATAATTTTGAAATTTTAGAAGTTATTGATTTAGGAGATACTAAATTGTTTGATGCTGCTGTTCTACCAGCCATTTTTATTGGTCAAAAGAAATCCAATCCGACTAATAAATATTCAAAGTTTACAAGAATTTATGAAGAAATAAATGGTTCAAATCGCTCGTCTAACGATATAGCTGATTTTTATGAAATCTTTAACAGTAATAAAGATGGGTTATTCCTTGCCAATTCTAAAAAGTATAAAAAGACTTCAGGTAAAATTAAGTTCATTAATTCAAGAGAACATTCATGGGCTTTACTCTCAAAATCAGAAGAAAATTGGATAAATAAAATCAATCAATCTGCGTCAAATGTAATAGGTGACTTATTTAAAGTGCGTGTAGGGATCAAGTCTACTGCGGATAAAGTCTTTATAAAACAGAATTGGGGAGATCAAATTTACATACCTGAAAAAAGCATTTTAAAAGAATTGATTTCTCAGGAGAATATTGAACCGTGGGGAATTTCAAATGACAAGGTACTCAAAGTACTCTATCCTCACTTCTCATTAGAAGGAAAGAGGAAAACGATAGATTTAGACCAATACCCCAATGCTAAAAAATACCTTTTGCTACATAAGGAAAAATTGTCTAGTAGAAAATATTTAATTGATGCAGGAAGGCAGTGGTTTGAATTATGGGTTCCTCAAAATCCAGCGTATTGGCAGCTACCTAAACTCGTTTTTCCCGATATTAGTAGTTATCCTAGATTTTATTTTGATGAAAGTAAAAGAATTGTAAATGGTAATTGTTATTGGATGATAGCCCAAACACAGGATGAGATAGAGCAACTATTATTAATACAAGGAATTGCTAATTCGGCGTTAATGACAAAGTATCATGATTTAATGTTTAATAATAAACTCTATTCTGGTCGTAGAAGGTATTTTACGCAGTATGTTGAAAAATATCCGCTTCCCAATTTGACCTCAAAAGTTTCAAAGGAAATTATTGCGACAGTTAAACAATTAAATTCTTCTAATTTTAAGGCTAACAATAAGAAAGCTCTTATTAAAAAACTGGAATTAAAAGTAGCCGAAGCTTATCAGGTAGACCCAGTCTAGTTTATGAATCAAAATAGTTTTTGGGTAATGGAATTTGTATCTTTTTGTTTAAGCCTTTACCCTCAAATTTTGGCAATCTACCAAAAAAATCTTTACCATTGGTAATTATCAAATTGGTAACTTTTACAATCCCGTCTTCAATTGACCCATAAAATATAGCATATCTAACATCACAATGACGAATAGTTATATCATTTACCTTCTCCATATCCAAAGGCACTTCACTATTAGGTGAAACTAGACCTAAGTCGATGGTTGATGATGTTTGAAGCTTCACTTCTAATAATTGATTTCTTACATCTGGAAATTGTCCATTATCTTGATATGAAGTGAATCCTAATGCTTTGCAGACCAATTTATGCAATTCTGCACCACGATTTCTTTCTTGATCACTTCCTGGATCTACAAATGTTTTTCCAACAATATTCTTCAAGACTTCATAAACTGTTTTAATTGGTAATAAATATCCTTTTTTCGGATTATCAGTAGGACTAAATTTCGCTAGAGAACTTATTTTTCTATCACTACACAAATCTATAATATATTTAGTATCAATATCGCTAACAAGTTCATACTTATCTTCAATATCTTTTAGCTTTGCTTGATACTTTTGTGTTAATGTTCCAGTTGTATCTAATGGTGCCAAGTCGCTTCCTGATACCACTTTTATTTTGGTAATAATATCATCATTATTGATTCTTATTAAAACATATCTTCTGCTCACATCTAAATCCTCATTCCAAACTTGTAAATTGTTTGATTTCTGTGTGTAGGTATCAAATTGCTGCCCTACAAATCTCGGTTTCGTTTTCTTGAATGATTTAGGAATAGGATAACCAAGTGCTTTACAAATTTCTGATTTAACTGTTTTTGATCTCGTTCTTAATGGTAGGCCGTGAAGGTTGATTCCAGTTAGCTTAGCGTCTAACAGTTCTTGAAGTTCAAATGCTGTTAACCAATAATTCTTGTCACCCACATCTATCTTATCATAAATTGTTAAATCTGATTTGCTAATTGAATTGACTTTTTCTAATGCTTTTTTTAGGTGCTTACTCATTCCTCAATTTTTAATAGTTCAAATGATTGAATTTTTAATGCGGAGGAAATCTTGCGTAAATTTATTACTGATATATTCCGTTCACCTCGCTCCACTGAACCAATATATGTCCTATCTAAATTACTTGCAAAAGCAAGTTTTTCTTGAGACAAGCCTGATTCCAATCGAAGTTGACGGATTTTATTTCCAATCTGTTTAAGAAATTTTTTATCTTCTTTGGCGTATAATTTCTGCATTTATTTTTTAAACAAATATCGCAAATAGATGACTTTAAGACTACGGACTATAAGTATCA
>JAHDDN010000384.1 GCA_020629335.1 Chitinophagales bacterium | reverse complement strand
TAAGGTGCCTTAGCGGAATAGGAGCAGCATAGCCACATAAGAACGGACAGCCCGACGGTGCGCCTTCGGCGAATGCTTAATGCGTAATGATGAATGATAAATTAACTCGTGCTACGCACTCGCCTTAGCTGGCGCACGGGCACGCCCAAATTATTATTTAGGTTTATCTTGGCAGTCGTTGCAGAGACCGTAGAGATTGAGGGAGTGATGGCTGATTTTGAATTTTGTTAAGCTGCTGACCATGTCTTTGATTTGTTGGATACGGGGATCGCAAAATTCCATGACTTGTTTGCATTCTACGCAGATGACATGATCGTGTTGTTTGTAGCCGAAAGCCTTTTCGTATTTGGCGATATTATCACCGAATTGGTGTTTGCTAACGAGATCGCAATCGACTAATAATTCGAGGGTATTATAGATGGTAGCTCGACTGATATTGTAGTCATTGCTTTTCATTTGGAGGAAAAGGTCGTCCGCGTCGAAGTGGTCATTTCGTCGATATATTTCTTCTAAGATAGCGTAACGTTCGGGAGTTTTACGTTGTTTATTGGTTTCTAAGTAGGCGATAAAAATCTTTTTAGCCTCTTCGGTTTTATCTGTTACAGATTTGATCATAACTTTTAAACATTTAAGTCTCTAAAAGGCTCATTAAATCGTGTATCTTTTTACGGTATAGATACCATTGACGGCTTTGAGTCGTTCGATGAGGTTATTTAATTCTTCCAGATTTTTGACAAAAACTTTGATCATGCCTTCGAATACTCCATCGACGGCATCGAAGGATATTCCACAGATATTGATATTGAGTTCTTGGGAGATAATATTGGTTACTTTATTGACCAATCCGAGGTCATCAATACCTGTCAGTTTAACCCCAGTCATGAATGCGAATTGGCCTTCTCTCCATTTAGTTTTGATAATTCTATGGCTGTGTTTAGCGAACATATCAGGTGCATTTGGGCAATTCATGCTATGAATTTTGATGCCTTGATGCGTCGTAATAATACCAAACACCTCATCATCTCTAACGGGGTTACAGCAGTTGGCGATACTATACATGATATCTTTCGGGAAGTCTGAAAGAATGGCAAAGTCGTTGAATTTAGTAACTTTTTCTTCCAGTTTAGCATTATCAATTTTATTTTCTTTTGGTGCTGGATCTACTGATTGTTGTACTATTTTATTGCCTTTAAAATTGAGTTCTTTAAGAACATTTAGGTTAACATTTTTGATGGCAATATTATATAGGAAGTCCAGAGAGTCTGGGTATTTTAAATAGTTTTTGAGTTCCTCTATGATGGTTTGATTGAAAGGGATTTTGAAGGAACGTAGTTTTCGCTTTAAGATTTCTTTACCATCTTCGGCGATTCGTTTTTTCTCTTCTTTGAGGGCGGATTTAATTTTGGCCCTTGCGCTGGCAGATTTGGTGAAGCTTAGCCAATCTTTAGAAGGTTTTTGTTTTTTGGAGGTAATAATTTCTACTTGGTCACCGCTCGTTAACTTAGTAGAAATGGGGACTAATTTGCCATTTAGTTTGGCTCCTATACAAGTGCTACCTACAGCGGTATGTACTGAGAATGCAAAATCTAGTACACTGGAGTTATGAGGGAAGGTTTTTACATCTCCTTTAGGGGTGAATACGAATACTTCATTCTCGTATAGATTATGTTTGAAGTCATTGACAAAATCGACTGCATCATTATTATTTTCGGCGAGATCTTTCAGTGCTTCACGGATACGTTGGATACTGGTATCTAAAGCTTCATCAGAGCTACCTTCTTTATATTTCCAGTGGGCGGCGATTCCTTTTTCTGCAATTTCGTGCATTCTTTTTGTACGAATCTGTACTTCCACCCATTTGCCATCAGGGCCCATGACAGTTGTATGGAGTGATTCATAACCATTTGACTTCGGATAGGCGATCCAATCTCTCAATCGGTCTCTATTCGGTCGGTATAGATTGGTGATAGCAGAGTAGGCTGTCCAACAGGCTGTTTTTTCTACTTTTCGATCATCATCTGAAAAATCGTAGATCGGTTTACCAGGATGAGTGTCAATGATGATACGAATAGCGAAGAGGTCATAAATTTCTTCAAATTCTACATTTTTCTTTTGTATTTTATTGAGGATGGAATGTATGGTTTTGGGTCGGCCATAGATTTGGAAGTTATCGAAGCCTTCGTCTTTGAGTGCTTGATCAATTGGGCCTATAAACTCTTTGACATACTTTTCTCTTTGCTGTTTCTTTTCAGCCAGTTTATTAGCGATTTGTTTGTACACCACTCTATTGGTGTACTTGAGGCTTAGGTCTTCTAATTCCGATTTGATTTGATAAAGTCCGAAACGGTGTGCGATAGGGGAGTAGAGGTACATGGTTTCATAGGAAATTCTTTGTTGTTTCTCTACGGGCATAGAACCCATGGTGCGCATATTATGGAGTCGATCAGCAATTTTAATGAGTACGACTCTAATATCTTCTCCGATAGTTAGCAGTATTTTTTTATAGTTTTCTGCTTGAATAGAGCCTTGTTCGAAAGCGACATTGCCATCAGGTTGCAATCTAATTTGTTTGCTTTTAAGCCCACTGATTTTGGTGAGTCCATCTACGATATTAGCCACTTCTTTATTAAAAGCTTTAGCGATTTCTTTTAGAGAAATTTCGGTGTCTTCCACTACATCATGTAGAAGGGCACAGATGACAGAGGTGGCATCTAAGCTTATTTCTTCAGCAACGATACGAGCCACAGCAAGTGGGTGTAGAATATAGGGTTCTCCTGACTTTCTCCTCATATCTTTATGAGCGTCTGCTGCCATTAAGAAAGCGTCTCTGATTTGTTTCTTTTCTTCTATTTGAATAGAAGGTTTACAGGCAACTAATAATTCTTCAAAAGCCTTTAGAATTTCTTTTCGTTCTTCAGTTTTCTGATATATGCCCGTTAATGCCGCTTCATTGTCTATTAAATTCACCATTAGAGTAGTTTCGGTATTACTTTTATATACTCTAAAGATATAAATTTCCCATTAGAAGTTCAAGTATGATTTTTACTCAATGTTTAAGAAGTTTTTTTATTCATTAAGATAATTATTAAATTATTCTTATAAATGGCGTAAATTTGTTAACTTTAGAAGTAGTTCTCATCGTGATAAGTTTTTACCCCAAATTTGTTTTTTCTAGGTTTTTTTCAACATTTAAATAGATGATTTATGTTATGCATGAAAGCTCCCTTTTTATGGATAGTAGGATGTTTATGTCTTTCTCTCAGTATACAGTCACTTTATGCAGTGGATGATGAGGAAGGTAAAGCGACTATTGAAGTAGCTTATCAACAAACGCTAAAGGATATTAACAAGGAATTAGAAGACTATAGGAGTCGATATAAGGCAGCAACTAAGGTTAACAAGTGGTTGATATTAGAAGAATTAGAATTGTTTTTTACAAATAGCTATAAAACGATCAATCACTTTTGGTATGCTACGCCTTATGATTATAATGGGATGAGCGAGATGCCAAGAAGTGGAGAAATTGCTTGTGGGTATTTGATTTCGACTATTATGAAGCATGCTGGTTTTAGGGTAGGTCGGATTAAGTTGGCGCAACAAAGAGCCACGAATGTGATTTATTCTCTTTGCCGATTGAGTAGTATTAATTCTTATCATCGAATGGATGAACTGAAAGATTATTTAATTCGTGAAGGGGAGGGTATTTATTTAGTGGGTTTAGATACTCATATTGGTTCTATTGAGTATATTGGTGGTGAAATGTTTTTTACACATGCTTCTCCTTTGGCTCCACAATCTGTTGTTCAGGAAAGATTAGACGAGTCATTAGCACTGGCAGTTACTACCGAATATGTAGTTGGTAAATTATCAGATAATAGAGATTTGATGCGCAAATGGATGGAAGATGAATTGATTTCGACTGTTACTAATAAATAATGGCCCACTTTTTTTAAACAAAATCCTTCGTTTAGTCATTATATTTAAATAGACCAATGGCTAATGTAAAAAACATATTAAGCATTAAAGAGGCGAATCGCTTGACTCCTTTGCGACAGGGGATTGTATTGCTTTTATGTAGCTCTTTAGTAATAGTTATTTTGAACTTCTTGAGTGCTAATAAGGAAATAGAATGGATCATCACTATTAGTAGTATTGGTCTTTATGCTTGGATCAATCCAATTATTGGTGTATTTAAGGATGCTTGGTTGCGATATTTGGCCCAATCTTTTTTAATATTTATAGTGATATCAATTGTTTTATTTGCTTTATCCAGCACCTTATCAGAGATCAATATTTCTCAAGCACCAGAGTATAAGCTAACTTTCATTGCGACTAGTATATTTTTTATAGTCGCTTATTGCGTTGTGGCTGTTTTAAAAGGAATTGTAATTTTCTTGTCTGATAAGTAGGGAAACTATTATTAAAATGATAAAATAAAAAAGGCCGAATCCTGTCATTGACAAGATTCGGCCTTTGTTTTATTAAATATTCAAAAGGTTTACTTCATAATCTTGGTAGTAATTACTGCATTATTTTTAGCAATAGAGATTAAGTAAACTCCATTACTCAAAGCTTGAGTATCTAATACAATATTATTTTCACCTTCTTGAGCAATCATTGTTTCTTGACTAACTATTTTGCCTGCAATATCAGTTAAGTTGATAGTAACTGACTCTGTGTTATTAGAAAGGAATGAAACATTCGCTACATCAGTAGCAGGAGATGGGTAAACATTGGTAAATCCAAATCCATTTGCTGCTAAGTCGTCATTTGCTACACCAGGTATACAATCATCATAAGCAATCGTTGTACCATCTACATTTAATTCAGCACAAACCACGCCATCTGCAATTAATTGAGCAACATCTACTCCTGTAGCGCCATCCATTAAGGCACCTTGTAATGCTGGCAAATCAGAGTCAACATAATTTAAAGCATGAACCGTATAATCTCCGAAAGCTAATGGAGGACCAAATGGTTGACTTAAGTTAGCAAAATCAATTTCACCTGTGTAATTCAATCCCATGATCGTTAAATCATCTCCTTGAGTAATCACAAAGATCGTTGTATAACCATCGTTCTCATCATTACTTACATCAAAGATTGCTGTATTACCGTCACAAATTGTTAAGTCATTAGGAGGGGTAACACTACCATAACTAGCCACACATTCTACTGGTTCACAATCCTCATAAGTAATCGTTGTACCATCTACATCTAATTCAGCACAAACCACGCCATCCGCAATTAATTGAGCAACATCTACTCCTGTAGCACCATCCATTAAGGCGCCTTGTAATGCTGGTAAATCAGAGTCAACATAATTTAAAGCATGAACAGTATATTCTCCATAAGCTAATGGAGGACCAAATAGTTGACTTAAGTCAGCAAAATCAATTTCGTCTGTATAGTTCAATCCCATAATAATTAAATCGTCTCCTTGAGTAATCACAAAGATTGTTGTATAACCATCATTTTCATCATCACTTATTTCAAACTCAGCCGTATCACCAT
>JAHDDN010000383.1 GCA_020629335.1 Chitinophagales bacterium | reverse complement strand
GAAGAGGCGAATATGCAGCAGGAAACGGAGCAGCAATGAGAATAGCACCAATTGCTTTTAAAGAAGAAATTACCAACTCCGAAATAAGAGACATTTGCATAATCACTCACAATAATGATGAAGCATATGTTGGGGCAAGAAGTATAATAATTGCGATTAGAGAAATTCTAAATGGCAGTTGGAATGGCGAAACAAATTTGATTGAATTGATAATTGACCAAATTCCAGATACAAGAGTCCGAGACAGATTAATTGAAATCAAAGACATTAAAAGTCTTCAAGAAATCGGACAAATTGGAAATGACGGATATGTTGTAAATTCAGTTCCATTAGCAATAGCAGCGGCAAATAAAGTTAGAGAAATTGGAATTGAAGAAATGTATTTGCAGTTAATAGAAATTGGTGGAGATACAGATACAAATTGCTCAATTGCAGGACAAATAGCAGGTTCATTAGTCGGGCGAAAAGAGATACCTGATAAATTGGTAAATAAGTTGAAAGAATTGGGTGAATACGAATGGATTGAAACGACGATAAATAAATTAATAAAAAAAGAAAACTGGGTGTAATAAAAAAGACTCAAACGATAAGATGCGCTAGCATTCTTTTCGATTTGAGCCATTGTTGAGCGAAACCGAATTTGTTGGAAGTTATTCTTAGCAGGCGGTTCATTAATGCTGTCTCTTGTTGTGATAGTACTCCATCATACTTATCAACCCTCTTTTTTGAGCCTTTCTAAGCTGATTGTTTTCCTAATAATAGACTTTGAGTGAAAGAATTGAATAGAAAAAAGTGAGTGGGCTTGATTTCAATATTTGCGTCAGGGATAGTAGCGGTATGTGGCGTCGAGAAGTAGCTTACGAAACTTAGGCAGATGCAGGCTGGCCACGAAGTGGCAGACAAATATGCCTTAGTGAAGTAGCTGCTGAACAGCCACATAATAGCGGATAGCCCGCCTTGCGCTTTCAGCGAATGCGTAATGTTTAACATGTAATGATAAATTGGTTGCTGCTAATATCTTGATTTTACAAGCGCAAGGGACGCCCAAAAAATAAAAATATTTTTGCAAATGAGAGAAATTAAATTTGAAGTGCTTGCTGGGGTGTTGATATTCCTTTGAATTTTGCTCAATTATGAAGATGGAAGAATGATCCCAATAACTTTTCTAGGTCTTTTTGCAAAATATTCGATAAATCCCCAAGTGTTTTTCGGATTTTAGTGCTATTTTTAAGTATGAACCAAAAGAAACTACTACCCATCCTTTTTATTCTTCTTTTATCCCTTCCTCTCTTTGGGCAATATAATCCTATAGATTCCCTTGCCCAACTTTCGCCATCTGCCTCCATTAAAGAAAGAGTGCTCTTGAAAAACCAACTAGAAGATTTTTTTAAGAAAAACAAAAATGAAGCTTTAATTGATCGATACTTAGAAATAGCGCAAGCCAAAAAAGATTCCATTTTCTTAGGTTCAGCTTATTATCTCGCAGGTAAAATAGAACAAAGTCAAAATATTAAACGCCAGTACGGAATCTTGCTGGATGATGATAGAAATGAAATACCCCTGTACCATGAGTTGAGTATCTATCATGATGTAAATGGTCTGACGACCTTCGAGGAGGTGAAGAATAATAACCAACTATTTAGCTCCAATTATACATCTGACAATGCCTTTAATTACAATCCGAATGAGGTGTATTGGGCAAAATTAATCTTGCATGGAAATAGTGAGAAAGCGGATGATTATGTACTTCATTTATCACAAGTCAACGCCATACAAAGGAAAGAAAACATCAGCTCTATAGTCGGTACGAATACGTTTAAAAGCTGGGATCATATTGAAGCTTGGATCGAAAGTGAGAATGATAGTATTCTTCATTTCCAAACGGGAAACAAAGTATTGGAGGGAGAAAAGCCTATCCCTTCATTGCTAAATTTACTTCGATTTTCCATTCGACAAAAGGAGAAGACGATTCTATATATTAGAATGCAAGGAGCCGAAGATAAAAGAATACAAGCAAATGCAATCAAATTCTTCCTTATAGATAGTAAGGACTTTCCTGGCTTTTATACAGGCTACCCATTTACAGGAAAGTTCTTTCATAAGAAAGACATCGGAATCGCTTTCTCCTCAAATACTATTTTCAATCACAAATTATATGTAGATGCAAATGGGGAATTGACTATTGACGATATCTTAAATAATAATCAGACCTTAGAATGGCAGCCAAATTATAAAGTAAAGCACGAGCTAAATAATGTCTATTGGATGAAAACTCGTTTTTATGGAAGTTCCTATTTCAATGGAGAACAGTTGCTACATATTTCTCCCTTTCCAGGGAATGAAATGCACAGTTTTGATTACATAGATACCTATATTCTCAATAGTAATAATAAGGAATATACCCACCAACGAACAGGTACTAAGGTACGCTTGAAAGACCGCCCTTTAGAACATTGGGTCAATTTTATTAAGATGGATATAGACGTTCGGGATACGCTTGATGTTTATATTCGTATGGAAGGATCACATCCCGAATTTTTAATCCATCATTTAGGGCATCATCTTTTTCATGTTGATCCTTCATCACTATTTCCCAGCCAAAGTAAACAGGCCTTTTACAATGGACTTTTCATAGGGATTTTAGCCATTCAATTTGTGTTTTTCTTGTTGTTGTTTATGATAGAAAAAGAGTGGATTCACTTTTACTTTTCTATTTTAGTCCTTGGTGCTTTTTTAGGAATCTATTTTACTGGGGCAATTTTTTCTACCTATGTCTTATTTCCAACTATTACAGCATACTATCCAATCCTATTAGCCATCGGCATGTTTTGCATCATTATAGGCCTTTTAAAGTTTGTTGAAAATTTCTTTAACTATTCGAAAAGCTCTTTTTTCTCTAAGTACTTAGTTCCCGGCTTCCTAATATTGAGTTCCTTAGTATGTATTAACTATGTTTTACAACATAATTTTTTGGATGAAAACCTAGCCTACTATGGTCATCAGCTTTACTTTAAATTGATTATAGGAACTGTACTCTTAGCATTAATCATAACGGTGGTTTCGATATTTAAAGCTCCTAAACAAAAATCTGCATCTAAGCTATTCTTATTGATCGCTTTTTTTCCGCCTTTGATAGTCTGTATTGCCTATGTAGCACATGTCCTTTGGACACCAGAAGAATCCACTACTTTTGAACCCTATTTGAGAATGGCAATCGTTGCCATGATTACACTGCTTGCCCTGAGTATGGGGTACCGAACCAATCGACTGAAAGAAGAAAGAGCAGATGCGATAGAAGAAAGTTTAATGAATCAACAAGCCACCCTAAGAAGTGAGTTACTGGCAGAAAATTTGCAAAAACTGAATCAATCTAAAACTCAATTCTATACTAATATCACCCACGAGTTTCGTACCCCCTTGACCGTCATTATGGGCATCAATGAGGAACTTCAACGAAGTCAAGAAAAATTAAAACTATCTGACACTAAAAAACAAAAACTAGCACAAGGACATGATTTGATTCAGCGCAATAGCCAAAACCTGCTCCAACTCATCAACCAATTATTAGATTTGTCTAAAGCTGATAGCGGTATGTTGAGTTTGAATTTAGTGCAAAGAGACATCGTTCCTTATCTCAATTATTTGACAGAATCCTTTTATAGCAAAGCAAAAGAAAAGGATATACGCTTGGTTTTTTATCCCGAAATAGAGGATCTCATCATGGATTTTGATGAAGCCAAAATTCAACAAATGGTTTATAATTTATTGTCTAATGCCTTGAAATTTACCCCTGAGAAAGGCAAGGTTGTTTTGCATATTCAAGAAGAATTGGAAAATGGTCAGGCGTTTATGAAAATGAAAGTAAGTGATAATGGTAATGGGATTGATGCCGAAAAATTACCGCATATTTTTGACCGTTTTTATCAAGCCGACGACAGCTCTACACGTAGTGAGGAGGGGACGGGTATTGGCTTAGCACTCACCAAAGATTTGGTAGATTTGATGCAAGGAACGATTGCCGTAGAAAGTAAAATCGATAAAGGAACGTCCTTTACGATTATATTACCCGTCCAAAATAAAGCAGCATTAGCAACTTCTAATGAGCTAGCAAAATTGGATATAGCGCCACCATTAAGCAAAGCGACGGAAACCCTTCCAATATCTGGGCAAGCACTTGTAGACAGTGATTTGCCTTTGATTCTAATCGTAGAGGACAATCCAGATGTGACCATTTATATTCAGCAATTATTAGAGAACAATTATCAAATACAAACCGCTAATAATGGGGAGGCGGGCATAGCGCAAGCTTTGGAAATCATTCCAGACATCATCATCAGCGATGTCATGATGCCCAAAAAGGATGGCTTTGAACTGACCCAAACTTTAAAAGCAGATACTCGAACGAGCCATATTCCTATAGTTTTGTTGACTGCCAAAGCTACAGAAACAGACAAAATAGCTGGTCTCAAAACAGGAGCAGATGCTTACCTCACCAAACCCTTTAATAAGGAAGAACTATATCTTCGTCTTGAAAACTTAATGCATTTACGCCAAGCTTTACAAAAGCAATTTTCTGCAAGTAATTTGAATAATTCTGAAGCAGCTAATCCCACCAAAACGGATTTAACATTAGAGGAGCAGTTTATTCAAAAATTGAAAAATCTGGTCCATAATCATTTAAATGACCCTGATTTGAATACCGAAAAATTGTGCAAGGAAGTAGAACTAAGCCAATCACAATTGTATCGAAAACTCAAAGCCCTGACTAATGAAACACCCAATGCTTTTATCCGTCATATCCGTTTGCATAAGGCAATGGAGCTTCTAAAAACGACCAATTTGAACGTTTCTGAGATCGCCTACGATGTCGGATTCAATGATCCAGCCTATTTTTCCCGCTCCTTTGTTAAATTGTTTGGCAATCCTCCGAGTTTTTTTCGCACATAAGTGCCACTATTGTAATTAATTCATAATCAATCAATTAAAATTGTCAGCTTGGACTATTTTCGCATTCATACGAAAATAGTCCAAGCTTTTTTATGCCTAATATCACCATTTTCCAAGCCTTTTTAAAAAATCTCCAAGCCTTTCGTTTGATCTCCCTATAAATTTGTAGCAACAAATGAAAACAAACACCAAATAGATAAAAAGTGAGCTAATCGTGACTATTTAGCCTATCATTATTAGGGCGCATCCACTACGTGGTCGGGCTATCCGCTCTTATGCAGCTATGCAGCGCCTACTTCACTAAGCTCCACTGGTCTGCCACTGCGTGGCCAGCCGGCGTGTAGCTAAGTTTCGTAAGTCGCTGCATGAACGCTGCATACCGCTTCTATCCCTTGCGCAGGAGCTGAATAGTTATAGCTAATTAGAAAAATCAATTTTTATCAAAACCAATTTTTAATCACACTTTAAAAATTAAATCATGAAACAGTTATTTTGTAATAACAATCTTTATGCTTTAGTAAAAGCAAGTTTATTTCTATTGCTGATTTTGGCCACTTCAAATGTGTCGTTTGG
>JAHDDN010000382.1 GCA_020629335.1 Chitinophagales bacterium | reverse complement strand
GATAAAGAAAAACTGGCATTCCTGTATAGAAATGCCAGTTTAACACATTGCTTATGGAAAGTCTGTTAGTACTTAAGTTCTTATACTAGCAGACAAATCTCGTCTAAAATAAATATTAGCGGCTAAGCTGATAATTAAGGAGTAAGCAAAAATCTCAAAAAATAGCAATAAATTTAATGAAATAATCCCACCCTTAAAATTATCTAAAGCTGCTGGTACCAGCTCAAAGTCTAAGAAATAAAGCGCTGAAACTTGACCTAAAATCAAGGTGAAAGCAATCACCGCAGAAATGAGCATGGCAAATTTAAGTCTTCGGCTAAATCCAAAACGCCTTGCCTTCTTTTTAAACTCAGCAAACGCATAAAACATGATAGCGCCGATGATTATTATTTTACCGATGGCATGTAATAGTAAGGTATCTATTTGAAATAACTCTAAAAAGATAAAGTAAGTAAATAAATACAAGCATGCTAATAAGCCAAATTTAATAGCATCAGTACTAATACTGTGTCTGAACGTTTGTGGTTTGAACTCTTCGTAATAAGATTCTGAACTTTGGTTGAGGTATGCCATAATGATTGATTTAAGTGAAGTCGATAAGTACGACATTTAAAAGTGCCTTATTAAGTTAAAACATTTTAAGCAGATACGCAAGTAAAATTTATTGACAGTGAAAATAATTATAATTTGTGAACAATTTTATTCTTGGGATGTTTTGTGAAAATTTGTAGCTTGAATGCTATTTAAAGGCGCATCAACCCAATAAACGCGCAAGGGATAGAAGCGGTATGTGGCGTTTATGCAGCGACTTGCGGCGCTTAGTGCTGCGCAGGCTCCAATAAGAGACAAGCAGGACTTAGCAGAGCAGGAGCCGCATAGCCACATAAGAGCGGATAGCCCGGTCAGGCGCCTCGCTTAATGAAGAATGAAAAATGATGAAAGATGAATGTTTTTGTGAAGGGAATGCTAATTTATGAGCGCCTGATGCGCCCTAAAAATGATGTTTTCAAATATATTTTATTACCTTGTGTGTTTGTTATTTCTTAACTAGTAGCCCTCGAAGATGAAAAATATAGATACAGCATATGTAGCGATTATTATAATGAGTTTCCTCCTACTATTTAACAATGGATTAAATGCACAGGATGTACAGGAACTACAGGAAGTTCAGGAACCGCAAGATGTGCAGGAACATAAATCATTTAGTCCGCAGATAAATGCAAATTATAATGATTGGCAGAGATTGAGTTTAGAAGAAAATGTTAAGTCGGAAAAAGAAAGCTATTATTCGATGAAGCTTGAGGGAGAGGAATGGGTGAAAGACAACACTATCCATAAGTCGAAAGAGTCTTTGTTTAATCAAGATGGATATTTGACTACTAATATTATTAAGAATTTTGAGAGAGATTCGGAAAGATCAAGCAAGTATTTTTATAATGATGAAGGAGAGCTTATAAAAATCTCAAGATTTCACAATGATCAGCAATTATCGGCTTTGCATATTGAAGATTGGCTTTGGGTTAAGAATGAAAGATTTAAAAATGATCAACTTTTTCAGTCTAACTATTATAAGTATGATGAAGAGAAGCGATTAGTTTCCAAATTAACTTATGTTCATTTGGGGGAGGATAGTACGCTTCTCACTAAGCGTTTATTTGAGTATGAAGCTAATGGGGTTTGTAAAGTGAAGAATTATTCCTCTTTGGGTTTGACAAATGCTTCTGCTAATTCTTTAGAATTGACTGCAAAGAAAGCCCAAGAAAAGAAGGAAATGCCTGCCTTAAATTTAATGGAGATATTGACTTATGAAGGGGATATAATTAAAAGTGAAACGGTGCTTGATGAAGGAGGGCAAATTCAGGCTAAAACTACTTATAAATACGATGAACAAAATCAATTAATTAAGGAATATACGATGGTTTTTAATCAAAGTATGTTGAATGATTCTGTAGGACAAAGCCATGCTAAAATGGTCAAGCGTATAGAATTTGTTTATGATGCGAAAGGAAATTTAACCAAAGAAATAGATAACGATTTTATCCTTAATAGAGGAGTTGAAACAAGCATGGAGTATAATTATGAAAACCTTCTGGTAAAAAAAGAAACTAAAATTAATACCAAAGTATCTGAGGTCATTGAATATACTTATGATGGAAATGGCTCTTTAAGCACTACTGTGAAGAAGACTTATATGGATGGAAAAGAAGAGAATGTAACGCTAATAGAAAGAAGTATTGAGTATTTCAATTAATTGCTAAAGACGAGTATTTGCTCTTCAATTCTTGCGGCTGAAATCCAACAAAGCATGAAAAAAATCATTTTACTACTACTAATCACTATCTATTTCTTCACAAAATTCACCACCCAATCATGTATTAATTTGGTGTGTACCTTACGAGATAAGCTCTTGATACCAGCTTTGGTTTTATCTTCCCCAATGCGTTCTACTCTTTCCTCCATTAGTACTTGATCATAAGCTTTCGGAAACTCAGGATGAGCCTGAATACCCAAGGTATGATTTCCTACTTGAAACATGCCCACAGGACATTGATCATTTCCAGCCAAAACCTTGGCATTCTTAGGCAATTTTTGCACCTGATCCTGACACATCATCAATAGATTATAATCAGAAGCCACAGGTCGCATCCAATGCTGCATATTTTGCCATTCAAAAGAATGCACGCCCACACACCAACCATTAGGAGAAGGAGCCACTTTACCGCCCAAAGCCTCTGCGATCAATTGATGTCCAAAGCAAAAACCCACAAAAGGTTTTTTCTTTTTATGAAGCTGTTTGACGGTACTTTTTAACTGCTTAATCCAAGGAAGATCATCGTATACAGAATGACGACTACCCGTAGCCATATAGAAATCACATTCGTTAATATCTTCTGGAAAAACGCCATTACAGACGTCATAATAGCAAAAGCTAAACTCTGGAAATATCTCGGCATACATATCCGTATAATCTCCAAATTCTGCCTGTAATTCAGGCTTTACGTGATCGCATAAAAATAAACCAGCTTTCATCATAAAGGTATCATTATAGCATTCGTAAATGAAAAGACTTAGGACGAGTCAATGCCTCATATCCCAAACTTGATAGCGTACAACCTCGACCACTATTTTTTACTCCTGTCCAAGCCAGCGCAGGATCTAAATAATCACAACGATTCATAAAGACCGTACCCGTTTCTATTTGCTGTCCAATTTGGATAGCCTTTTTACTGCTTTTTGTCCAGATAGAAGCCGTCAAGCCATAATCGCTATCATTCATCAAATATAGTGCCTCTTCATCATTCTTCACAGGCATAATACCCACTACAGGCGCAAAACTTTCTTCTTGCATCAGTGGCATAGAATGATCTACATTAATTAAAACCTGTGGAGCTAAATAAGCTTTCTTCGGATTATGCCATTCAAAATGGCTTGGATCAATTAAGCTCTTAGCGCCTGATTTTACTGCCGCATCAATTTGCTTTTGAGCTGCTTTAGCAGCACTCGCTCTAACCATAGGACCCATATTCGTTTCCATGTCCAATGGATTACCTAATCGGTAGCCCTTAGTTAAGTCAACGAATCCGTCTACAAACTTTTGAAATAGTTTTTCTTGCACATAAATTCGCTCAATTCCACAGCAAGATTGCCCAGAATTAAAATAAGCACCGTCCACTAAATTCTCTATCGCATGATCTAAATCTGCATCTGCTCTCACATAAGCAGGGTCTTTGCCCCCCAATTCTAAACCAGCACTAATAAATCTTTTACTAATTGCTTTTTGAATCGCTTTACCACCTTTTACAGAACCTGTAAAAGCTACAAAATCAATTCGATTATCAGCGATTACTTTAGATACTTGCGGATGACTAATATGCAAATACTGAAATACTCCTTCAGGCAATCCTGCTGCTTCAAATGCTTCCGCATAACGCTCTGCACAAAGAGGCGTCTGATCAGAATGTTTTAAAATAACCGTATTACCCGATATAAGCGCAGGAATAATCGCATTGACCGAAGTCAGATAAGGATAATTCCAAGGAGCCAATACTAAAATAGTACCCAATGGTTCTCGCTTAATAAATCGCTGAAAGCCTTCTATTTCATCAGGTATCACATTCGTTAGGGCATCATCTGCAATGTTGATCATATGCAATGCCCTTTCCTGAAATCCCTTAGATATTTCAAAAGGCGTATATCGCAAAGGCCTACCCATTTGGTGGGTTAGCTCCAAGCCAAATTGATCGGCATGCTTAACGAAATACTTCACCGCTTTTTTACAAATAGCAATTCGCTTTTTGATGGACGTTTTTCGCCACATAGCTCTGGCCTCTTTAGCCGCATTCAAAACAGTTTCAATCTGCTTATCTTCTGCCAATGGACGTTCTAAATAAACGGAACCGTCTATTGGGCTAATCGTTTTGATGATTTTACTCATTGTTTAACTATTCAGGAGTTACATAGGCCGCAGTGATGCCACCATCTACTAAAAATTCGGTTCCCGTCATATAAGAGGAATCATCCGAAGCTAAAAATAAAGCCGCTTTAGCCATTTCCTTCGCCTCTCCAAATCGGCCCATCGGAATGTGTACTAATCTTCTTTGTTTTTTGGCCTCTGAATCTAAAAACTTCATCAATAATTCCGTTCTCAATGGCCCAGGGCTGAGCGCATTCACTCTGATTCCCTCTCTGGCGTGAATCACCGCTAATTCTCTCGACATCGCTAATACAGCGCCTTTGCTGGCTGTATAAGCTAATTGAGGAGTGGCTGCACCCAAATGTGCTACAAATGAAGCCGTATTAATGATGGAGCCTCCACCTGATTTTCTCATAGCAGGAATGCCATATTTACAGCCCAAAAATACGCCTTTCACATTGACGTTCATGGTTAAATCCCAAACGCCTTCTTCTGTTGATACGGCATCTCCATCATCAGAGTGCATGATGCCAGCATTGTTAAATAAAATATTTAATTCCCCATACTTTTTCATTGTAAAAGCAATCATCTTTTTACAATCTCCTTGATCGGAAACATCCGCTTTATAAAATGAAGCTTCTTGTCCACGATTAAGAATTTTTTCCATAGTCTTTTTCCCTTCCTTAACATTCACATCCACAATGATGACTGAAGCGCCTTCTTTGGCAAATAAAAGAGCAGTTTCTTTCCCTATTCCACTACTACCTCCAGTAATCAATGCTACCTTGTTCTTTAAACGCATAATTATTTATAAATTGGTGTTAAAATTGAAAGTGCAAAGATAGTAATTTTGTAGCAATTTTTTATTTTTAGGGGCTTCCCTCGCTTCCTTTCTTGTGATTGATCCCGCCTATAGAAAATCAATCACTCAATCAAAAATCAAGCAAGCAAAAAAGGCTCGGTCGGGCTGTCCGTTCTTATGGGCCTGTTCGGCAGCTACTCCACTAAGGCATACTTGTCTGCCCTGCGGGCCAGCCTGCGTCTGCCTAAGTTCCGTAAGCTCCCTCTCGACGGCCCATACCACTACCATCCCTAAGCCAGTCTTTAACGTTGGAACTGAATAACTTTG
>JAHDDN010000381.1:5098-5554 GCA_020629335.1 Chitinophagales bacterium | reverse complement strand
CCTTATTTACAAAATCAAACATTCGATATTATTTATTTCAATTTAAATTCTTATTCGGGGCTTCCCCTTTCTATTTTTTCATTCGACCGTAGGGGCGCTACCTATGTGTGCGCCCTCGAATGAAAAAATAGAAAGGGTCGGGCTGTCCGTTCTTATGGGCCTATTCAGCAGCTACTCCACTAAGGCATACTTGTCTGCCACTGCGTGGCCAGCCTGCGTCTGCCTAAGTTCCGTAAGCTACTTCATCACGCCCCATACCACTACCATCCCTAAGCCGATTGTTAACTGATTAACGTTTTAACTGATAAACTGGTAAACCGAGAAATCCTTATACTTTAGTTAATTAGTTGTTCCGATTAACTTTTTAACTGGTAAACCGAAAAATTCATACATTTTAAATAACCTTTACTCAGTTAACCAGTTAACCAGTTAACCAGTTAATCAGTTGATCAGTTA
>JAHDDN010000381.1:0-4998 GCA_020629335.1 Chitinophagales bacterium | reverse complement strand
TTCAGTTGATCAGTTATTCAGTTGATCAGTTATTCAGTTGATCAGTTATTCAGTTGATCAGTTATTCAGTTACAAAGTTAAATACAAGCTTCTCCCACTTTGCGTTGAATGAAATAGATTATTTATTTAAAACAATCTTCTCGCTAAGTACGTATTCTTCGCTTCTAATCATCAAATAGTAGACCCCATTACTAAAGTCGGACAAATTTACAGTGTAATTTCCGTTTGTAGCTACTATCGGCGAACTTTCTTTCCAAATTAGCTGACCTTTACTGTCATAAAGGCATACTTGATAGCTTTTTATTGGAGTATGGATGCTGATTTGTACTTGATCAGATGCTGGATTAGGATAAATACTAATCTCAGCAGCCATGCCATTCTCTATTTTTGTGTCTACTAATTCACATTCATAAGGCCCAGCACTAAAATCTGTTAATTCACAATCATTGCCATCTTCTAATACATTTAATAGGAAGCTTTCCCCATCTGCTATATCAATACTAATGACTTCATTCAAGCTTGCTTCGCCAGTATAAGCCCCTTCTAATAAATAATTAGCCGATTCATCTAAAGAAGGATAACCGCCACTCACACTCAATTCAACACTTGTAAGACCTGTTAAAGTATCACAATTCTCCGCTAATATCTCGATTGTAATAGGTGCTAAATAAGTGATAGAAGTGGAACTACTACTTGTATAAACGATTTCATCATAATTAAGACTACCATCTTCATTCTCCGCCACAGCTACACCAGTGATAAAAAGCGATTGATTATAATATTCTTCTGCTAAATCGCCATCTATGCTTAGTATACCATCTCCCATACTAGCACGCCCCAAGATATTGCCAAAGTCACTACTATCCTCATCATGCAATAGATAGCCAATGCTATACTCATCCGATTCATCCGTAATACAATTAGCCATAATACTAATAGCTGCTGTTGAGCAGGCAATGATCGGTTCTGTAGGCATATCCTCTACTTGATAAAGTAATTCAAACTCACATCCAGCATCACTAACTGATCCTATATAAACACATCCTGCATCATCGGAAATAGTATAGTTCAAAGTACCACCTTCTATGTCTGCAAAAGTAAATGGAACATTCTGAGGTGCTTCAAAGCTAGAACCATCATCTCCCTCAAAGACATAAGTCTCCCCAGGGAAATAAGCAGGATAACCACCAGTAGCACCAACGATCACACTAAACTCTACGAAATAATCATCACAGCCATTATAAGTGACTTCTCCACACTGTACATTAGAAAATATCTGAATGGGCTCCAAAATAACCAAAGGAATAGGTGTAGCATAAACCGTACAAGGATTATCCCAGTCAGGTAAGTTAGCTGCCAAGGTATCGGCAGGTAAAGGCCCTGCTGCTACTGTAACAAAATATTCAGTATTAGTATCCAAAGCCCCCACATTCTCAAACATTCCTGTCTCATTAAAAGTAACGATAGAAGTAGGAGAAGGCACTTCATTCGTCATGATAAGATATTTAAACACATCATCAGGCCCCACCTCTAAACTATTGGCTTGAATAGCTAAAATATCTCCATCACATAAAATCACTTCTTCTTGTGCAAAATCACCAACAAAAGATTCACATACTGGTGGAGGTGTACAATCTAAAGTGATGCTATCATATAACTCATTACAAGGCGTAATAGCATCCACCACACTAATCTCTACCACATCTTGGGCTTGAAATAATAGCGGGAAACCACTGGTCGTAATCACATCATCAAAATATAATTCCCCATTGAGTATGACCTCTACATCATAGTTACCCGTTCCTCCACCAAACATATAGGTTAAGGTAGCATTGCCATTATCATCACAAGTGGGTGTATCATAAGTAAGCGTGATGGGTTCTAAATCATCACAAGGATCAGCTATGAGTGGTTCTAAAGTTAATTCTTGAAAGTAAAGTTTGTCGCCATTATCTCCCAGCCCATTACCAGCTATAGAAGCCGCATAGAAAGTGATGGCCTCCTCTTCATCTGGCGCAATCCATTCGAAAGTCCAGCTTCCATCACTATTTGGAGAAGTATGATTGATGTATTCTCGCTCAATATTATTTTTAACTTCCATTCCACTTCCGCTCACAAAACCGCCACTGATGGGGCTAATTGCATCATCATTAGGAGCAGCACCACTCAAGGCGGTCATCTGGAATCCATATTGAGCTGCATCAGGATCCGAAGCCTCAACTGTTATCATATAACTCTCTCCAGGAGTAAAGTTGCTGGGATCTCCATCAATGGATAAAGTTAATTGCCCACTTCCTCCACCAGAACTGTTATGGCATTGATTACAAGCTCCTTCTCCTGGCGCCCCCGTCTTAGAGACGATGCTACCATTAGACTTTGTAAACACATAAGACTGACTGGCTATAAAAAAGAAGGCAGTCATAAAGACACAGAATATAGAGAGTACTATTTTTCTATTCATGAGATGATTGTTTAATAAGTTGTCTTTACAAAATTAACGTTTAAAAAGCTAAAAGTGCTTGGACTAAGTTGTTTTTCATTACTATAAGACGCTAATTGTCGGAAAGAGGTGGGCAAAGAAGCCGATTCCTTTGGTGTTGAAGATCAGTTTTTTGGCAGAAAAGACAAAAATACGCTATCTTTGCAGACTGTAAAACACATTTATTAATAAAAAAATATTGCGATGAGTACGATCATACCTCGGATTGATTTGAATGATTATCTATCAGGTGATCCGCAGAAGAAAGCTGCTTTTGTTGAAACATTAGGTAAAGCCTATGAAGAAGTTGGTTTCGTATCTGTAGTGAATCACGGTTTAACAGAGGAGTTAATTGAACAGTTATATGATAATGTTCAAAAGTTCTTTAGCATGAATAAGCCAGTAAAGCGTCAATATGAAATTGAAGGTTTAGCAGGACAGAGAGGATATACTTCTTTCGGTAAAGAAAGTGCAAAGCAGTCAGATGTAGCAGATTTGAAAGAGTTTTTCCAGTATGGACAAAATGTACAAGGCGAAGATCCAATCAAAAGTGAATATCCTGATAATGTACAAGTATTAGAAATGCCTTCTTTCAATGTAACACTGACAGATGCTTATCGCCAATTTGAAATATCAGGTCGTCATTTATTAAGAGCGATAGCGAACTACTTAAAATTAGACGAAAATTACTTCGATCAAAAAATCCATAATGGTAATAGTATCTTGCGTTTGATTCACTATCCACCAATCACAGAAAATCCAAAGTCTGCTATCCGTGCAGAGCAACATGAGGATATTAACTTGATTACTTTATTAGTAGGAGCATCAGCGGATGGCTTAGAGCTACTCAACAAGCAGAACGAGTGGATTCCTATTAATGCAGGTCCAGGAGAAATCGTAGTAAATGTAGGTGATATGTTACAGCGTTTGACCAACAATCGTTTGCGTTCGACTACCCACAGAGTAGTCAATCCGCCAAAAGAAAAATGGCACACTCACCGTTACTCTATCCCATTCTTCTTACACCCAAGATCAGAAATGAAATTGGATTGCTTAGAATCATGCGTAACGGCTGACAACAAATTGGCTTACGAACCAATTACAGCAGGCGGCTACTTAAGACAACGATTAATCGAAATCGGATTGTTAAAGGAGGAAGAAGAAGCTTAGCCGTTCTTGCCAAAAGAAAATTGATAGCCCCTTGATGCATTTTGTGTGTTAAGGGGCTTTTTGTTTTTAGAGGAGGGACTGCTCACTTCGTTCGCTGAGGGAAGAGAGATCGTTCGCTTTGCTCGCTGAGAGATTTTTTTTGGTCGATAGTCGATGGTCCATAGTCGATAGTTTTTTAGACAGCTTCGCTTTCAGACGATAGACTGCTCACTTCGTTCGCTGTTTTTTGGTCGATGGTCCATAGTCGATAGTTGATGGATTTTTAGAGGTGTTGAAATGACATATCTTCTTGTAAATAACTTTTGAAGCTTTAAAAATCAATCCTGTTTCTAAATGGGATATGTCATTTCTTATTCGGTTAAAACGTTTCAAATTATTCAGTTCCAACGTTAAATAATTTCAACCTTAAAAAGCTCATCGCTATGCGCTCATCACTCATCGCTATCATCGAGGTATTTGTATGCCCAATGTTAGCATGAGGCTGTATTGAGTTTTGAGCATTTCGGACGGGGTATAAAAATTCCAAGTGTCTCGGAAGCGCTCTGTGATTTGAGCTAGGTTGACGTCCATTTCTATGCCGAAGGTGAAGTAGGTTTTGACAGTGTACTTAACTCCTAATGAGGTACGCATACGATCAAATTTGCCCAACCAGTTTCGTAGGTAATCGTATTCTAAATCTGCTGGATTATCGGATTGGAGGGGGATGGGAAGATAGAAACTTGGATAAATGTATAAATCTCCTAACTCGAATAGGTAATCCACTCCTAATAATAAACGCCAATCTTTGCGGATCAGTGATTGATTGCTTCCGAAGTGATTGGGAATGTCTACTGTGGCAATCTTCCGACTGATGCCAACTCTTAAGGCTAATAAGTATCGATTGAAAAAGCGTGCATTGAGGCTATTAAGACCGACTTTAGCTCTATGAGGAATTTCTTGCCCAATAATAAATAATTCTTGATTAGCACGAAATTGTTTGTTGAAAGTGAGGCTATAGCGGGGGCCTGTCATGCCAGTGTCTTCGTACTGGTTGAAATCTTGGGCTTGAGTAGTAAGTTGAGTAAAGAAAAATAAAATGAGGTTGACAATTAAAATACGGAGGAGGCTTTTTAATTGCATGGAATGTTTTGTTTTAGTGTTGTCACAAGATAGAGAAATTATTGCTAATATACTTTGAAATGCAAAAAGAAAGCCAAGTTTTGAGTCGTAGGTATATTAGTAGTAAGTACGTTAGTCGATTTACTACAAACAAAACCATTACTAACTACTAACAGACCAACCTACTAATGTAAGTTGGCTGACAGATTAATTTGGAATAGGCTTTGTACTTTTATAACATAAATCGAAAC
>JAHDDN010000380.1 GCA_020629335.1 Chitinophagales bacterium | reverse complement strand
TTTCCTTTGGTCTATGAATTTCTATTTTCATTGCTTTTTGTTTTTTAGGTGCTAAAATAAGGGGTTGCGACAAAATAAATTGAGTGGGTAACAAAATACGGGAATTTATATAGTTGATAATTATTTGTCAATAAGGTCCTAAGCTTATAGCGCAAGTGTTTTTCACTTGTGCTTGCCCCAAATAGCAAGTGTTTTTCACTTGCATACCCCAACTGATTGAAGGAATAAAAATTTCCATTTAATTTGTTTATTTATCAGTATGCGCTCCTAACTAAAATGCGGCCCCGATGGCAGCGGTATGGGGCGTATATGCGATGGCTCGTGAAGCAAGGAGGGACGCAGGCTTGCCACGCAGTGGAAGACAAGTACCGACTATGCGGAACAGACAGCGCATAGCCCCATAAGAGCGAACAGCGGGATATAGCCGCCCAAATAAATAATCACGGATTGCACAGATTACACGGATTTTTACAATTATACTGCCTTATTTACTCCTTAAATAGCTGCGCTATTCACGTCTTAAATGCCTTAAAGAATCAAATCATTTTAATTCGCTCCATAAATTGATCTTTATAAGTTCTTCCAATGCTAATTTCTTTGGTATTGATTAGAATATGATTGCCAATGATTTTTTCTATCCGATCTATATTGACGATATAGGACTTATGGCATCTTACAAATTTCTCACCCAAGCTTAGTAGTAGTTTTTGTAAAGAAATATTAGCCACTTCCCTATTTTCAGTTGTACAAATGACGGTAAAATCTCCTTTCGCTTCTACATACTCAATTTCTGAAATGGCAATTTTCTTGATTTGGCCTTTGTTTCTAACAAATAAAAAATCATTATTGGGGGCTTTTTGTCTTACTTCTTTTTTATTGATTTTGGAGATAGATTTTAGAAAACGCTCAAAAGAAAATGGCTTTAAAAGATAATCTACTACATCCAAATCAAAGCCATCAATCGCATATTCTGTAAAGGCCGTTGTAAGTATCGTTTGAGGAGGATTTTTAAGCGATCTTAGTAATTCAATACCAGATAATTTGGGCAAGTGAATGTCTAAAAACAACACATCAACTAATCCACTATCTAAGTCTTGCAAAGCTTCTAAAGGAGAAATATAAGTATTTAATAGCTTCAGGCTTGGTACCTGTTCTATGTACGACTTCAGGGTTTCCTGAGCAGGGATTTGATCTTCTATTATGATACAATTTAATGGATTCATTATGCCTTTTTAAGGAGTTCTAAATCTAATTTAACGATATACTCCTGTTGATTTTCAATGATGTTTAGCTCGTACTGTTTGGGATATAGCAAATCTAATCTTTTCTTCACATTTTTCATTCCAATTCCTCCTTGGGTTAGTTTTTCGCTATTTCCCTTGTCTTTTTCAAAATTATTTTTGACAAATAAGCTAAGGCTATCTTCTTGTATAGCCAATTTAATCTCTATAACTACTTCATTTATTTTAGAGCCAAAACTATGCTTAAAACTATTCTCTATAAAGGGGATTAATAGAAAGGGAGCAATCTTGATAGATTCACAATCTGCTTCTTTTTGAAGATCAAAGTGTATCTCTCCTCTACCCTTATATTGAATTTCTTGGAGGTCAATATAATCTTTAATAAAGGTCAATTCTTTTTCTAAAGAGACTTTTTCATCAGTCGTTTCATACAATACATAGCGCAATACATTGGATAGTTTCAGTATTAATCCTGGTACATCATCCGATTTTTTCAAAGCAAAATGATATAAATTATTCAAGCTATTGAAAAGAATGTGGGGCTGTATTTGCGACTTTAATAGTTTCAGTTCATTAGTTAATCTGTCTTTCTCAATTTCTTCCAATTTTTGTTGATGAGCAAAACTATCAAATACAAACTTAATGGTCATAAAAGCCAACAAAGGCACTAGTATTTCGCCAAAGTACCAATAAATAGATTGCCAAGTAACATCATTTTTCCCTCGACTATTCGGAGAGAAGATTTTTTCAAGGATGCCTTCTTCTATTACACCAAAAAGAACGATTAAGCCAATCAAGGAAATGAAAAACAGCAAGTATTTTTTAGCATAAAAAAGTCGTGGGATCAATATATAATTAACGATTAAAAACAAAATTGCCACATACAACACATATATCAAATCCACAGCGGGAGTTTCAGAAAAGAAAAGCCCTTCATGTTCTACAGAGATAATACTATCTAAGTAAAATATGACTAATGCCACTATTTGAAAAAGCCATTCTTTTTTCATAATAATAATTCCCCCTTTTTTCACAATATAATCAATCTGCTTTGATCTCCCTTATTTTTTCTGCTCAAAAAGAGTATAATTTAATCCTAATACTAGTTGTCGTGTTTGCCATTTGTGGCTTCGCTCTATCTCAAAGTCTGAGTTGAGAAATGAATAGGCATACAGCTTGGTATTAAATAGATCTCTTATCGCAAAAGAGACACTGCCTTTTTTGTTTTTGAATTTTTTATTGATTCCCAAATTCACATAATAAGCAGCTGCCGTTTTTTGTTGGATTTCATAGGAAGGCGCTCTATAGATTTCTGAAAATTCTATTTTCCAATTATTCTTTAGATTGAATTGTTGTTTTAATCGCACACTCCAAGTGCTTTGCTTATTATAAGTGATTTCGTTTTCTGGATCATTGAAGCGATTTTGGGCCATCACAAAACTGGCACTTGCTTTGAGTTTTTTTAAGTAGCGATATTCAATTTGGGCTTCTAGCCCACTCCTTGTTGCCGTTCCGATATTAACAGTGCTGGTCATGGTTCGATTATTATCTATTGGATGGGCTACATATTGGATGGCATCATTGGTTTTGCGATGATACAAGCTTATATCTACTGCATAAGGCTTTCCCTCTTGATGATAATTCAGCTCATATAAATCGGCAATTTCTGGTCGTAATGCAGGATTGCCTGTCTCTAAATTCAATGGATCTTCATAGGAAACATAGGGATTCAAATCAAAAAAGCCTGGGCGGTTGATTCGGCGAGTATAATTAAAACCGATACTTTTATCCTGACCATCCAACAAATAATTTAGCTGAACAGAAGGGAATAAACGGATATAGTCTTGTGTAAATTCAGCTTGGTTGGCTTCTTGAAAAGCAGTACTTGAAAATTGCTCTAATCTTAATCCAATTCCATACTCCAGTTGCTTAATTTGATTTTTCTGAAGCATGAATATGCCTAGCTTTTGCATATCCATATTGAAGTCATTATCGGCTAATGGCGTGTCTGTAAATAAGGCTATTTTTTGAAGAATGTGATACTGAATAAAGTCCGCTTTCAGTCCGAACTCTATTTCTCCCCAATCAAAGAAAGGCGCTTCATAGCCTATTTCTCCTTGATAATATCGTTGGCTTTCCAACTCATTGGAGGAACGCAAAAATTGTTGAGCACTAGGAATAGTAGCCATTATTTCCTCCTCCTCATTTTCTGAATAGTTCACTTCATTTTCTCCACCAGCCGTCAAAGATATTTTTAGGTTCTGCTCATTCTGAAACTCTTTTTCTAAAGAGAGATTCACCCATAATTCATTCTCTACTTCTCCCCTTTCCCCTGAAAAATCAAGCCTTTGATCCAAGCCATCTTGATAGTCGAAAATATTATGCTGTTGCATTTCATTCAGAAAATCCCAACGATCATAATTAATTTCCAATCCAATTGACATTGTAGTATCTAACTCAAAAGAACAACCGATTAATGCATTACTCACATTGCCTATTCCCTTATTAGTTGCATGGCTTTCGTACCTTTGAAGACTATCACTAAAATTAATTCTGCTAAAATCCGCATAATCTTCATACCAACTATAATCAGTACTCAGATTGGCAAAAAAGGAAAGCTTGTTTCTAGTAAAGCTAGCATTGATTCCTCCATTGGGGCTTAAATAAAACGGATTAGTCAAGATGGCTAAATTGGAAATCAGTTCTAGTTTGGCAGAGCGTACTCTATCTTTTTTATATACCAAATTGATAATTCCCCCAACCCCTTCCGCATCATATTTGGCAGATGGATTGGTAATAATTTCGATTTTCTCTAATGATTCAGCAGAGATAAATTTGAGCGTAGATGGATCTCTTTTGGTAGCTTTCCCATTGATATAAATAATGACATTGGAGTTGCCCCTTATTTGCACTTGCCCCCTTGGCGTAGAAGTCACTGACGGAATATCATCTAAGGCTTCCAAGGCATTGCTTCCAGCAGCCGTTAAATCCTGCCCAATTCTAAGCACCTTCTTCCCCAAATGACTCTCTACAGTCGATTGATGAGCGATCACTTTTACTTCCTCTAAAATAGCCGACTCTTCTTTGAGAATAACTGGACCTAAGTCGATATTTTCAAAGACATCAATAGTTTCGCTCACATCTTCATAGCCTAACATTTGTATGGTCAATTGATATTGAGCGGCGTTTAAATCAGTCAATACAAAAGAGCCATTTTGAGCAGTAATAACTCCCTCCAGAAGCGTACTATCACTTAAGGGATAAAGGCTTACTGAAGCAAATTCAATGGCTTGTTGATCTTCAGACACTATACTTCCGCTTAATTGAAATTGCGCATAGCTATTGAATGAGATTAAAATGCATAGGATGGGAATAAGGATAAATTTCATGTAATTGCTTTAATGATTAATAATCACTTGCAATTACGCCTATTCACGCCTTTTGATGAAATTTATCCTTTGAACTGCATTTTTTTTGGGTTGAATGGGGGTTTGGTTGGAAGGTTTATTTTTTTGGCGCATCCTTGCGTTCGCCTATACAATGTACATTGCACAATATATTTATCATTCATCATTATGCATTAATCATTCGCCGAAGGCGCAAGGCGGGCTATCCGCTATTATGTGGCTATTCGGCTCCTACTACGCTAAGGTCTGCTTGTCTGCTAAAGCCAGCCTTCGCATACCTAAGCTTCGTTAGTCGCCTCTTAACGCCACATACCGCTTCTATCCCTATGCGGGTTTGGTATTGGGTAATAGCTACTCATTATAGCTATAAATTAATTTTATTTAAACAATTTTTATACTATTACGTTAACATGCTTATATGACGTTATATATTTTATTTAGAATGAAATTAAATCATATAAATAGCCTCTATCGAATAGGTAATTTCATTCAATTTATCACTTAATTTTCAAAAAATCATTGAACATGAAAAACATATTTTATGTAATAGTCATCCTATGCCTTTTTGTAACTACAGCGGATGCTCAGCAAATTGGCTTTTCTTCAAATCCTTCTTTTAACACAGATCTCACTGGAGGGCAAGTTGGTCACTTACAATCTGGCGCTTTTGGTAATATATTGGGAAGTGGAAAGTGGATAGGAATTGGCCAACCAAACATAGGGCCAGCAGCTTACGGAATGCGCATACAGGATGGTAATAAATTCTGTACTCTAGACATCCTTAATGGAAAATCAGAAATATTTTGGGGAGGTGGTTCAAATAATTATTTAAACTTCAATTATGCTCCAAATGGAACACGCATTGCAATGCGTCTCTACTCCAACATTCTTGATTTATAGCTTTCTTACTGG
>JAHDDN010000379.1:1179-5563 GCA_020629335.1 Chitinophagales bacterium | reverse complement strand
CTATTGTTTGCCATTCTGAATCTGAGTAATTGGCTCTTACAGACATTTCTTTTTGTTTTTAATGAGTTAATGAGGGAGTGTAGTCGTTTGGTGGTGCAATATTAAGGGTTTTATCTCAGAGTGGCAAGTGTGATAAATTTATCCGATACTGATATTCAATGTTTTTCCTAGTCCAATTTCTATCAACCTGTAAAAAGTACTTAATTGTATATCGCTTTTTCCTGTTTCAATACGAGAGATATAACTTTTCTTAGTTCCTGTTTTATTAGCTAATTGTTCTTGTGTCATTTGAGCTTCCTTACGAGCTTCTTTAAGCATAACCCCCAATCTAAATGCCAAAGAATCGGAATCGAATTTAGTTCTTGATTCTGTTCCTTTTTTACCTCTATGTTTATCTAAGTGTTCTTCAAATGTTGTTAGTTTTTTCATAATTATTGGTTTTTGCTATCAAAGTATTCTTCTTTTAGCTTAATGGCTAGTCGTAGTTCTTTTTTAGGAGTCTTTTGGGTCTTTTTGATAAAGCAATTAGACAATATCACAAGTTGTCCTTCATCAAAAAAACAAAAAATTCGAATATTAGCTGAGACCGTAGATATCCTTACTTCATAAAGACCATCGGTACCTGTTAAATGCCTCAGAAATTTCTTTGGTACTCTATCAACGAATCGTATAATATCCAAAACATAATCAATCTTATCTTTGACATTATCAGCTTGCTTTTCGTAGAAGTCGGCAAAGTAATTTCCGTATAAAGCTATTTTTCTCTCCACTACACAAAGTTAACTAATTAGTAAACAAAAAGCAATATTTTCAATAATTCATCATCATACCAAAAATAACAAACGCTTAAGTTTATGGGCGCACCCCTTTTTTTGACATCATTTGTAGGGGCCGTACCCATGTGTCGGCCCAATGATGTCAAAAAAAGGGTCGGGCTATACGCTCTTATGTGGCTATGCTGCTCCCACTACACTAAGGCCCACTTGTCTCTTATTGGAGCCTGCGCAGGCCTAAGTTCCGTAGGTCGCAGCATAAACACCACATACCGCTGCTATCCCTTGCGCATAAAAAAAAGGCGACCCATCACTGGATCACCTTTTCCATCAATTTTATTAGAACTATCGTTTAACTCTTTAATTCAAAACGATCTAAGTTCATCACCTTATGCCATGCTACTGCAAAATCGAATACAAATTTCTCTTCAGAATCAGAACATCCGTAAACTTCAGCTAATGCACGTAATTCTGAGTTAGATCCAAATATTAAATCTACTCTTGTAGCTGTCCATTTTACCTCGCTTGTCTTGCGAGAACTGCCTTTGAAAGTAGATTGCTCATCTGAAGTGGCTTTCCAAGTTGTACCCATATCTAATAAGTTAACGAAAAAATCATTCGTTAAGGCATTAGTACGATTAGTAAAGACGCCATGCTTTGAACCATCATAGTTGGTATTTAACACTCTCATACCTCCTAATAATACAGTCATTTCTGGAGCAGTCAAATTCATTAAATGAGCTTTGTCTACTAACATTTCTTCTTCAGAAATAGTGAATTTCCCTTTTACATAGTTACGGAAACCATCTGCTTGTGGCTCTAATACGGCAAAAGATTCTACATCTGTTTGAGATTGAGAAGCATCTGTACGTCCTGGATTAAAGTCGAGGCTTAAGTGGTAGCCTGCATTTTTAGCGGCTTGCTCCACGCCTACATATCCACCCAAAACAATCAAGTCAGCCATAGAAATCTTTTTACTTGACTGAGATTTGTTAAAGCTACTTTGGATACCTTCTAAGGTCTTTAATACCTTAGCTAATTGAGCTGGATTATTCACCTCCCAATCTTTTTGTGGAGCTAAACGAACTCTTGCGCCATTAGCACCTCCTCTCTTATCTGAACCACGGAAAGTCGAAGCCGATGCCCAAGCGGTCGATACTAACTCAGAAATTGATAAACCTGAATTAGCGATTTTGTTTCTTAGGTCAGCTACTTCTTGTGCTTCTACTAAATCATGCTTAACTGCTGGTACTGGATCTTGCCAAATTAATGCTTCAGCAGGAACCTCTGGTCCAAGATAGCGAGTAATTGGGCCCATATCACGGTGAGTCAACTTAAACCAAGCACGAGCAAATGCATCTGCAAACTGATCTGGATTTTCATGGAATCGCTTAGAAATTTTTGCGTACTCTGGATCCATGCGTAAAGATAAATCAGTCGTTAGCATGAAAGGCGCATGTTTCTTAGCTGGATCATGTGCATCTGGAATTAAACCAGCACCTGCTCCGTCTTTGGGTCTCCATTGGTGAGCACCGCCTGGGCTTTTCGTTAATTCCCACTCATAACCAAAGAGGTTTTCGAAGAAATTGTTGCTCCACTTAGTTGGTGTCGTTGTCCAAGCACCTTCTAAACCACTAGTGATCGTATCAGCTCCTTTACCTGAGCCAAATCTGTTATGCCAGCCCATGCTTTGAGCTTCTATTGGCGCCGCAGCTGGTTCACGATCTATATATTCTCCATCATTAGCTGCACCATGTGTTTTACCAAATGTATGACCACCTGCGATCAAAGCGACTGTTTCTTCATCATTCATGGCCATACGACCGAAAGTCTCTCTAATATCTTTAGCAGCTGCTAATGGATCTGGATTACCATTAGGACCTTCTGGGTTTACGTAGATCAATCCCATCTGTACGGCTGCTAATGGATTTTCTAATTCACGATCGCCAGAATACCTTTTGTCTCCTAACCATTCTGCTTCTGCACCCCAATAGATATCTTCTTCTGGTTGCCAAACATCTGCACGTCCGCCTGCAAAACCGAATGTTTTAAAGCCCATAGACTCTAAGGCGACATTTCCTGCTAAAATCATTAAATCAGCCCATGATATTTTTTTACCATACTTCTGCTTGATTGGCCAAAGCAATAAACGTGCTTTATCTAAATTCGCATTATCAGGCCAGCTATTCAATGGAGCGAAACGCTGTGTTCCTGCACCTGCACCTCCACGCCCATCAGCAATACGATAAGTACCAGCACTATGCCATGCCATACGAATGAAAAACGGCCCATAATGACCATAATCTGCTGGCCACCAATCTTGAGAATCCGTCATTAAATCAACCAAATCTTTTTTGACTGCTGCTAAGTCCAAAGACTTAAATTCTTCCGCATAATTGAAATCCTCCCCCATCGGGTCAGATAAAGAAGAATTTTGACGTAGGATATTCAATTTCAACTGATTAGGCCACCAGTCTCTGTTCGAAGTACCGCCACCAGCACCCGTTTTTAACTCTCCATGCATAAAAGGGCATTTGCCCGCTCCATTCTTGTTTTCCATATTATTATTTTTTGAACTTTAACTTTATAATCGCCCAAAAATAAGAACTATATTTGATTAGCAAAAAGAAATTTTCACCCTTTTAAGCGCTTGAGATGATGAGTTATTGATTTTTAAGCTTCTTCTTCAATAAATCGATTCAATATTTCCTCTAAATTGGGCTTTGGAACGAGTCCTTGATATCGAGCGACTACTTCCCCATTCTTAAAGAACATTAAAGTAGGAATTGATTTGATTTTAAAGTGCTGGCTTAGCCCAGGATTTACCTGTGTGTCCACTTTAGCGACTAATGCCTTGCCTTCATATTCTTCTGCTAACTCTCTGATAAAGGGAGATAATACCTTACAAGGCCCACACCAATCAGCATAAAAGTCTAATAGTACTGGTACTTCTGACTGGGCTACTAGCTCATTAAAAGTAGCGTCTGTTACTTCTGGTGTTTGATATTTGGGTTTTCTTTTCCAAAACATAATCAGTATTTTTTTAAAAGGGAATACTATTGTATAACATATTCGGGAGAAAATAGGTTTGCAAACCTTAAACAGCTAGCAAAACCTTTAAATATTCATCGTCATCTTCCTCATCTCTTATGATTTCTTCCTGCTCAATTCCCCATCTTTTTAGCAGTTTCATCGAATTGGTATTTTCAGCACTTAAGGTAGCAATAATTCTTCTATCCCATGTCGATTGCATTTCTTTAAGAAGCGCTAAGACTTCTGTCATCAAGCCTTTTCCTCTCGCATCTGGATGTACCATATAGACGACTTCTAATTCACCCTCATTAGTATGCCCTGTTTCTTTTAATTCTAAATGAGCGCATAAGCGATCTTCTTGACAAACGCCCCATATCCAAAACCAGCGTTTATCATTCTTTTCATATATGGTTAATATTTTTTGAAACATGGCTCTTTCATTGGCTTCGATGCCTGATGATCCACCCATGAATTTTATGGACACTGGATCTAATGCCATTTCGACAAAACGATCTTCATCTTTTGCTTGGTAAGGACCTAAAGTAAATCTATTAGTTTTTAATTGTGGTGGTATCATT
>JAHDDN010000379.1:0-1079 GCA_020629335.1 Chitinophagales bacterium | reverse complement strand
TAAACCCTTTGTCCTAAAGCATTGACTATTTCAATAGAGCTTGATGGTGGATGATCAAGTCTAATATTGATTTGGTCTGTTACTGGATTTGGGTAAATTGAAATATTATTGTCTATTGTTCTAATCGAAGTAGGTTCTGGAGGATCAAAATGATCTTCAATGGTTTCTTTTGCTTCTTCTGAAATGATCCACCTTAGGTCATCCTCAAAAAACTCAATTAAATCTTCTTCGGCTGAATAACTCCAGATCTTATAAACATTATCCCGACATTCTTGAAAGGCAAATACATCTGAACGATCCTCAATATTATCATCCTGAATATACTGATAAAAATTCGTCAACCAATTTTCTCCGCCAAAGTTTTCATAAGAATAAATTAACAATCCTGACATTAAATCATTGATACTTTCGGTATTATGCCAAGGCATCAACGACTGCGTCCAACCATAGTCAAAATCGTATTGAGTATCTTCCATATAGTCCGTTAATTCTCCTAGCATTCTATCTCTGAAATAGGCTAAGTCATTCCCAAAGTAATCCATTTCAACCTCTAATGATAGCGGCACCATAACAGCCTGCGCATTATTCATTCCGACTGTCCACCAACCCCAATTAGCCGGCTCATTATTCATGGCCCAATCAAATTTATTATTAAAATCTGGTCGCCAAAAATTACGATTCAACTCATACAAAAATACTTGAGGAATCGCGATATTGTCATTATTTATATTGTCGTAAAGCTGATCCAAAAAGTAAGTTCCTGTAGACATCCCTAATACTCCATGAGAAGCTAAACCACCTGCTCCACAATTATCAATCACCACTTCAATAACAGGCTTGCCATCATATTCACTAGCAATTGGCAAGTCTGTCATTCCTGTAAATTCTTGGTACTTAGCAAGCACATCACTTAATAAGCCAACTGCTTGCTCCATGATTTCCATATCTCTATCAGCTGGCGTTTCTCCCTCTACCATGATCACCAAGTCCTCTCCTATCCATGCCGTAGAAGCTTGATTCCCCACACAATAAGCAATTTGATAATTATAGTCAGTTTCTTCTGTCGTAACTTGCGCAAA
>JAHDDN010000378.1 GCA_020629335.1 Chitinophagales bacterium | reverse complement strand
ATGTGGTACATTGCCATGGATGGATGACCAGTTTATTGCCAGTTTATTTGAAGACAGCTTATAAAAATGATCCTTTGTTCATGAATACTCGTTCTATCTACTCTGTTTATGGTAATACATTTGATGCAGATATGGGAGAAAGCTTTAGAGATAAAGCGGTTATTAAGCGAGTAACAGCTGAAGATATGGCTCCTTATCAAAATGCAAGTAATACAGATTTGCATTTAGGTGCTATTCATTATGCGGATGCCTTAATTAAGGCAGAAGATAATTTAGATGAATCCGTATTAAAGGCTTTAGAGTCTTCTGGTAAGCCTGTTTTGGATTATTTAAACCATCAGGAGGAGTATTTACCTTCTTATGCGAAATTTTATGAAGAGCTATTGGCAGAAGCAGAAAGTTAGATTTTTTCTTCTCAATACTAAAGTAATTCATCTATTCGTTTAAGTACGTAGTTTTTAATTATAGAAGTAATTAAGTGCCTAAACATACAATAATCGCTACTTTTGTTGACTTAATTTTAAGCTGTCCTTATGAACGATTATTTTCATTCAGGTACTTTACAGTAAAATAGACCTCTCAATGATCGTTTGTTTTTCTGTTATTACATACATGAAACAATTTAACAATTGTGAAGAAGCATTTCCAAGGTATAAATAAGATGAAGCCGGCAAGACTAGCACTTTTCTTAAGTGTGGTCTTGCTGGTTTTTTTTTCTTGTAATGAGCCTACATCGATAGGTTCAGACATCATAGATGATGAGTTAACACTCCAAACAGCAGCAGTAGATACTTTTAGTATTATTGCGTCTACTAAAGAGGAGCGGGCTTTAATTACTACGAGTATTGTTACTCGTCCTTATCACTTGTTGGGCCAAATGAATGATCCTGTTTTTGGCGAAACAACAGCAGGTATTTATTCTCAAATTAGATTAATACAAAATTCTCTGATATTAGGAGAGGAGCTGTCATTAGATTCTGTTGTACTGACTTTAGACTATTTAGGAAATGAAGCCTATTATGGTGATTTAGAAGCACCTATTAGTTTGGAGGTTTATGAGGTCAATCAGAATATGGTAAGAGATAGCACTTATACTTCTGATGAGGAATTTGAATTGGGAGGTTTATTAGGCTCGCTCAATGATGTGTTTTTACGCCCTGCGGATAGCTTGGTCATGAGTGTAGATACGATCAAGGATCAGAATGGGTTAGATTCTGTATTTGTGCAGAATAAATTGGCCCCTCATCTTCGGTTTAGACTGGATGATGAGTTTGGACAGCGTTTATTAGATCAGTCAGGAACGGCTAATTTTGCTAATAATGATGCTTTTTTGGAGTTTTTTAAGGGTTTATATGTGGTGCCTGTAGGTGGCACGGGTAATGCGGTTGCCTATTTTGATATGAATTCATTCCTTTCTAAGGTTACGCTTTATTATAAAGAAGCAGAAGATATAGATCCTAATATAAATAATGCGGTTGATTTTCGTATTAATGCGAATGCTTCGGTCATTAATCGTTTTGAGCATGATTATACGGGAAGTGAGGTTGAACCAGTATTAAATAGTCCTTTACCTAATGGTAATGATGTCTTGTATTTACAAGGCTTATCTGGATTGAATGCTGTCTTGGAATTTCCTTATTTAAGTGATCTGGATACTGTTGCGATTAATGAAGCTCATCTTGATATTTATCGAGTTGTCGATGCTTCTTCTGACGTTTATGATGCACCAATTCGATTAGATTTCTATTTAAAAGACTTAGACGATACTGAAAGTACATTTACTTATACACAAGATCATGGACAATTAGTTGATGGTGATACAACCGATATTAGTGGTCAACTCATCTATAAGTATGAACTTCCTGTTAGTTATTACGTACAACAATATTTATTGGGGGAGCATCGAGATTTGGAATTCAATATTACTTTAGATTATTATGATTTAAGTGGTAATATTGTGTTGACCGGATTGCTTCCTTATCGTACAAAGATAACAGGGCCTGATCACCCAGATTATCCGATGAAGTTAAACTTAGTTTATTCTGAATTGGAATAATAGTTGGGTATATTGCGTGAGGGATAGTAGCGGTATGTAGCGTGATGAAGTAGCTTATGGAACTTAGCTGGACGCAGGCTGGCCTGAAAGGCAGACAAGTGCAGCTTAGTGTAATAGCTGCTGAATAGCTACATAAGAGCGGATAGCCCGGTCTCTTCCTTATTTTTTCATGCGAGGGCGCACACATAGGTGCGCCCCTACAGGCGCATGAAAAAATAAGGAAGAGGCACGCCCAAAATAATTTTTTCTTTCCTTTTTAGAAACTTAAAAATCTTAAAAATATGTGTGGAATTGTTGGTTACTTAGGAGACAAGGATGCTTTTCCTATTTTAATTAAGGGTTTGCAGCGTTTGGAGTATCGTGGATATGATAGTGCTGGCGTGGCATTGTTGAATGGTGATATGCGTGTATTTAAGAAGAAGGGCAAGGTGAAGGAGTTATTGGATTATACCAGTGATAAGGATGTGGGAGGCAATATTGGTATTGCGCATACGAGATGGGCGACTCATGGGGAGCCGAATGATGTGAATGCGCATCCACATACGTCACGTTCAGGTAATTTGACGATTATTCACAACGGAATTATTGAAAATTATAGTTTGCTGAAGAAGGAGTTGACTAATCGTGGGTATGAGTTTAAGAGTGATACGGATACGGAGGTATTGATTAATTTCATTGAAGATATTCAGCTTGAGGAGCAAGTTGAGTTGGCGGAAGCGGTACGTTTGGCGTTAAATTATGTCGTAGGAGCTTATGCGATTGTTATTTTATCAAAGGATGAACCTAATCAATTGATAGCTGCTCGTAAGGGTAGTCCATTAGTGATTGGTATTGGTGAAGCGGAGGGAGAATTTTTGATTGCTTCAGATGCTACGCCTATTGTGGAGCATACGAAGAGTGTGGTTTATTTGAATGAGGAGGAGATAGCGGTGGTGGATAGAGCGAATGGTTTAAGCATCAAAAACATACAAAATCAAGTAAAGACGCCATTTATTGAGGAGTTAGAATTGGAGTTGGAGCGATTGGAGAAGGGCGGTTATGATCACTTCATGTTGAAGGAGATTTATGAGCAGCCTGTATCAGTAGGAGATAGTATGAGAGGTCGATTGAAGGCGATGGATGGTTATGTGAGATTGGGAGGAATTAGAGAATATGAAAATAAGTTATTGCAAGCGGATCGTATTATTATCGTAGCTTGTGGTACTTCTTGGCATTCTGCCTTAGTAGGAGAGTATTTATTTGAGGATTTAGCACGTATTCCTGTGGAGGTAGAATATGCTTCCGAGTTCCGTTATAGAAATCCGATATTAAGTGAGAAGGATGTGGTGATTGCGATATCGCAGTCAGGAGAAACGGCGGATACTTTAGCGGCGATTCGTTTAGCAAAATCTAAGGGGGCAACCATTTTGGGGGTTTGTAATGTAGTAGGTTCTTCTATTGCGAGAGAAACTCATGCGGGTGCTTATACCCATGCTGGCCCAGAGATTGGTGTGGCATCTACGAAGGCATTTACGGCTCAATTGACGGTTTTGACTTTGATGGCTTTGCATGTGGCGCATAAAAAAGGAAAAATAACGGATTCGCGCTTGCGATTAATTTTGAGTGAGTTAGAGCAGATTCCTAATAAGATAGATAAGGTGTTGAAGAGTTGTGAAGAGCAGGTGCTTTATATTTCCGAGACCTTTAAGGATGTTAACCACTTCTTATATTTAGGAAGGGGCTATAATTTCCCTGTTGCTTTAGAAGGTGCTTTGAAACTCAAAGAAATCTCTTATATACATGCTGAAGGTTATCCTGCGGCAGAAATGAAGCATGGGCCTATTGCCCTCATAGATGAGGAGATGCCAGTAGTAGTAATTGCGAATAATGAAAGTGCTTATGAAAAGTTGGTGAGTAATATCCAGGAAGTAAAAGCACGTAAAGGACGAATTATCGCCATTACCAATGAGAAAGACGAGGAGGAGGTTAGCAAATTAGCTGAGTTTGTGATTACGCTTCCTTCTACAGAGGAGCCATTGACTCCTTTACTTTCTGTGATTCCGCTTCAATTATTAGCCTATCATATAGCGGTATTGAGAGAGTGCGATGTTGATCAGCCAAGAAACTTAGCAAAGTCGGTGACGGTAGAATAAGAGCTTGAGCAATTTAGGCCACTAATACCCTAAAATTTGTGTAGTTTTGGGAAAATTATAGCTATTGGAGCCGATATTATTAATCATCTATTTTGCCATAGCCTTATGGCTAATTACTAGAAGCCAACTCTTTAAGCAGAGCGAAATGGCTATTTGGATGATGGCTATTTTTTTTCTGCTTAAAGTGGTTGCAGGAATTGCTTATGGTTGGTTGCATCAAAAATTTTATGGTGGGGGAGATACGGCCCTTTTTTTTAATGGTGGCAATCTCATTTACACCAAATTATTCACTGATCCTGTACTTTATTTTAAGCTCGTATTTTTGCCACATGGCGATCCGCCAGCGCATTTAAAAGACTTTGCTTATCAGCTTCATTATTGGGATTCTCCCTCCCAATTTGCACTATTGAGAATCAATGCTTTGTTTCGCATATTTAGCTTCGGATATTACAGCATTCATGTCGTTTTTTGGAGCTTCTTTTCCACTATTGGTTTGCTAGGTATTTTCAATACATTTAAGCATTATTATCCCTCTATTAAGCAAGCGCTTATTCCCTTATTTTTTTTAGTCCCTTCCGTTGTATTTTGGTCCTCAGGAGTCCATAAAGGAGGTATTTGTTTATTTTGCATAGGTGTATTGTTAAACAGTTTATCCACATTAGTCCACGTCAAGAAGCGCTTTATCCACATTTTATTGTGGATAAGTCTACTTTTTCTGTTAGGATTGGTGAGAAATTACGCTTTTTTACTGTTTTTGCCGCCATTAGTGGCCTTTGTTTGGGCGGAGAAAAAACGCAAAAGTTCTTTCCTGAAATTCGTAGCAGTCTATAGTATTTTCATTGCTTTTATGTTGATATTGAGGCAAGTATCTCCAGCCTTAGATTTCATCGCTATGTTAGCCGAAGTACAACATTTATTCATCAATTTTTACATTGGCAATTCGGATGTTCAGGTGGTCACTTTAGAGCCCAATATTTGGAGTGTATTGAGTGCTTTTCCACAAGCCTTATACAATGTTGTTTTTCGTCCACATTTAGGAGATATGCACAATCAATTAAGCATTATGCCAGCCATAGAAACGACCTTCATTTTAGGCTTTGCATTAGTGGCTATTATTTTCAATCGATTTAAAGATATTTCGAATCGAAATTTCCTTTATTTTTGCTTCTTTTATGTGCTGTCCTATTTCATTTTAGTAGGTTTGACAATAGATAATTTAGGCGCAATCGTTCGTTATAGATCGGTCGTTTACCCACTTTATTTAGGAGGATTAGCGGTATTGGTGGATTGGGAAAAACTCAAAAGATTTTTAAAAATCAAAACGGATTAGTACTTTTATTTGGGCGCATCCCTCACCTCGGCTTCGCTCGGTGAGCGGAATTCCCGCTCACCGAG
>JAHDDN010000377.1 GCA_020629335.1 Chitinophagales bacterium | reverse complement strand
AAGATATTACCTTAAATGGAATGAGTTTTAGTTCGCCGTTTGTGGTGCCTAATTTAATGCCGGGGTATAATTATAGGATTATACTAACGGGAAATTGTCTAACCGGAGGAATGTCTCAGGTTGCAATAACTGTTGATATTCCTTTTGGAGAAGAACAATTTTTATGTGGATTGAGCATGGCACCAGTAGATATCAGTTCAATATCACTTTTACCGAACTTATTTGCTGGAGATGTTTTTAAGGCCTCCGATTTCGACATTCACGTGAAATCAGTAGAAGGTTCCTATGGTCATTTTTCCGGTAAAGGATATATTAAAATTCCATATTTTCAGTTCGTCAGAATTAATGTTTCTTTCAATGATATAGTTATCAGTGATAGTGAACAAATGGTGAATGGCATTATCGTAATGGATGCATTTGGTATGGCTATTCTGGGAGATGATATAAGTGATGCAATCAACGAGAATCTTAATGAGATACTAAATGATTTAAATGATATTTCAGATATGATTGAAACAATCATTCCAACACTTGAAATGATTGAAGATTATGTGGCAGAAATGGGAGATTATCTGAGTGATGATACTAAAGCATGTCTTGAAGACGCTCAGGCTAATATGGAGGCCCTTTTAGAAAAATCTCCACCGGCTACTGAAGCCGAACTTCAAGTTGCTACTGCGGCTATTTTACAATGTCAAGAATTAGCAGATGCTGAAGTAATAGTGCTAATTAATAGAGTATTGGCTTTAATTGATTATGCTTCTTCTGAATTATATGAACAATGTACTCTTGATGAAGATGGCGATGGCAATCCTGATTTAATGGCCTTGCCATATCTTCAACAAGCTTCCTTACCAGATGATTTATTGGGCGACGCTATTCCTTTAATGCTAAATAATTTCCCAGTAGGTGGATTGGGTGTTGAGGAAGATGAACTTGAGGAGCCAAGGACAAGTATCATTGAACTTGATTTTAACCCTAATGACTTTTCCAATTATAGTGAGTTAGAAAGCTTTTACAAAAATGAAAGTGATTATACTTTTTGCGTGTTATTGGATGTTCTAAATGATCCTACTTATGTTCTTGATTCGGAAAGGATAAAACAATTCTTATCAGGCTTTCTAATGGCAAGCTTAGATTTTACAGAAGAACTTTCAGATGAATTATTATCAGATGAAGAAATAGTAAACATTTATAATAGTAATACTGAATTCATAGAAGATACCTTCAAAAAGTATATTCTTTATCATTCCTATTTAAAATACTAATACGATATGACTAAATACGTAATTCTAATAATCAGTTTTTTCTTTTCTCTTTCCTTAAACGCCGTTGATAATCCACCCAATAAGGTGAAAGAGATTGGTAGTTTGCTTGAAGATCATATTGAGTACAATAAAGAAAATAATAATAGCGGAAACTTTTTTATTTACTATTCTCCAGATCAGCAATCAACTCCTAATACGATTATGACTACAGAGGATTGGTTAGTTGAGGATCCTGTAGGTATTATGCCATTAGCGAGTAGTTTACGGGATAGCCTAAGTAAGTATAATAATCTAATTTATGCTCCACCGTCTACCAAAGTTCAACACTATGTCATAGTTGTTGATGTACCCATTTGGGATAGAGTTAAAGTTGATGATTTTCGAGTCAAAGTCACTGAAACACCTCTTTATAAAGGTGTTAATAAACGAGGTGACTTTAAGGATTTAGTTAAAGTTGAGTTGCGTGAAAGAATTAAGACATTTAAGGTTTCAGAAATTTTTGATGACGGTTCGAAAATTATGATTTCTTTGGCATTTATTAATAGAGTTTTGATCGATAACAATGTAAGGGCGGAAGTTGATTTTCATATGCTCCGAAGAAAAGTGAACCCTGATCCTGATGTTTTAGAATACATACAACTAGCACATTCGGAATTCAATAGAACCAAACCAATTGGATTAAATATAGTAAGAAAAAGTGTTGGATACTTTATTGAACATTTCTTTAAAGTAAAACAACCAGATGTTTTATGTGATGACATGATCGGTTATGTCACTTCAACTATAGCTGGTGATTTTATTTTAGAAAGATGTACTGATGAAATGGACGCATATCCATTTAAAAAGAATGCACTCAAAAAATCTGCGCAGTTTATCGATGCTTTGGCCTATCTTAAAACTTTGGGACAGATCGATGGTGGGTTTGCAAATAAGTGGATCGGTCCTGATGATTCTTTATCAGATTGGATAGCCTGGGTTGATTTAATGTTAATTCCTTACTTAGAATTAGATAGCCCTATTTACGAATATGGACCATGGTTAAGAGATAATTATTCAACTTATTACGATGGCCCACTTCACAATATTCATAAAAGAATTTATCTAGAATATTTTTTTCGTTTAGATCAACCAGAAATTCAATCATTAATAGAGATGGTTGAAGCACAATTAGATTTTGCTCAGATCTATGCCTACTTAGATAATTGGCCGATAGGAATTTTCGAAAGAACTGCCTACAATGAAAGTTTTAAAGAAACATTTAAATGGTTAAAAAACGGTGCATACAATAATGCTGAAAAAAATCTTTTTAATAATGCTTTTTTAAATTATACAAATTTGGAAACGGTACTATGGAATTTCGTTTTTGAACCATCGCTTTTTACCGATGTTACAGAAACTGCAGGATATGTCGCTGAGTTCATTTTAGATAGAAACCCTGTTATTCCTTCCATTGATCCACCATTAAGTATATCGAATTATGTTCCGATTCAATATAAAGACTCTTATGTCAAAGCCAAAACTCATACACTTTATAATCACCTCGGTACTGATATTTTTATCGGAATGGATGGTGTCGGGTATTATAATTCATCCACTGTTTCTTTAACTGGTTCTTTAATCTCATTTGAACTTAAGCTTTGCGATTTTAGATACGATACTCCTTTTTTACCTCAGACATTAGCAGAGATTGGAGATCGATTATTAAACGACTGTAGTCCTGTAACTAATTATACCTATAGTCCACCAAGTAGCTTTTCTTTTTTTGAGCCTATTTATGCGGGAGTTTTAAGTTGTCCTGGTTATTTGTCTGACTGCAAACAGAGTGATGGTACACCATGTAGTAATATTACTGGCTTAGAGCCTGCTTTTTTTGTTGCAACGAAAATACGAGATAAAAATTATTCTACTTGGATAAACGATGTGTCGACAACGGTAGCTATTGCGACCCTTCCTTTTACAGCACTGGAATACGGTGCTGCTACAGGATTTTGGAAAGTAGCTCACGGCGTTTGGCTTGGTAGTGAAATAACGCAAATTGCGACCACGACATATGATGATGCTTTTAAGGATGCCTTTAAATATTCACTAGGAGAAGAAGCTGGATTGGAGTTGTATGATGATTTAAAACTCATAAACAATCTTGTTACAATGACGAGCTTAGCAGGAGTATTTGGAACTCCAGTCAAATTGACAGATGATCAATTGATTAAGGCTATGGCTGCACAACGTTACTCTGACGAAGTATACAGCTCAACAGGACATCCAATAGGAGAATCAAACCCTACTACAGGTAAACTTCATGCTGAAGAAATTAGTGGAATCGGTGCTGAAATAAAAAATGATTTAGGACAATATAGTTCAATGTCAAATTCTGAAATAGAAGAGGGTGTTCGGTCTGTTCTAGGAAAAGATTTGTTAGGAATTAATAAAGGAGCAAATGATGCAATACCATTTATTTTAAAGCCAGAAAATAAATCACTTAAGGACCTTATCCTAAGAGCTAGAGATGGAGTTCAGGATGCAACAGATATTAATGCAATCCATAAGGTTCTAAATATCATGGAATTAGAAAATCCTGGAATTTTGGATAATCTAGTGACAGATTTAAATAATCATCCATTGTTTGCTGAATTCTTAGTCGAAACGGTTGATGGCGTAAGGAGTGCGGAAGTGATTTATCAACGTTTAATAGCATATCAATTGTTGTATTTAAGGAATTTAGCCGAAGGGCTAAAATTGAATACGAAATTTTTACACAGGATATCTCAAAATCCCAATTTGATCAATTTTGTGGATAATTTAACAGCCGCCGGGAGATTAGATTTAGAAAATAATATTGATATCTGGGTAAAAAGATATGATGCAAGAGAATTATTGAAAACAGGAAATATATCCGAAGCTGTTGAAATTCTTGATGGGACTTTAGGTAATCCAATTATATATAATGGAGCAAATTATGTACAGGAGTTAATCCCTCCAATCGATGCTGACCCGCAAGATTTATTAGATATTATAAATTCTACTACGGATGTGGCGGATATTTCAAATACTAGTGGAATTAATCAAGGAATAATACTAAGAGTCAAGGAACATTTGTTTATCGATGAACATTTAGTTGAAATACCTGGAAATGAATTCGTAAAAGGTCGTTTTGCTACATACCAACATGTGGCTGATTGGTGGGTCGAAATAGCCAATGGGAATACCCAAAGTTTAGACGAATTTAAAAAACTCATTGCACATGAATATATTGAAGGAGAACTTATGAAAGATGGTTTGATTTATCATGTTCTTGAAAACGCTAGCGCATCAAAATACGGAGCTCATAACTTATCCATACATGACGGAACTGGAAAATTTGACCATTGGGCAGATATGGGTAGACATATTCCAAATTTTACTTTAAATCCTGATTTTAATAATATTGATATTATTGTGACTCAAATAAAAACCTTAGAAGGAATATAATGGATTATACAGAAAAGTTGAACGGTATTTTGACGAATCGCAAAATAAAAATTGTTGAACAAGATTATTCCTTAGCAGAACAATTATTAAAGGAGTTTGCCCGAAGGATGATATTGTGGTCCCATGAACTTCAACAAAAAAGACCTGATATCTCATTAGGGAGTAATATTGTTTTTGATGTAGGATTATTATTGTTTAACAAAACTTTAGAAATTCATAAAATTCAGAGTCTTACACTTTCATTTTTTGATTATTATTTATTGTCGAGTAATTTTAATTTCATTAGATACGAAAACGAAATTAGAAAGATGGGATTTGAGAAACCAAATCCGTATACACCTTATCTGGAGTTGTTTAAAATTGGAGCTCATTACTTAACTTATAAATACTCAAGACTAGAAGTATATCCTTTTTTCGGGATTAATGTTTTTCCAAGAAAAGATTTTATGAAGGCGAAATCGTTTTGGAATGAAGACGATATAATTATTGAGGAAGAGTGATGTAATAAATTGGATTACTTTAATGTATTTAGTGGAAAGATTTACTGAATTAAACAGAGTAAATTCAAATCCTTTTTTTCAGCTGAAGATACAGAATTTATATAGAAACAAATATTATTAATTCCTAAAGTTGGAATAAAACGAGTATAAGTCGATATAAAAACACATTATGAAATATACATCACACATCAGACTGACCATCCTATTATGCATACTGTCCACACTGACAGTATTAGCTACGTCTAACCCAAAGGGAATTAATCCTAAGGAGAACACCAAGCTCACAAGTATCACCCCAATTCCGACCCTAAAAGTCAATGCCATAGGAGTAGACTATTTTGATGGAATGATTCCAG
>JAHDDN010000376.1 GCA_020629335.1 Chitinophagales bacterium | reverse complement strand
CCTTGTATATTGACCAAGTGAATCGCATTGATCGGATTCGAGCCATTATAGGCTAGATGAAGCTGATCTATGGCTGGATTGGGATAGGTTTTGAGGGTATGGTCGTCTAGGAGGGGGACGGAGGTGGTGTAATTATGAACATCAATAAAAATCTCCGTTTGACAATTATTATAGTCGGTTATTGTCACATTATAAGTCCCATCTCCTGTATTTACTGTAGCACTTCCCCACCAATCATTATCCCATAAATAATCATAGTTTGGTGTACCTCCTTCAACATCTATATGAATTGTCCAGTCGGATTCTCGTGTTCCCTCTTCATTATTTGTTAGATACCAAGTGGCTTTTAAGGAATCCGGTTCTGTGATGGTAAAGGGGACTTCTAATGCACAACCTGTATAATCACTAACGGTTACGATATAATCACCAGCCATTAGCTCGCCTACTGAATTTCTTGTTGTCCCATTCGACCAATTATAGCTAAAAGGAGCCATGCCATTTTGGATTTCAATAATGGCATCGCCAAGCGTATCCCCAAAACAAGGATTATTGGTGGTATAAGCCTCAGCGATGATTTCCCATTGCTTTAATTCTACCTCAAATCCTGCATTACACCCCTTATCATTAACGGCTCGGACATCATAGACTCCTGCTGCTAAATTGCTAATGCTATCGGTAAAATTGGTGCCTCCCCATTGTAAATAGGTATCTTCTGTGATGTCTAATCCTTTAATCACGCCATTTTCCAAGCCACAAGTCGCATCTTTTGTACTTATGCTCACATCAAACCACAAACAATCAACACAACTTGGATCAAGATCAAATAAACCATTTCCAGCTCCAACTAATATATTTTGACTGCCGTCTTCATCATAATCTTCGATGTGAATAGCATCAAATTTCCCGACATCTGTTCCTAGTTGTTGACTTCTAATCACCTGCCCATTTTGACTTATCATATATAGTCTTCCATCTGTTGCTATTAGTAATTCTTCCTCTCCATCCTCATTAAAATCAACGACTTCAATTCCATCAATGATTTGATCTGTAAGGGTAAAAGATTCCAAAACATCTAAATTTTCATCTAAGATATGTACTTCTCCATTCTTTAAACCAGCAGCGATTTCCAGATCGCCCGAATTATCCCAATCTATTAATGCAAGTGTTGTGTAATCAGAGCCTAGACTTTGTTTTTGGATTTCCGCATTTGAATTGAAAAGGTAAATATAAGATTTACAAACCACCACTTCCTGATTCTCATCTGCATCAATATTCCCTACTTCTAAACTTTGAATTTCGCCACCATTGATTCCAAAAGTTTCACTTTGTTGTTTTAGACGTAAATCTTGCATACTAAAGGTATACCACCGATTATTACCTCCAGCAATCAAATCTACATTACCGTCCTGATCCAAGTCTTCTACCTTTAGGGTATAAAAGCTTTCGTCCACAATATCCTCTTCTGTAATACAGTCCTTATTTCTTTCTATACTAAAATCCTGACCATCTATGACCCAAATAGACAAAAATAAAGGATTGGTAGTCACAATAATATCCATATCCCCATCATTGGCATAATCAGCTACTTCTAAAGTATAATTCTCATAAAAATTATCAAATATTTCCTCTAAGATTAAATTCTCTCCTACTTCAGAAACGTATTTGACTTCTTTTGTCTGTCCATCATATACGATCAAAGCTCCCTTCTTATTTACAATAGAATTATTGTGCCTCAAAGTAATGATTTCCTTTTGGCCATCTTGGTCTAAATCTGCAATTTCAACATCATAAATCGTTCCCTGTCCTTGGTTGACGATATTTCGCCATTCCTCCTGTTTTTCAGTAATATCGTACATTACTAAATAATTGGGCGTAGATGAGTTACAACTTGCTCCAAAAGCAAGTTCCCAATCACCATCACCATCAAAATCTTCAATCGCAATAGCAGTAGCTCCTCTATCAGCCTTACCAAGCTCCCAAATCAAAGCTCCTGTTTGGGCATTATAACAGTAAATATCATTCCATTGATCTTCTCCATAAATAATTTCCTTCGCACCATCTCCGTCAATATCAAACATGGTAAAGGCATCAATACTTCTATTGGCTTCTATTTCCATTTTAGGTGCTTCTAATTCTATATCATAAATGACTACCCTTTGGTGAGAACTAGCTATAACAGCCTCTTGATAAGTATCATTATCTGTATCTTCCAATATAATCAAAGCATCTTCAAATAGATCACCAGGTTTAAAATCATATTCCTTAGTCAAATTCCCTTCTTTGAATTCAAAAGTATCGCCATTTGTGAAAACAATTTCTAGTAAAGGATCATCATCTACATTACCTATATCAAAATTAGCGTTTTCCACACTATATTGTTGTTGTAGTTCTAGCACATCATTGAAAAACAATAATTGATCACTCATCATCACGATCAATTCCCCTTGTCCATCCCGATCTACATCTGCATATTTGGCTGCTGTTTCATTGAAAAAAGGAATGTCTATGTCCAATTGCTTTTTATATATTGTGGTCAAAGTTGTTAAATCAAATACTTCCAAAATATTACCTGAAATGATTACTAACTCATCCTTTCCATCAGCTTTTATATCTACTACAGCTAAATGATCTATAGGCTGCTCCCATAAACCACTTGTGTAGATTTTTTTGTAAGTCTCTTCAACTGTGTTAAATTGAGTAATGTACCAATAACCCTTTTCCTTAAAACTATCTGTTATTAATGTCGCATTAGCAATTAATTCAATGGTCCCATCTTGCAAATAATCATAAGTAATTAAGTTATTTTGATCTCCAATACAATCACCCCATAAAGTCTCCTCCCAAAAATATTGACAGTTGACTGTGGTGTTATTGGGGGAATCGTAAATGGTTTCTATCTCTATGGATGGTTCGGTTGGTCTTGGTGAACAAGGACTATCTATACAACTATTCTGTATATCCACTAAACGATTACAATTAGCCGCATTTCCTTCTATAAAAATACTTTCTAAAGGCAATATTTCGGCTAATTTTAGACAAGCAAAAACACAACAGTCTGACAATTCTGAATTATAACTGAGTCCCAATCCATTACCAATGGATGTCAATACTTCAAAGCCTTCTATGGTATGTAATTTTGTATTCCTACCAATTCCTATATAATCATTAATCGTAGTCAATTGATTAAAGCCATTAATCGACTCTAGTAATCCATTTTCATTGATTCGTAAAATTGGTGTTTGGACTAAGTTATTAAAGCCATTGATACTTTGTAATTGCACATTCTCAACAATATTTAGTTCTTGTCCTACTTCCTTTAATTGGTCAAATCCTTGTAAATGGATCAAACCTTTATTGTTTTCAATGTTTAACATTGGTATCTTCTCTAACAGCCCAAAGCTTTCTACTGTTAATTCCTCTAAGTGATTGTCTTCAATGGTTATATTATTGGTAACTTCTGTTAGGTTTTGAAATGCATCTAGTTGTAATAAGCTCCCATTCTGACTAATGTTTAGAATATCCAGCCTATAGAGTTGGTTAAAGCCCCTAATATAAAGTAGATTTTTATTGGAAGAAATACTTATAGGATCATCCATTTGTTTTAATCCATTAAATCCTTCTAACTCTTGCAATAGAACATTGTTTCCTATGGACAAACTTAATCCTATATCAGCTAAAACATCAAATCCCTTAATACTTACTAATTGTGCATTAGCAACTATTTGAAAGTCTTGATTAACTTGCTTTAGCTTGGGAAAGCTAGAAATCATTGTTAAATTATCATGCTCAACTATAGAAAATCTACCCTCAACTTCTTCCAATTCAACAAATCCTTCTACACTTTTTAAAGAAGCATTATTGCTAATCGTCCAACCACCTTCACTAACTCGTTGCAGGTTATTAAAGGAGGGTAAATTGACCAAGTTTTCATTGTAAGCAATCATAAAACTAGTTACTTCTTCCAATTGGCTAAATCCAGTTATATTGGTCAATTTTGGATTATCACGAATACTAAATCCCGCCGTGTTTAATAAAGCATCAAATCCCTCAATTGTTATCAATTCAGCATTTCGATTAATCGTTATTCCCCCATTATTCCCCATATTTTCTAAAGCTATAAAGCTACGAATATCAGTTAAAATCTTATTGGTCCGAATATTTAGTGCTCCTCCTATTTTCTTTAAATTAGCCAATCCTTCTATTATCTTTAACTCTTCATTATAATTTATTTCTAAATCTCCACCAATCTCTGTTAAACTTGAAAAGCCTATAAAGGATTCAAAATTAGTATACTCAACAACAAAATTACCACCGATTTTCTCCAAATTAATCAATCCTTCTATACCCTTCAGTTCTTGATTCCGACCTATTTTTAAGTCTCCACCAATTTCTGTTAAACTCAAAAAGCCTGTAAAAGATTCTAAATTATTATACTCTACAATAAAATCTCCTCCTATATTCTCTAAATTAGTCAATCCCTCTATCCTCTTGAGTTCTTGATTCCAAATTAGTTTTAAGTCTCCACCGATTTCTGTTAAACTCAAAAAGCCTACAAGGACTTGTAATTTGCTATACTCAAGAATAAAATCACCACCGATTTTCTCCAAATTAGTCAGTCCTTCTATGCTCTGTAGCTCTTTACTACGGCTTATTTTTAAGTCTCCGCTAATTTCTCTTAAACTCGAAAAACCTGTAAAAGACTCTAAGTCATTATACTCAAAAATCAAATCCCCTTCAATTTTGGTATAGTTAAAACCAATAGTATCAGCTGCTTCCTTAATGACATAATCTCCTTCATAGGTTTGCGCCATCACTCGACTACTACTACAGTATACAAGCATGATGGTGATGAATAAGAGTAGGGTTCTAAATTTTGTTTTGGACATTGTTATATGATTTTAATGATATTAGGGTAATTTATTTTATAAAATTTCAATCTGGATGGTGTTTATATGCATAATTCTCCCTTCTTAAATGGGCTATATTTCCTATAAAGCAAGCATTTAAGGCTTAAGAAAACTAAAATATATTGATCATAAATCAAGCATTCATGATCATTTAACAGGGATACTTTATAATAAAAAACAAACGTAACTTTGTTAAGGTAGGTATCTATAATATGCTATAAAGCTTCTCTTTGAAGACTTATTACTCTACTAACAGTTTATTTTATGTTTGTAGAGTTCCACAAACAATCAATTTTTTCCAATAATAAAGAAAAAATCAAAAATCAAAAAGCCTTCAAGTCATTTTTGATCATAAATATTTACTACTGACCAATAAACACAATAGGAGGAAACTGATTAAGGAATAGCCAAAAAATAACTTGTTCTTAAGTTTCCTCCTATCTACTTATCAATCAAATAAGCATGATATCACCCAACAACCATCACTCCCCCACCACAATCTTTTTCGCATACCAATCCTCCCCAATCTGCAAAAGCAAGAAATAAATGCCTGCTTGTACTTCAGGTAATTGTAAGGTGATGAGGTCATTTTGCACATATTCTACTTGGTCAATCGGGAAAATGGCTTGTTCCTGTCCTTGTATATTGACCAACTGAATCGTATTAATTGGACTGGAGCCATTATAGGCTA
>JAHDDN010000375.1 GCA_020629335.1 Chitinophagales bacterium | reverse complement strand
CTTGTCTCTACGGGAATGCTATAGGGGATGGCTTTATTATTAGTGTTGAATTTCTAATTTTTTATTGAAGGTATAATTATCAGTTTGTATGGAAATCATGTAGAGTCCGTTGGCTAAATCGGCAGAATCAAAGCTTTGCTTTGCGGCATTATTATTCCATGCAATGGTTTTGATAATCGAGCCATCAATAGATTGTATTTGGATGTTGTGTATGGATTCTGAACCATCCCATTCGATGGTGAATTGTGATTGGGCTGGATTAGGATAAATGGAGAGTTGATGATTGATAGTTTCTATATAGACGCTATCGTCTATGTCGTCGCTATTGCTGACATAGCCTGCTGGTGGTGTACAGTCTTCTATGGAGCTATCTGGATTTCCTAAGCCATCTCCGTCGCTATCTTCGTACCATGTAGGAGTAGAGATAGAAGTTACTTCTATTGTTTGGGTGGAGGCGCAATCATTTTCATTATAGGCTGTTAGGTAGTAAGTACCTATTTGATTAGTTTCTAAGTAGGACTCTGTACTTAGTAGGTTGTTGTCTTCATCATACCAGTTCATATAATCATAATTTTCAGAGGCGGCTATTTGTATGCTTTCCTCTCCGCATATTTCGGTTGAACCTATGATAGTAGGTGGGAGGGGGTTATTAATGATAATAGAGGTTTCTGCATTGATGCAGTTACCTATTCCAAAGGTAGTTGCAGTAACTTCTGTAGATTCTCCTTGATTTAAATCGAGAATAATGGAGTTGTTTTCAGGTCCTAAAACAAAATCTACTGATGCTCCCAGAATGGCATTGCCCCCTTCCCATCCTACGGAGACACTATTTTCATCAATTACTTCAATGCAGCTTATTATTGGGGCTTCTAATGGAGGGTAAACATAGACAGTACTATTTGCTTCTGCGGTACATCCATTATCATGAATGATTAAGCTAATGTTTTTGGTGCCTGAAGTATCCCATTCTATTTCATGTGGGCCTATGCCATTAGCTGTTGGCGGATTGGCTCCTTCGTCAAAATCCCACTCAAAAGTGGCATCACTGCTTGCGTTTCCTACAAAAGCAAAATTGCTATTAAATGAACCAATACAAACTATATCATAACCAGTGGCAAATGTTGGATCTGGTCCAGGAATAATTTCTATAATAATGCTAGTGCTTGAAAGTCCACTACAGATGGTTCCGTCTGTTAATTCCGATCCTTCGTAAATAATGGTATGTAAACCTAGGCCTAATGTTTCAGGAATGAAGGATGCTTCACTGATGACTTGCCCACTAATATAGAAAATGCCATCAGTGGCATTTCCGCTTAGTGAAATTGGGGTTAAGTCGTTAGCACAATAAACAGTATTATCATTGGGAGATGAAATGCTGATAGGGCAATCATCTTGAGTATATGCTAAAGATGATACCAATAGGAGCACCAAGCTAAGTAAAATTTTTGGAGTATGGTTTGAGCAAATCATGGGGTAAGTTTTTTAATTAAAAAAAGCGATCATCCTAAATAGGATGATCGCCTTTAAATGAGTTCTATTTTTAATTACTAAAAGTATTAGTAATTAAATATTTCTTCTAAAGTTAACTCTTGGAATTCACCTAAAGATTTGATATAGTCCATATCGAGGATTTCTTTGTTACCCATAATCATGATGCTATATTTTTTATTAGCGATGTGGGAGTTGAAGAATTTCTCTAAATCGGCCATTGTCATTCCTTGGATGTCATTGTAGATTTTCTTTCTGATGTCGCTGTCTAAACCACGTTTTTTAGCGCTCATTTCATCGAAGAAGATACGTGTCTTAGTGATACGTTCTGTTTCGATTTTTTTCTTCACAGCATTTTTAGAGGCATTGAATTGTTTTTCCTCAAGAGGAATTTTATTCAACAGTTCACGCATAGCTGGTACGGCTGCATTTAATTTATCTGCTTGTGTACCAATGAAGGCATAAGAGAAGTGATTCTTATCAGCTTCACGAGGCGTTGAGTAACTAGCGAAAGCAGAATAAGCTAAGGCTTTAGATTCTCTAATTTCCTGGAAGATGATAGAAGATAAACCACTGCCGAAGTATTCAGAGAATAATCTTGAAACAGGCATGATAGACTGATCGAATTGACCATCTAAAGAAAGAAGCAATACTTGCGCTTGTACCATGTCATAATTTACGAAGTAGACTTTATCGGCATCTTGTTTTGCGTAAGCATAGTCTTTAGCGGGCGGAATCGCTTTTAGCTTTTCTGGTACTTGATGGTAACGAGCTAAAGTGGCAGCAACTGACTTGACATCTTTTTGACCGTAATACAATATAGTGTGTGGGTAATTTCTTAGGTCTTTGATGATGTCTACTAACTCTTGTCCTTTGATGGCATTTAATTCATCAGCAGAAAGGATATCTCTATACTCAGAATCAGGGCCATAAAGTCCGTAGCTGAATAAGGCTCTCCAGAAGATACTCGTCTTATCTAATTTATTGTTCTCTCTTTCTTTGAAAACATCTGCTACCATATTCTTAAGTGCTTCGTCATTTGGTTTTGCATTAGAAAGGATGTGCTCGAATAATTCGACTCCTTGTGCTAATGACTCTTCTAAACCAGAAAGAGACACATATACTTGATCACTTGAAGAAGACACATCAAATTTAACTCCTAATTTGAAGAACTCTTGCTTTAATTCTTCGGCGGTATATTTATCTGTTGCTAAGTATGGGAGATAAGAAATAGCCATTCCTAATTTAGGATTGTTTTTCGTACCCATATCAAATGTGTAGTATAGGTTAAATGTTTTGTTGATTTTGTTTTCGATGTATTTGATTTTAACATCCTTATCGAAAGCAAATTCTTGAATATCTTCTTTGTAGTTTAAGAATACTGGATCTAATTGAGCAGACTCCATTTTTTGGAATTCTTGGAAGAATTCAGATTGGTTCGCACGATTTAGATTGATCGGAGTGATGGCTGGCTTTTCTACTTTATAAACTTCCTTAGACTCTCCTAGTCTTTTGTAACATACGGCATAGTTGTCGCCGTATTTTTCATTGGCAAAGTTTACGATATCTGCTTTAGTGATTTTTCCTAATTCATCTATCTCGTTTACCACATCTTTCCAATCTCTATCTAAAATGAATGCGCTTACAAATTCGTTCGCTCTTGAGCGATTACTTTCATAAGCTTTCATTTTATCCAATTTCATATTTTTGATAACGGCTTCTAATAACCATTCTTCAAATTCACCTTTTTTGATTTTTTCTATTTCTTCTAAGATAAGGTCTTTACATTCCTCTAATTTTTGTCCATCTCTGGCGTTAGCATAGAAGATATGTGTAGAGTAATCTTTACGGATATAATCAAATGCGCCCGCATCTAATACTTTTTGCTTTTGGATAAGGTTTAGATCCATTAATCCTGCTTGACCATTTTGCATGATTTTGTTAATCATAGTAAGGATTAAGGCATCTTTAGAGCCAGCACCATCCAAACGATAACCAATGTAAAGGAATTCCTGTTGAGGACCGTATACATCTTTTACGACAGGAGAAGTGATAGGAGCTTCTGGCTCGAAAGTAAATTCAGGCACTTTACCTGGCTTATAATCGCCAAAGTATTTTTTGATTAGTCCGATAGTCTTATCATAATCTAAATCACCCGCTAAACAGATAGCCATATTATTAGGGATGTAGTAAGTATTGAAGTAGTTATGGATGGCTTCCATAGATGGGTTCTTCAAGTGTGGACCTGTACCGATAACTGATTGAGTACCGTATTGGTGCTTTGTATAAAGCGCTTCCATTAGGGCTTCAAACATCTGGCGGTTATCGCTATCTTGTCCGATATTGAACTCTTCGTAAACGGCTTCTAATTCGGTGTGGAATAATCTCAAGACTAGCTCGCTGAATCTTTCAGATTCTACTTTTAGCCATTTTTCTAATTCACTGGCTGGAATGTCATTGACATATACCGTTTGTTCGGTAGAGGTGTAAGCATTTGTACCTTTCGTACCTAATGAGGAGATCATTTTATCATACTCATTAGAAACAGCTAATTCAGATGCTTTAAGAGATAGCGCATCTATTTCTTTATAGATTTCTCTTTTAGCGGCATCATCATCTGTTGCTTTATGCTTTTCGTATAGATCAGAAATTTGTTTTAATATTTTTTGTTCCTCTTCCCAGTTGACGGTGCCATATTTAGAGGTGCCTTTGAAAAGCATATGCTCTAAGTAGTGAGCTAATCCCGTATTATCAGCTGGGTCGTTTTTAGAGCCTGCTCTTACTGCAATATAAGTCTGCACACGAGGCTCATCTTTATTGGCTGATAAGTAGACTTTAAGGCCGTTATCTAAGGTGTAGATTCTGGCACCCATTGGATCACCATCAACAGACTCGTAATCGCTTACGATTGTATTGTTGGTATCTGTAGCTTGGCTATATGATAAGCAGAGTATCATTAGCAAAATACTAGCCAATAGTGGCTTAAATTGTTTAGACATGGTTCTTGTGTTTTTTTATTTAATATTCTAAATCTAATTTTAGTCTATTCCTTAATGTTTCGAGTTCGGGGTTAATTTCTTTCATTGCTTTATACTTATCCATCGAACTGACGAGAACCTTAGGTTTTTTGTTCGATACTTCTGCTTTCTCTTTAACGATTATATTCTCGAAACTGATATCTTGCATATTGAAATTGGATCGGAGTATATCCATGAATTTAGATTTTTCATCAATGACAGCCGTTCGATCAATATTTAGATTTACTTCAATTGAAATTTGATTGTCTTTATAAACTGGCTTGTAGCTATTAAAGACAGCTTGGGTACGATTAGAGCTTAATGTCGTGGCGTAATTATTCCAAGCTGCAATTATATCCTCCTGTGTTGGAAGAGGTTTGGGAGCAGAGAAAAGTTCTAAGCCTTCATTTAGCTTATTGAGGTCAATATCGATACTTTTAGTACCTTTTAATTGAATTTTACTTTTTGCAGTAGCTTTGGGTTGGGGGTCTGTTGCTAGCTTATACTCGACGGGTGTTTCATTTACTGTTTTGGTTTCTTCTTTAGTTTTTGCTTCCTCTTTAATTGGTGTTTTGTCTATCTTTTCTTGAGGAGGTGTTTCGGTTTCTTTGGCTACTGCTTGAGGAGGCGTTGATTTTTTTTCTGTTTTGGGTGCCGCTACTTCTGTTGGAGTAGGAGTGGGTGTAGCCATTTGATGGCTGACTGTCGTTTGTGCTGTTGTTTTAGGTGGAGTAGGAGCCGATTGTATTTTTGGCGTGACTACTATAGGGGTTTTTAGTTCAATAGCGGGTATTTGTAATACTTGAGTGAGGTGGCAGAGCTTGATTAGCGTTATTTCAACTAATAAGCGAGCATTCTTACTGCTTTTCAGATTGAGTTCGCATTGGCTACATAGGTTCAATGCATTGACCAAAAGAGCAGAAGGAGTGAGGGGGGCTTGATCTTTATATCTTTTTTGGAGGTTAGGGCTTAATTTTAAGAGAGAGTGAGTGGAGGTATCTTTAGCGACTAGGAGATTTCGGAAATGCTTAGCGAGTCCGCTGATGAATAGGTCAGGTTCAAATCCTTTTTGTAGGATTTCATTCAGTTGAATTAG
>JAHDDN010000374.1 GCA_020629335.1 Chitinophagales bacterium | reverse complement strand
GATAAATTTGGGCGGGCACAAGGCTCGCCCCTACGAGCGCATGGGAAGCCCCAAATTAACTACTAAACTGATTTACTAATACACAAATCAACTAATCAACCACCTTCGAGGAGTGAGGAACCCGAAATGAGCTAATCAACTCATTGTCTTCATCTATGATGCTTAGCTCCACAAAATCATCTCCTTCAATGAGTACCTTTCCAAATGCATTTTTGAAATTTTTATTACCTAAGCCATTGCCTCCTTGGTTCCAAACGCCTCTTTTGTATCTGTAGCGGAAAGTATAACTGCCAATCTTTCGGAGGTATTTAGGATGCTTGATTTCTTCCACGCTTAGGCCACTGGCATTTAGTTCTGGTAAGCCCGCATTTTTGCCATCATCCATAACATTATGATGAGAATCACCGCTGATGACGATCACATCTTTGATGTTCTCTTTTTCTAAGAAGGCGTGGAAATCATTCATTTCGTAGGGATAGGCTGCCCAATAATTAGCAAATCCTGAGGCTAACTTGAAGGCGCAATAGCCTTTGGCCGCAAAATTTTGCAGCCCGAAGCCCGCCTTAATGAGCTTGATAATGCTTTTGTTCAAAGGAACACCACTCACGATAAATTTCCAATCGGCTGTAGAGTTTTTTAAGCCTTCTTTTAACCAAGCCATCTGAATATCGCCAAATAGCTTATGTTCTGGCTTGGGATGGAAGCTCCATTTTCCCTTTTCATCCTGCTCAAACATCACCCAAAGGGAATCCCTCACGGCAGAACTTCTATCAATGACAAAGAACTCAGCATTGCCCATTTTGAAAGAGTGGTGAATGGCTTCAGCCGTATCAGCCATTTCGTAATGAGGGAAGAACTCCATATATCCCTTCACTACATTGGTATGCCAAAAGAAGGGAAATCGACGAGCGTATAATTTATTCTCAATCTTAAATAAACCTGTCTTTTTGAAGGTATGATCATTTGAGTAAAACCTGCCACTGCCATTATTGACATGATCGTGATCATCGTAGGCGTAGTTCATTGGGATAGAGAGTAACATCTCTTTCATCTTATCCTCATTATACTTATAGGTATAAGAAAGCGCTACTGTCTCATATTTGGCCGCATAGTCCCTGCCAATGCGAACATCTGGGTAGGCCCAATCACCAGTATGCATCATAAATAGGGGTTCATGTTTGGGGATGGCATCAAATACCTTCCTATTTTCTGTCTCCTGGCAGGAGCCCGTAACAAACGTATAGCTGCCTTTTTGCCCTTCTTCTGGAAAAGTCCGAAAAGAGCCTTGAATACTTTGGTCTTTAGTGGAGATGGTGTACTCATAGCGAGTATAGGCTTGTAAATTACTTAGATGTATTGCTTGAAAGCCATAAGAACGCAATTCTTGAATCAATTCAACTCCGTCATTAGGGCTTAATTGAATATCCACTTCAATCGCTTCGTCAAGTTGGAGGATCATGCTTGCGGAATGTGCTTTAACGGCCCCTACTACTGGGCCAGATTTTATGTTTTGTGCTAAAAGGTTCGTTAAAAGAAAGCAACAAAATAGTAAGCAAAGTAATTTTTTCAAGTTGGTATTTTTTAGCTCGCAATGTACGTTTTATTGATGAATCTGTTTGTCAGGGAATAGATGAATTAAGCGTATTATAAGAATTTCAAAAAATGGCGTTAAAGGTAAGTAAAATTTTTCTCAGAATATAGGAAAGCAAACTATATTAGTTAAAAAGCTTCAATCGTTTTATCCGACGATTTTTATAAACTATATTTGACCTTCTTTTTTTAAACACGCAGATCAAACTCCACATAAAATTTATGTACCAAAACGAAAACATACGATTCTATATAAGCGAAAACACATTGCCTAACTCTCGCACAAAGGGCCGACGAATATTTGATTCTAAGAAATGGAAAGAATTAGATGTTGACTTAGAAAATTATTGTGCTACTTATGAGATTGATAGTGACAATGCCGTTACGACCTATAGGGTCAGGATCTTCTCTTTTGAAGGGGCAGATATCCAAGCCAGATGCACCTGTGCTTTTGCTTGGAAAGGCATTTGTAAACATAGGGTTGCCGCTTTGCACGCATTAGAACATACCTTAGCCAAGGGAGGTTATACAACAAATGGCAGCAGGAAGACATTTGACCCAAAGGATACGAAGATTAAGATGACTCATATTGATGAGCAGATTATCACCTTGAATTCTTCCCCTAATGATTATGCAAAAGCTCGATCCATTTGCGCTAATCGGACATTTACTGTCAAGACAGATTTTGAGCAAAGAGCTACTTCAAATATCACCGTAGATAATGAGGAATATGCAGTCAGCATTCAAAAAGTGGATGATGAACATTTTCATACCTCTTGTACTTGTAGTGAAAATCATCATAAGCTATGCATTCATAAATTAATACTATTCCATCAATTATTAAGTAAGAGTGGCCCTCATGCATTTAACTTAATGCGGGACTTAAGCTTAGAAAAAAACAATTTATTGGGCCAATATGGCTTTTCATTAGAGGATGATATACAAGACAAATTTGGCTTTAAGTATGATAATAAGGGAGCACTAAAATTAATATTGAAAGATGATAGCATCCAAAAGCTAACAGATTTTAATGAGTTGAGTGAATTAGGTCAAACCTTTAATGGTAATTCACTTACTCAGATTAAGGAAATCAAGTACACTCCACTCAAATCTAAGGGGAACTATGGCTTGGCTTATGGCATTTTCTTCTTAAATAAGAATCACATTCCTAATATTAAGATTATACCTATTACGGGTAAGTTGGATGATAATAATCAGAATTTCGTTTCTCATGTTCATCCATTTGTCAATAGTCAACATATCAGGTATTTCCCTGTCATTGGAGACTCTGATGTAGAAATCATGAGTACGATGAATGATATTTCTTTTGAGGCCTTAAAAGGCTTTGTCAAAAAGAACTGTCAAAATACGCCTTCCTATAACTGGCAATATAATAGTTACTTTGATATTACTCAATTCAAGGAGGAGGATTTGCATATTGTGAATCAATATGTTTATGGAATCTTAAAGAAGCTCTTTCTCTTATTAAGTGACAAGCAAACTTATATTATTAATAATGAGAATCAAATTAGTATCAATAAGATTGACAAGGTCAGTATTAATAATAAATCTTTACGTTTATATTTCAAACTTAAAGAAGAAGGCTTATTGCTCATTTTAAACTCGTATTTAGAAATTGAGAAAGAGCATATTTCTTTACAAGAGATCACCTTTAACAATCGTACAATCACCCATAATGACGAGCTGTACTTAATTGAAAATGAAGCATTGAGTCAAGGGATTGCTTACTTTAGTAATCATCCCACCATTAAAATTCACAAATCAGACAAATTAGGTTTCTTAAAGAATTTCATATTGCCACTTCAACGAAAGTATACCGTTGATTTAGAGATTGATTTGCAAACTAAATTTAAAAAGGCCAATCCGTCCCCTCAAATATTCTTAAAAGAATGGGATGATTTCCTAGTGTTACAGCTCATCATTAATTATGAAGGCATACAATTAGAGCCAGATGATAGAGATTTTATCTATCAAGAAGAAAATGATGTTATTTATAAGATAAAGCGAGACAAGCTAAAGGAAGCAGACTTTGTTAAGCTTCTAAGAACTTTGCATCCTAATTTTGAAGAACAAGAGTTTAAAGGCAACTTCCACTTATCCTTTAAGGAAGTAGTACAAGATTATTGGTTCTTAGATTTCTTCGATAAAGCAAAGGAATTAGGCATAGAGGTGTTTGGGTTTAAGAATTTATCTAAGCTAAAGTATAATACACATCGCCCTAATATCAGAACGCAGGTATCTTCTGGTATTGATTGGTTTGATGTAAAGGTGAAGATAGAATTTGGTAATCAAGAGGTCAGCTTGGCTGATGTTCGTAAGGCCATCTTGAAGAATGATAATTTTGTCAAATTGGGAGATGGTAGTATTGGAATCTTACCAGAAGAATGGATCAATAAATATGCAACCTTATTCAAGCTATCTCAATTAGATGACGATAGTTTAAAGGTATCTAAACTTCATTTTTCATTAATCGATAATCTCTACGAACAGATTGAAGATATAGAGGTATTAAATGAGTTAAACTTTACTCGTGAAAGGTTGAATAATTTCGAAATCAAAGATATTGAACCATCTAAAGCCGTTAATGCAGAATTAAGAGACTATCAGTTAAGTGGATTAAAATGGTTGAATGCATTGCACGAGCTTAAATGGGGAGCCTGCTTAGCAGATGATATGGGTTTAGGTAAGACGCTCCAAATATTAGCGTTTCTCCAGCACTTAAAGGAAACAACACCAAAAGACGAGTGGAGAGCTAGTATGGTAGTTTCCCCAACAACACTGATATTCAATTGGGAGAATGAGATCCAAAAATTCTGTCCAGGTTTGAAGTTTTATAGGCATCACGGTCCAACGAGAGATCGTAATGTAGATATATTTAGATCTTATGATGTCATTTTGACTTCTTATGGAATGATCGTATCTGATGTTGATTTATTTAGAGATTATATCTTCAATTATGTGATCTTGGATGAATCTCAAGCCATCAAAAATCCATTCTCTAAGCGTTATAAAGCAGCTCGATTACTAAACTCTAATAATAGGATTGTATTAACTGGTACACCTATAGAGAATAACACCTTCGACTTATACGCTCAAATGAACTTCCTGAATCCTGGTCTTTTAGGAAATATGGAATTTTTCAGATCTGAGTTTTCTAATCCGATAGATCGAAAGAATGATAAGGAAAAGATTGCTGAATTACGTCGAATCGTTTATCCATTCGTATTAAGAAGAACTAAGGAAAAAGTAGCTAAGGAGTTACCAGAGAAGACAGAAAATATACTTTACTGTGAAATGGGGACTCGTCAGCGAAATGTATATGATGCCTTTAAGAATGAGTATCGACATAAAATTATCGAAAAGATTGCGCAAGTAGGTTTAAAGAAATCTGGCTTCATTATCTTAGAAGGCTTGATGAAATTAAGACAAATTTGCGATTCTCCTTCCTTATTAAATACCGATGTAGACTATGGCAATGATTCTATTAAGTTAGATTTATTGACCGAACATATTACCCAAAAGACCAACCAACACAAGATATTGGTCTTCTCTCAATTCTTGGGAATGTTAGATCGAATACGAACGGAGCTTCAGCGCCACAATATTGTATATGAATATATGGATGGTTCTACAACGACCAATGAGCGTAGAAATAAGGTGGAGCGTTTCCAAGAAGATGAAAGTTGTCGGGTATTCTTAATTAGCTTAAAAACAGGTGGCGTTGGAATTAACTTAACCGAAGCTGATTACGTTTATTTGATTGATCCTTGGTGGAATCCAGCTGTTGAGCAACAAGCAATAGATAGAACTCATAGAATCGGACAAAAGAAGCATATATTCGCTTATAGGATGATTTGCAAGGAGACCATAGAAGAAAAGATTGTTCGATTACAAGATAAGAAGAAAGGCTTAGCTAAAGAGATTATTAGTTCTGAAACAAGTATGTTGAAAAATTTAAGCGTACAAGATATAGAAGAATTATTCAGTTAAGTAAT
>JAHDDN010000373.1 GCA_020629335.1 Chitinophagales bacterium | reverse complement strand
ATTCTTTCTTCATGTTTTCGTAAACACCGAAGTATACATCCCAGTAATCTTCTACTGTAGAGTAAGGTCTTACTGCGATCAATACAGAATGCTGATCTAATTTCTCGATAGCAACTGTTGGCTCAGGTGATTTTAACACTTTTGGTGTTTGGTTAATAGCACCCATGATAATATCTTTCACTTTACCGAAGTCTTCTTCGTAAGCGATAGCTGCATTTAAGTCAACACGTAGGTGGCCTTCTTTTGATAAGTTAGTGATAATACCACTTGTTGCCGTACCATTAGGGACGATAATTGTTTTATTATCTAAAGAAGTCATGATAGTGTTAAATATCTGAATTTCTTTAATGTGGCCTAATTGACCTTGCATATCTACCAAATCACCAACACTATATGGCTTGAAAATTAAGATCATCAAACCACTCGCTAAGTGACCTAATGTTCCTTGAAGTGCCATACCAATTGCTAAACCAATTGCTGCGATCGCTGCTGCAAAAGTCGTAGTCTCAACACCTAATATACCTGCAATTGTAACAAGTAATAATACTTTCAAAACAACACCCATTATAGACTTCAAATATGGAGTGACATCTTTGTCCATTCCACTTCTGTCTATCATTTTACCAAGGGCCTTCAAAATCATGCCAATGATCCATGAACCGATGATCCATGCGACTAAGGCCATTAATACTTTAGGAGCATACTCGACTACCATCGTAATCAGCGTATTTACATAACCTGCAATATCTAATTCCATTTTTTGAGGATTTTAATTAATTATAAAAATTATAGTTTAGATGAATTTGAGACGCAAAACAAGGTTTAGAGTAACTATTGGTAAGATAAAAAATAACTAGTTATAGTCGACTATGAACAATTATGACATTCAAACAGATAAAAAAGAGAGTAGTTTACGCTTGATTTTTAGTGTCGTATAAGGTAAAATCAATAAAATAAGGCATCAGAAAATAAACTCAATCGTCCATATAAAAAAAAGCTATAGCGAACTCTCCCTACCTGCCTGCTTTGTAGATGAATTTGCGTATAGCTTTTTAAAGAACTTTTACTTAGAAAAACTAAGTCTAAATTCTTATTTTATTGAACTCATTTAAAGTTTTGTGATGAAGCTGAAAATGAGCTGTTTTTTTGTAGTTCAAGGCATTTTTGAGGCGCATAGCAGCGCTACGTACCGATAAAATAACGAAGAAATACGAAAAAATAGCCATTTTCTAAGCCAGTAGAAAACTTTAAACGAGTTTATTATGGTAAAAAAATAAAAAAGCTATAGCCACTTTCCCTACCTGCCTGCATTGTTAGTTAAAGAGGCGTATAGCTTTTTATTAGAGAAAAATGTTTCAATCAAACATTTCGCTATGTAAATTTTATATTTAGTAGGTGCCTAACACCATTTTAATTTCGTCTACTGTTTTTCTTTCCATATTAATTAAGGAGACGCTTAAGGTTTCTCCAGTGAAAGTTTCAATAGAAGCATATTCATATGAGCCTTCTAATTCTGCTATTCCAACGACAACTACCTCTTCTCCTGAGGGGATTTTATAGTTAGCTGTTGAGAATACATTTCTTGCACTATTATAGTGTATTCGTGCTACGCTCATTTCATTTTTAAAGATCATGAATACGGCCATATTTTCTTTGCCATAACCAAAAGGAACTTTAACATCTAATGAGCTAGGGCTATCAGTATTGAAGTATTGATCAAGATTAATCCAACCAAGATCGTTTATTTCGAATTGATACATCAATTCTCCAAGATTTATTGAATCTGCTTGCACTGGAGGAAGATCAGCTTCTATCCAATTGATATCTTCATCAGTAGCATTTTCTCCCCAAAATAGGTTCATAACACCTTGATTCGTATCCGTAAATTTAGTGATGATAGCACTTGCATCTTCTAAAAATGTTAATTCTTCGCCATCTTTAAATGCTCTCACCATAAATTCGCCACCAGATATTAGTAGGTTGTCTCCAGCGATAGTTGGTTTGCCATTAAGGACCATCTCTCCTTTAGTATGTATCTCCTTAACAACAATTTCAATTTCTCCATCTACAGGGCTATTTTGTCCAATTCGTGTAAAAGCGCTGGGCGGAAAACTCATTTGATTATCACTTGGAAGAATGATTTCGCCTCCTTCTGAATTATCAATTATAAAAGTGCTTTCCTGCTTTGCAAAATCATTAAAAAAGTCTGTTATATCTCCTGCGAACAATTCTGGATCATCTGGGTTAGCTGAATATTCAACTCCTTCATAGGGTGTGAAGGTATCTACATCTTTCAAGCACGAACTAAAAACTGTTGTCAACAACAGCAAGACCAGAATGTAGTCTAATTTTATATGTCGTTTAAATAATTTCATGCTAATTTCTAAATATTTATTGGGTTATATTTGAGGTTACATATACAAGACCCCCCTTGTTAAAAATGTGCTGCCTCAAGTCTTGTTTTTTTTATTTTTTTTTCAAATTATTTCTGGCCAGCAATTTAACGAGCTTAAATGAGCTTTTAAGTGGTATTTATGTTGAAGAATTAGCCTTTTTTTTATCCTAAACGCTCAACATCATTAGTATTGGGGATTCATTGGCTTAGGGATGGTAGTGGTATGGAGCGTAAATGGCCTGACTTATGGAGCTTAGCTGGACGTAGGCTGGCCTGAAAGGCAGACAAGTACGGCTTAGCGGAATAGGAAGGACATAGCTCCATAAGAACGGACAGCCCGACCTGCTCTAAGAAAAAAAATAGCCTTGATGAAATCATCAAGACTATTTTTTTTCTTAGGGCAGGGAAGCCCCTAATTTTTTATTTTAAAAGACAAAACGCATACCTAATTTGAGACTCGCAGAGAAATATCTTTGCTCTAATTCGTAGCTGCTTTTTGTCAGTGGTTTTATATAATGTCTAACACTCGGTTCTAACATAAAGTGCATATTACTGCGCCATTTATAGTAGGTAATAAAACTACCATAAGCACTTAATCCTGCTCGACGAGTAAAAAACTCGCTATTCTGACCATTATTAGGAGAATAAGGTGTTGGTTGATTCGTCGTAGGGCCAACCATATTCCCTTTCTTGAGATATAGTAAATTGACTAACACTCCACCTGTAAGGCTAAAAGAGAATCTATTGGGCAACTCTAACTCATAGCCTAACAAAATAGGAATATCAATAAAACGGTGCTTAACATGAGTAACAACTACACGCTCACCTACTTGAAGTACCTCGTCATCTGAATAAACATATCTAACACTATCATTTGGATAATAGATCGTATCTATGATCGTCGAGTGTAAGGTGGTCCGTCCTTCATCTTGTTTATAATCAAATCGCTCACTGATTCTTGTCGCATTAATACCTGTTTTTAGATGTAATCCCCCCTTAAAGTAATAATTAATACGTATACCTGCTGAATGAGAATACCATCTAGACTCTGATGTATCACGAGCTACAAAATGACCAAAATTCTCACTAGTACCTACTGTTTCAGATTTTTCTGTAAGCGTTCTTATATTATAATCTGGGCCATAATACGCTTCAAATGTGAAAACTCTATGACGAGAAGGCAGGAACGAATAACATTCTTCTGGCACTTTCTTCTTGATACGCTTTTTCTCTAAAGTAAATTTATCATCTAAAAGGATTTCTCTAAAATTAGATTGACCAACACTATGAAGTGAAGAAATTTCATAGTACGAATTACGATTAGCTAATATAGAAGAAGCCTTGGTTGATTTCTTTTGACCTTGATTATTCCTATAAACAAGTTCCTGATTGGTTGAAAAAGGTGTTGATTTAGCATTTCCTAACTTCCATGATGCTACATTATGAGCAACATGATTGTTCTTTTCATTTACGCTATTATTGTTAATTGCTGATCTATCCGCCTTTTTAGCTTTTCTTTTCTCAGCTTTTTGAGCAGCTTTAGTTTCTTTCTCTTGCTTACTTGATTTCTTAGTTGTTTTGGGAGTGTTTGAGGGTGCTATATTGGTATTCGCCTGATTCTTCCTAATAGTTTTAGTAGATTCAGCAGTTTTTGAAAGAGAGTTGGAAGAAGAGACTTTTTTTGCTTCTTCATTGCTATTAGAACTCTTATTATTAGTCGCTGCACTATTAATGCTATAGGTCGTATCCTTTTGATTGAAAGCTGTTTCATCAGTATCTACATTGATAAACATCCATGTACCATAACCTCCTACACTAATAAATAGTAGTAATAATAACAACCAATACTTATTAGTATTTTTGGCCGCTTTAGCTCCAAATCGGCGTGCTTCTATCCCATCCCAGAGATATTCTGGTGTTGGTGTTGGGTGATCAGCCAAACCTTCACGAAAAAGTTGATCTAATTTGTGATCGTCTTTCATACACTAATTTTTTTTTCCAATTTGGCAATACGGTTCTGAAGCATTTTACGAGCCTTAACTAATTGAGAACGGGAAGTACTTTCTTTGATTTCCAGTGTTTCCGCAATTTCTCTATGGCTAAAACCTTCAATAGCATATAAGTTAAACACTACTTTATAGCCTGCTGGTAATTCGCTTACTAATTTTAATAATACCTCTGCTGATAAGCGAGGCAATACATCTGGCTCTTCCGAACCATGTTCATAGTCTTCTATCCCGATTAGTTCTTTCTTTACGCTACTCTTTCGGAAGTTTTTCAAGGCCGTATTAACCATGATTCGTCTAATCCAACCTTCAAAAGAGCCTTTAAACTGAAACTTCTCCAGATTATTAAAGACCTTCACAAAGCCATCTTGCAATATATCTTCCGCCTCTAATCTATGTCGAGAATAACGCAAACAGACCGTCATCATCTTGCTAGCATACCTCTCGTAAACCATTCTTTGACAAGAACGATCCTCGTTTACGCAGCCTTGAATTAAGTCTTTATCATGCATGTATGTGACATTCGTGAGTTGGGGATAAACAATAAGCTTCCCTATAAAGATACCTCTTATATATTATACGCTGCCTGAGACTATTTATTTTTTAACAACAAAAATTACGAAATGTCTTAATAAGACAGTAATTCACATCATTTTAGCAACGACAAGATACAAAATTAGTAATAACAAAGACCTAAATTTCAAAAAAACGAATCAGAATATCCCAAAGCAGAGCGGATAAGGAACTAGCTTAAACAATACAGAGTTGATTATTACAGTACTAAGCAATAAACATAAACAAACCTAAATTTATACAATGAACAATCTAATAGATCCAATTTTTATGGCCTTTAACCCCTTTGAAGCTCTTTTTAGCGGCATAGGAGGCCTTTTTTCATTAATACATTTAATTATCTGGGTAACATTTGCCATTGAGATATTTAAAGGTAATCTCTCTACTTTATCCAAAGTCCTTTGGATATTAGTCATTTTGTGGCTGCCTTATGTGGGCTTAGCTATTTATTATTTCTTTGGAAGACCTAAAATGCTTCACGATCCCTATAATCGAAGACAGTTTGATGATCGTAGAAGAGGTGATTACGACGAAGATTACAGAACGATAGATTAAAAGCAATTTTTCCATTCTAAATTGTAGGAGCGGTTCTTCTTAGCCCATAAGAAGGCCGCTTTTTTTATTTTGGGGCTTCCCCATTTCTTATTTTTCGGCCAG
>JAHDDN010000011.1 GCA_020629335.1 Chitinophagales bacterium | reverse complement strand
CGTCATAGATGTAGTTTGGTGGATCTTCCACACAGTACTGACTGTTTAAACCAGTGAATTCTGGCTCTGGAAGATCGAACATACCTGATAAAGACACACAACATCCTGCTTCATCACAAATTTCAAGAGACCAAGCCTGATCTTCTACCACTGCAAATGAAAAGTCATCGCCCGCAGCTAAAATAGGGCCTAAGAATCCAAAACCTGGAATGTTTCCAAAATCAAACGGATCATTAAGGAAGCCATCACCATCTAAATCGATAGGAGCATAGATTCCTGTACCACTTGTTACAAAGTAAAATTCGTTTATTGGATCAAAACCTGGCAAACCACCTGTAATATTGGCTCCAGGAATCGTTACAGTAGCTGATGCATTGGTATCATCAGAATTATCATTATTACATTGATAGTCTTCTATCCAGAAAACATCCATTGGGTCTAATAATACAAATGATTGGAAGTTTGTTACATCTTGACAAACGGCATTACCATTTACATCTAAGAAAGTTAAATCTCCCTGTGGGTCTAAGCCAAAGCCAGGGAAACCAAAGAAACCTCCAGCACCATAAATGGTACCTTGTACTACAAACTCAGCATTTGTACCGAATATAACCTGTGGAGTACCCGCAGCATCAATTGCTATTGGACCACCAAAAGTGAATACGGCAGCATCTGAATAATCTATAGTGATACAACCAACTTCACCTCCAGCAGCATAATTCACTGATTCCTCAAAGAAGATTGCACCAAAGTTAGGTACATTCACACCTTGATCTGGATCTCCAAATGGTCCATAACCACTAAAAGGTACAGTAGCTGGTAAACCAAAGTTCCATTCAAACACCCCAACTCCTGTTGGTAATGTAGGATCAAACTCAGGGAATGAAACATCTCCTGCGTCTAAAAGACATATATCAAATGTCTCTCCTGCACATACAAATTCAGGTGTAGGTGCAATTGTGCCTGCATTACATGCTTCCGCACAAGGCTGCTCTACACACTCCACTGTATAATTGATTTGAACAAAGCCAAAATCAATTGTACCGAAACCTGCAGTTAAGTCTGCTGCAGTAATTGCGAATGGTCCCGTAGCCAATCCATCATCTGCACCTACTAAAGCACCTGTTATTGGATCATCTAAAAGACAACCTGCTAAATCGTCATCATAAACCAAACGATCACCACAATCATCTTCCCATGCAAAGCCTGGGATAGAATATGATGTTTGACCTGGTGATAGGGTGAATGTGGAAAGAATAATATCTCCTACACCTGGACCTCCAAATGGGTTAAACGGGCCTTGCAATCCATCTACACCACAAATATCAGGCACATCAAATACGAGCCAAGTACCATCTACATTGATAGTGAACTCCATACTTCCAATGCCAAATGCTCCTACATCAGCACCTGTAAGACAAATATCCAATGGAGGAGGTAATGGCACCTGAACATTACCTAAAACGTCTTCTATAAGTGGTGTGACTAGGTAGGTAATATCTTGCAATCTCAACTGCACCTCATGACACTCAGAAGGATTCGTTGCATTTGTGAAATCACACTGCGCATTAGCAGTGCTGAAACTAAAGACGCAAAGCAAAGCAGCTAAAACGCTACTTGGCCAGGCTCTCCAATCTCTTAAAAGGTTTTTTTTCATCATAAAGATTTTTACGCTTTTTTATTAAATAATTTTAGTATTAAAATCTTAATCTACTGATTGAGAGCATCAAGATTTGCCTGCGCTTGATCAACTTCTGCTGAAGTGGTCAACAAGCCTGATGCAATCAAGCTTTCTACATAATACGCCATTTCTTCTTTTTGGTAAGCTGGTGTATCATCTGCCAAGCTTGGGCCTAACAGTTTTCCTTTGATAGCATCAAACTGATCGCTTGATAAATCTGCCCAAGTAACTGGTTCTGTTTGAATACCTCCTTGGTTTTCATAATCTTCAACAGTCATTTCTTGAACTGCTCCATTGGTAGCAACATACACTTTAGTATTTTGCTTATTTTTTTGAACTGCCGCAGGCTCAGCCGTTTTAGTCCCATTATCTTGAAGTGGACTAATCTGCGCTTCAACTGAAACAGCAAATAGCATCACGACCAAGCATGATGCTAAAAACATGAGTTGTTTTTTCATTTGTTTCATTTTTTTAATTAAGGTGAACAATTTTGTTTTAATTTTTTAAATAAATGTTTGAATTCAATTTTTCATACTATATAAAGTAGCTTTAATACCACGTTTTTGATTTTTCAAGAAGTTGTTTAGAACATACTCCATTCATAAACACAGCTCAGCCATACTAATTCAATGTATAGTTTAATGCTTGCTTAATATTTAATCGGGACTGCTTGAAAGTCAAATATAAAAGTCTGGGAAGCTTTTATATTAACTAAGTGTTTGAATCTCAATCTTTCTTTAATTTATTGTATACGTACGTAAATCCACTCTATTAGAGTAGATAAAGGGAAGGAAAAGCAAATTTAAGCTTGCTTTCATAAAATCTATCATTAATTTCCTGTTTAAACAATAAAAAGTTGCAACTAAAGTAGGGGCAAATATAGTTAATATTTCATAACTTATTTGCTCTGAAAGCAATATTTTTTCCATTTTTCCCCAGATTTCAAATAAAATGACTAATAGCTTACCTACATATGTAAAATACACGCTAAATGTCAATTTATTTGATGCTATTCAAGCAATTCCTTTTTGCATAAAACAACATATACAAAAGTCCGAATTAAAGTTTATTTGTCCAAATACAAATAATAGGTGTTTCCGCTAAAAAACACATGCGGCATGGGTTAAATATCTCAGTTAAAAAACAAATACAAAAACAAAAAACATTGACCTACAGTAAATTGTAAATTTATTTTTTTATCATTAATTAACAAGCTATTTTTAAAACTTCCTGCTTTTTTTACTTTTTTTCAATATATTTTTTTATCGAAAAAATGTATCATTCTCAACAATATATAACAGCCATTTTGTTTTAATAAACTTATGTTGGAGTGATAATCAATTATTTTTCTAAATCGACTTTATTTTTTTGGCCTAAAAACCAAAATCTTTAAAACGTCAACTATATTAGACAATTCATAAAAATTCAATGAATAGATATTGAGGAAATAGAATATTCTATCCAGCAATTAAATAAGGATAAAATCAATAAGATAGGAGTGAGAAAAAAATGCGTGAGGGATGGAAGCGGTATGTGGCGTTAGTGGGACTGCTTATGGAGCTTAGTGATACGCAGGCTCCTTAGAGACAAGTATCACTTAGCGTAGTAGCAGGCACATAGCCGCATGAGAGCGGACAGCCCGACCCGAAGGGGCACGCCATAAATAAAGAAATGAGAAATAAGATGAATTGCCTTAGTTAATAGACAATAATTCTAATTCAAAAATTACTGCTTCATAAGGTTCTATTTGATGGTATCCTTTTTCTCCATAAGCTAGATCATAAGGAACATATATACGATATCTTGATTTAGGAGACATCATTAATAATGCTTGTTGAAATGCTGGGATAGTTTTATTTAAATATAAAACTTGAGGATTCTTATCATATGTACTATAAAGTGTTTCACCCTCTAAGTTTTTGGTAATATTGTGCATTAGCACTTTATCCTCTGATGTTGGTTTAGCCCCTTCACCTTTTTGAAGAACTTCATACTGCAATCCATTAGATAGAGTTGTAATACCTTTTCTATTTTTATTTTGAGCAAAAAAATCAGCACTTGCTTGTATATTATTAACCTTTATTTCCGCCTTTACTTGCTCTGTATAAGAATTCATTGCAGCTAAATATTCGGTGTCTGTAATCAACACTTTACTGTTAGAAACAATATCCCTTATTCCTTCCATTATAATATCAACATCTAAGAATTCAAGATAGGGAGTACTGCTTACTCTACGTCCTATTGATACCCCCACCCCATAACTAGCCTTATCCTTATCTGTATCCAGCTTAACAGTAGACTTAGTTTGAGTAGATGTCTTTTTCTTATCGCTTGTATTTACTGTTTTAGTAGTAGTATTATCCGTACAAGCAGAAAAAAGGAAGCTGCTTATTAAGCAGCTAAAAACCAAATAAACAAAAAATCTATTCATTAACACATTTTTAACAATCCAAAACCGCCTTCTTAAACATCCCATTAAAAGCTGCTCGGAAGAACTGATCCCTAATACCATCACTGATTCGATATACTTCATCTAAGATGGTGTCTTGACATTTAATAACATTACTTTCTTTTCTTTTGCGATCACAAGAGCAATATCTATCGGCTAACATCGTCGCACGACGCTGTAATTTACGCTCTCCTTCTGTTCTCGTCTTGTCCATTTTTTTGTCTAAGCTCTCCATCTTATCATCGTACTCGAAACGCTCCGCTCCTCTATCTCTCCTACTATCTCCATTATCCGCTGAATATCGAGATGGCTGATAACCATAGCTTCCATAAGAATCACCCCTTCCACTATCTGCATAGTAATCATCAGAAAGACTTCTATCTACATAATAATCATTAGAGCGACTTTCCTCTTCATAATAATAAGCCCCACCCGAACGATCTCGCTCTTTACGACTGGAAGAATTATCAGATTTACGAGCCCTTTGAGCAGCCTTGTACTCATCATAACTACCGTACTCACTCTTACTACTACGATTCTTTTCTGATCTTTCTTTCTTGGCCTTCTTGCGCTTAGTCTTCCTACAATCCTCTTCTTGCTCCTCCCGACTATCTCCAGAAATATAGGTCGAATTCCCCTCATAATGCGAACGATCCCGCTCATAGCGATTATACTCCTCTTCACGATCCTCCACATAGCTCGACTCTCCACCACCATAGCCCGAACGATCTCGTCTATAACGATCCTCCACTGATGATTCTTCCTCCGAACGATTCATCTTTTCACTCTTAGCACGATAAGTAGACGGCCTACCATAATCCCCAATAGTACGTACCAGACGCCCATCATAAAACTGTTCGCCTGTGTCCACCTCCTTATTAGAATGACCTGGATAAATACAGCCCACAAAACTAAGAATGATTGTGCTTATTATAAATAATGGCAGCCATTTTTTCATAAAAAATCCTTTTTTAACATTTTTGAGTTAACTAGCTAACATTAACTGACTAAAAGCAGGCCAAAATTATTCACATGCCTTTATTCTATCTTCGAAAGCCCCCATAAATACATCTTGATAATAGGTCTCTCTGATCTCTCTCTTCCTACACTTCAACTTATTCTTAATCGCCTTTTTACACCTATCCGCCTTTTTGCCCTTCTTCTTACAACAAAGACAATACTTATAAGCAACACTCTCTCCCATACTCGCATAACGACGCGCCGCAGCCGAAGTAGGTGGCTTAGGCCCAACATCTTTATTATTATTGCTTGTAGTAGTGCTGTTAGTTACGGGTTTTCTCCTCACCCTATAATCATCACAATTTTTACAGCCAGTCCAAGATCGATCATAAAAACCACGCGAACTAGCACCATTCCGATCATAACGACTCGCCTTCTCTAATTTTAACTTAGGCAATTTGGGATATACATCCTTATAAAACATCCCGGCTAATAATACAATTAGAAAGAGAGGGCTATACGTTTTTAAAAATTCCATCACAATATCTAAATTTAAGAATCATTACATAAATAAAGAATACGACTATACCCTATTTAAACTGTTCCATCACAAATCAGTCACGTTTAGGATATTTGTACATTTCAATTAATTCTATAAATAGAGATAATATAGTTGGGGATCAATTTATTAAAGGGGGACACCATATAATACAATCAAAGATAACATTCTATAAATTAGCTATTCACAAAATCTTTAAAAAAAGTTGATTTTTTACAATAGAAAGCAGCTTTAGGCCGTCTAATTTACCATTTATCTAAATAATTTGGGGCTTCCCAGATTTTATTTTGGCAATCGTTATGTAGGGGCCGTACCCATGTGTCGGCCCAACGATTGCCAAAATAAAATCTGGTCGGGCTGTCCGCTCTTATGCGGCTATGCACTGTCTACTTCACTAAGCTGTGCTTGTCTGCCTTTCAGGCCAGCCTGCGCCCAGCTAAGTTCCGTAAGCCAGCGCATAAACGCCACATACCGCTTCCATCCCTAAGCCAAAAATAAAATAATTTGTCTATTCCATAATATTAATGTAAATTTGCAGAACAAACAGGGCAAATGCTCTGTTTCCCCACAAAATTTCACCACTCTATTTATAATTCCATACAACTTTAAGGATATTTTGTCACTTAACGACCGCTAATTATGGTCGAGTGGATAATCATTTAATCAAAATTACTATGTACGATATTTTGCAGCTCAACGATATGTTGTTGGCTGAATTGAAAGATATTGCAGAGTCTCTATCTATCGATTCTTATAAAAATCTCACCAAACAAGAACTCATCTTCAAAATTCTTGATACACAACCCACCACTTCGGAAGAGGAAAAAGTAGAAGAAAAACCTAAAAAGAAGAAAAGCACTTCTAAAACCAAAAAAGTCAAGAAGGTTAAAAAATCGTCTAAAAAAAGTCAAGAAGGCGAAGAAGAAAAACCGAAGAAAAAAAGAACTCGTAAAAAAATAGTTAAAGAGGTAGAAGAAGAAGCTCCTATAGTCGAAGAAGAACCTGACGATCAAGAGGAAGAATTCGTAATGGAAGAAACGGAGATGCCTATTGATCCAGAAGCAGCAATGCTAGAAAAAGACGAAACACCAATGCCTCCTCAAGCACGTACTCGATATAAAGAAAAATTCAATATCGAAATCGATGGCATTATTGAGGGAGAAGGTGTTTTAGAAATAATGTCTGATGGCTACGGCTTCCTTAGATCTTCTGACTATAATTACCTGACCTCTCCTGATGATATTTACGTCTCCCCTTCACAGATCAAACTTTTTGATCTCAAAACAGGTGATACCGTATTAGGAACTATCAGACCACCCAAAGAAGGCGAGAAATATTTCGCACTACTTAAGGTAAACGAAATCAATGGCACCACTGCCAGTCGTGTAAGAGATCGAATTCCTTTTGACTACCTAACACCTCTCTTCCCTGACGAAAAACTGACTTTAGCAAAAGAACCCGACGAAACATCTATGCGTATCGTCGACCTATTCACCCCTATTGGTAAAGGACAACGTGGACTAATCGTAGCACAACCCAAAACAGGTAAGACACACTTACTAAAAATGGTCGCTAATGCTGTCGCTAAAAACCACCCCGAAGTTTATTTGATCATCTTATTGATTGATGAGCGTCCAGAGGAAGTAACAGACATGGAACGTAGTGTAGACGCTGAAGTAGTAGCCTCCACTTTCGACGAACCAGCCGAAAGACACGTAAAAGTAGCAAGCATAGTATTGGAAAAAGCAAAAAGATTAGTAGAATGTGGGAATGATGTAATGATCTTACTGGATTCTATCACTCGTTTGGCAAGAGCCCACAACACTGTCGTGCCTGCCTCTGGTAAGGTACTATCAGGTGGTGTCGAATCAAGCGCCTTACACAAGCCTAAGAAGTTCTTTGGTGCTGCCAGAAATATAGAACATGGTGGCTCCTTAACGATCTTAGCAACGGCCTTAATCGATACAGGCTCAAGAATGGATGAAGTCATCTTTGAGGAATTCAAAGGTACAGGTAATATGGAACTCCAATTAGATAGAAAACTCGCTAATAAACGTATCTTCCCTGCCGTAGATGTTACTGCTTCAAGTACAAGACGTGAAGACTTACTCTACGATAAGGATGTTCTACAACGTATGTGGATACTTCGTAACCACCTAGCCGATATGAATACCGAAGAAGCAATGCAATTCTTGATGCAACAAATGAAAGGTACTCGCTCAAATGATGAGTTCTTGATATCCATGAATGGCTAAATAAAGCATTCATAAACAAAAAAGGGGCTGACATAAAAATGTCAGCCCCTTTTTTTATGTAATTTGTAAATGATAGCATCATTTTGATGTTGGTATATACTTTTTGAACAGAGCAGTGATATATTTTCCAATTATATCAAACTCCAAATTAACGACCGTCCCTGGTACTATCTTATGGAAGTTAGTATGCTCGTAAGTGTAAGGAATAATGGCCACTGAAAACTGACGCTCACTGACATCTACTAAAGTCAAACTCACTCCATTCACACAAGCAGAACCTTTCTCCACCAATACATTATCCTCACTTTCATACTCAAAGGTAAAATACCAACTCCCTCCTGCTTCTTTCACTGATTGACAAACAGCAGTCTGGTCAACATGCCCTTGTACAAAGTGCCCATCTACTCGATGATTAGCCGTCATGCAACGCTCCAAATTAATCCAATCTCCCTCTTTCAAAAACTGAAAATTAGATTTTAATATGGTCTCTTTAATAGCTGTTACGGTATACACATCACCCTCTATCTTAACAACTGTTAAGCATACGCCATTATGGGCTACACTCTGGTCTATCTTTAATTCAGAAGTGATAGTTGATCGGATACTCAAATGGATATTCTCCGCCTCTTTCTCCATCTTTACTAACTCTCCTATCGTTTCTATTATTCCTGTAAACATTACTTATCTCATTAATTGTATGTAACCACTCAGACGGTCAAAGCGGATTTCTTGGCCTGCACTATTACGTTCAAACACATCGCAAGTATAGTAATAGACGCCTTCGGCTACTTCATTGCCATTCATATGTCTTCCATCCCAATTGATGTACGGATCATTGGTTTCATAAACCAACTCTCCCCAACGACTAAATATCTCCATCTTAATCGTACTCACAAAACGGTTACCCCTCAAAGGTACAAATAAATCATTCTGATTATCAGCATTAGGAGTAAACACATTAGGCAACTCAAATTTAGGACAATTCTCTTTACAAACGATATTACTATAAACACTTTCGTTATAAAAAGAGTCAATTGCTGTCACTGCATAGCAGCCAGATAGGGTTCCTTCCAAAAGATGTTCATAACTAGTATTCGTCGCATCAAAGGTAGAATCAATCAAACTGTAATTTTCCGCATCAGAAAAGCCATAATAAATATAATAACCAATCACATCATCCGCACAATCATCATTTGGATTATTCCAGCTTAAGTCATTAGTATACTCTTCTTCTTCCCACTCCTCCCCTTCTATATCGCAATCATTGCCAACGACTAATGTTGGAGGACATGGCGCTTCTGTGTCTATTGGCTCATCACATAGCTCTTGTGATAGATTAATGAGTGGGTCTGGTATCTCCTCTTCATCGCTACCATATGTGCCAATACACTCCACATAATAACAGTAAGACTTCCCATTAATCAAGTCTACATCTTCATAGTAAGGCTCCGCTGTATTTGTCAAAAATTCATAGGAAGCAGTCGCATTATTATAGCGATAGAACTTGTATTCATAGTTTAACCAAGGAACAATGGCCTCCACGCTTAAATTGAGTTGATTATCCGTTGGCGTGATGCTTAGGAATGGAGAACTCGCCTCCTCTGTATCATCAATACGAATATCATTTTGGCTATAAAAACTCAATTTGTAATTCCACGGCTGATCAACGGTATTAATATTGGTATCCTGCCATTCTGTCTCATGGGTTTCTCCAAAGCTATTATAATTGAAGGTTTGGATGGTATTGAAACCATTCGCATCTTCTCTTTTTAACTCGTATTTATAAGGACCTGGATTAGCTATGGTGTCTAATGCTTCCGCATCTGGTTTCACCCAAGCAATGAAGACTTGCCCATTCATATCTGTTTCTTCGATACTCACATTTGTAATGATGGGTGCATCCCTTGGCAATTCTACACAAATATTTTCTGATGGCTGACTTGCCACTAAATTGATTGGGAACGCATTTTCTGTCAAGACATCTGAAAATTCCGCTACGACTCGATAAGAGTAAGTCAACCCTCTAACAGCTGTCTCATCCAAGAAAGTATATTCTTTAACACCCTGTGCTAACTTGACGTAATTAGTACCATTCAGCCCACGTTCACAATTATCAAAGACTTCTTCGTCACAACCAACGGCTCTCCATATAGAGAAACCTAAAAACTTATCTGTATCCTCACAAATATATGGACTGGCCCAATCTATCTGCACCCCTTCTGGTATAATTTGAGCCAATAAATCGGCGGGAGGTGGTGGTACTACTGATACCTGCCAGGTCTCCAAATCTACGAGAGGAGTGGGTTCTCCATTATGCACAAAATCATCAGAAGCTTTGAATACGATAGTATATTCATCACTAAAGATATGGTTACAATTAGTATCCCAATTGAATAGCCATTCGGCAAAATTTCCATTTTCTACTAAAGGCGTAAAAGTCGCTGGATCTACAATTTCAAACGGCCCTCCAAAGGCGGATAGAGTGACGGTTTGATCCTCATTCGGATCAGTGGCTGTTACTACTATTTCTAAACTTTCTCCTATGTAAACACAGGTATCATTTAGCGCCATTATTTCGGGAGGCTCATTATTGAGATCCTCTACTATGACTTGCATATCCCGAATGATATTGCCTATTTGTACCCCATTACGAAACTCTCTGATGAGGAAGGCAATATTATAAATACCTTCTTGCTGAGGCGCATCCCAAATAAATTCTCCTGTGCTTGAATTAAGGGTCATATTATTGGCGGCCGTATTAACAATTTCGTCTGGATATTGATAGTTGGGAACTGGTACGCCAATCCCTTCTAATGGTGGAATCAACTCAAAATAGAGGCTATCTCCATCCACATCAAAAGCATTGGGATTGTGTACAAAGGGATAACCCACATTGGCATAATCTATAGGCGGTTGATAGAGGACGGGAGAATTATTATAACCGAAGAATTGGGGGTCAAGCAGGAATAAAGTATCCTGTATAAAGAAGGGAATATCTACCGATTCCGAAAAATTGATATTAACTACTTCGTCAATCCGGTTGGGATCTTCCATAGAAACTACATAAAAGAAGAAGAAATTAGAGTAAGTATGTGTGCCTTTATACTCGTTCTTTTTAATGTCATTTTCGAGAAATTCTCCTTGATATTGTCCTTGTGAAATTGCTCCATTGGTACGAGGTAACATGGAGCTGGTGCCATCCCCCCATTCAACACGTAAGCTATCACGATCTGCACTATCGCTAATCCCACCTGTCTTGGTATAAGTCACGACAGTAAATTCATAGCGATAGGGTTTGCCATCCAGGGGCGCATGAACATAGGTGATTTCGCCTGCTCTATTGTGTGTTGCTCCGACTTCTTGATAAAAAAGTGCGAAGAGCAGCAATAGGGCTATTATATTGATTAGTGTTTTCATGTACTGATTAATTTAGCATGATACGCTATTTTCTAACGGTTTATATAGGGGTATTGTTGTTTCGGCTTAGGGATGGGAGCGGTATGCACCGTTCATACGGCGACTTACGGAGCTTAGGTATGTGATGGCTGGCCCGAAGGGCAGACAAACAGACCTTAGCGTAGTAGGAGCAGCATAGGTGCATAAGAGCGGACAGCCCGACTGCTGCGCTTCGCTTGCAATGATAAATGCATAATGATGAATGCATAATTTTTGGCTCGTGCTACGCACTTGCCTTTGTGTGCGCAGTAGGAAGCCCCAAATTTGTATATTAGCTAAATATTAATTAGGTTAATTAGTCATTCATTAAACTATTCATCAATATAGATAGCCTGTACGAATTTACTAATATACCAGTACACTAATACACCAAAAATTACAAATCCCTTACAAGATACTTATTTCCATCCTAATTTTTCATTAGGGCCTTTTCGATACAACGCCAGAAACGATCAGCGGTTTTATCCCAACTGAAGACTTGTCTTTGTTTTTGGCCTTTTTGAATGAGCTCTTGTCGCAAATCGAGATCTTGATGAATCGCTTGCATGGCTTGTGCTATCTCTTCATAAGACGTAGGATTGACCAAAATCGCTGCCTCTCCTGCTACTTCGGGCATGGAAGATACGGTGGAGGTAATCACGGGTACATCGCAGCACATGGCTTCCAAAATGGGGATTCCGAAGCCTTCAAATAGGGAAGCATATACCTGTGCTAAAGCTGCGGCGGTAATTTTAGCTAATTCGTCTATTTGAATATGGCCTAAAAATATGACCTCCTCTTTGTATTGCATTTGATTGTAAATATCGAATATCTCTTTGTGATCCCATGCTTTACGACCGACAATTAGGAGCTTGACGTCAGTATCTACTGATTTTCTGAAGGCGTCATAGGCTTTGAAGAGATTACCGACATTTTTTCGAGGATGAATGGCGCCTACGAAAAGGAAGTAATCGCAGCCCTGAGTGTATGTTTTTTTGACCTTTTCTTTAGCTGTGTCTGAAAGAGGCTGAAATTCCTCACTGCCACCATTATAAACGACATCTATCTTGTCTAAAGCAACTTGATAGCGCTGAGCGACATCTTGTTTAGTGTATTCTGAAACGGTAGCGATGCGAGTGGCTTTTTGGGCAAATTTAGGGGTATAGTGGCGATAGTATTTGCCGACTAAATTAGGCACGTGATGTGGATAATGTTCAAATCCTAAGTCGTGGAGGACAACTACAGATGGGACATCAGCTTTAAGAGAGAGATAACCATCGGTGGAAACGAAAACATCAGGCTGAATCTTCTTCAGGGCGCGAGGCACCGAATACTCAAACCAAGCATACCAGAGAAAAGGATGGCGAGCGGGCGGCGCTAAAGACATGCCCTTGACATTGGGGCCGAAGATGTAAGAAGAGTCATAAGTTCGATCAAATAGAAAGACAAAATCGTGTTCGGGGTGATTTTGGGTAATGCGTTGAAGAGATTCTTTAGTGAATCTTCCAATGCCTTCTAATTTTCCTTTGATTAGGAAACGGGTGTTAATCGCTATGGTTTTGGGGGTCATATTTTATTGTATTACTTTTATGCCATGCAGTCAGCCAATCGTATATTTTTATCCAATTTGGCCTTTTTGGTTTTTATGAATCTGATAGTCAAACCTTTTTGGATATTTGGAGTAGACCGCAGTGTGCAAAATACCGTCGGACAAGAAGCTTACGGAGTTTATTTTGGCTTATTTAACCTAGCTTATCTCGCCCATGTTATCTTAGATTTTGGCATCAATAATTTTAACAATCGAGCCGTTGCGCAGGAACATACGATTATTAAGTCTTACTTTCCTAATTTAATGACTCTAAAATTTTTGTTGGCGTTGCTTTATATGGGGATTTGTCTATCAGTCGCTTGGTGGAGGGAATACGATAGTTTTCAAATTAACTTATTACTCTTCTTGGCTTTGAATCAAGTTTTACTTTCCTTCATCCTATATTTTCGATCTAATTTAGCAGGTCTTCACCTTTTCAAGCAAGATAGCATCGTGTCTGTCACGGATAAGCTACTGATGATATTCATTGTCGGAAGTCTACTCTGGGGAAGCTTAGTAGACGATTTCAACATTCTCTATTTCGTCTATGCACAAACGGTCGCCTTCGCGTTGACTTTTCTCTTTAGTGGCTTTTTAGTGCTGCGAAAAATAGGCGGGATACAGTTAGATTGGCAACCTAAAATGTGGCTCAACTTACTCAAGCAAAGTTATCCTTTTGCGCTCATCACCTTATTAATGAGCATTTATTTTCGAGTAGATGGTGTGATGCTCAAAGAATTATTGACTAATGGCGATCAGCAAGCAGGAATTTATGCCGCAGGTTTTCGAATCTTAGATGCAGTCAGTATGATTGGTTTTCTGTTTGGTACTTTACTACTACCCATGTTTTCTCGACTCATTGCCCAAAAAGAAAAAATTGCACCTTTATTCAAGTTAAGCACCGCAGGATTATACGTATTAGCGACCGCCACTGCTGCCATTGGCTGGTTTTATAGATTAGAGCTAATGTCTTGGCTTTATCATGAGGCCACTCCTTACTATGGCGAAGTATTCGGCTACCTCATTCTCTCCTTTATATTCGCTTCCTCCGTTTATATATTCGGCGCACTCTTAGCTTCCAATAATAATATGCGCCTGCTCAATAGCGTAGCCTTCCTAAGCGTCTTACTCAATATCGGTCTCAACCTATCACTCATATATACCTATGGAGCATTAGGGGCAGCACAAGCCACTTTAGCTACTCAGATGTTTGTCTCCATCATACAATTCTTCTGTATCCTTCAAATTTTCAAAATTCCCTTCCACTGGGGCACCTTCGCCAAAGTCATTGTCTTTACCACAAGCGCATTCGGCATCGCTTACTTCAGCCAATCCATACCTATAGACTGGCGTTTTAATGCTGTATTAGGTGGAGGAATCATCGTTTTGCTTTCTTTTTTATTAGGACTTCTACAATGGCGTGGCCTCTTGGATATGGTCAGGAGTAAAATAAATAAGTAAAGGGGCTTCCCATGCGTTCGTAATGCAATTGCGCATCACGAAAAAAAAATTCATCGTTCATCATTATTCATTTATCATTCGCCGAAGGCGCATGGTCGGGCTATCCACTATTATGTGGCTATGCCATTCCTACTTCGCTAAGGCGTACTTGTCTGCCCTGCGGGCCAGCCTACGTCCACCTAAGCTGCGTAAGTCACGTCATGAACGCCACATACCGTTTCTATCCCTAAGCCGACAAAACTCGTTTAAAAAATGGCGTAAATATCTATAAATATTAAACAAATGTCGTATTTTGAAGTCCAAAAGAAATCCCAATTGAATACAAACAACATCAGAAAACTTACTACGATGAAAAAACTGTTACTACAATCAGTCTTTATCTTATTTGTATTCATCCTTAGTGCACCTAATCTAGCCGCACAATACAATCCATCCTCCTCTAAAAGCGAGCGAAAAGCCCAGAAGCAAAGAGCCAAAGCACAAAAAAAACAAGCCGAGGCAGACAGAAGACTAAGAGTCATCCGAGAACGCCAACGAATTGAGGCCGAACAAGAAGCCACTCGCCAACAACAAGAACGCAAAGTACAAGACGATAGAAACGCCGTCTATGAAGAACGCCGCACCATAGAGGATGAACGCAAACAAATAGAAAGAGAACGCGCCAGACTCCAAGAAGAAGATCGCCAAAGAAATGGCCGTACCATCAATTCTGTCTTCAATAGAAAAAAGAGAAAAGAACGTGCTACTCGTGAAAAGAGAGAGAAAGAGCGTGCCACTCGTGAAAAAAGAGAAAGAGAACGCGCCAAAGAATATACTCGTAAAAATACGGCCAAAAAGAAGGAAAAACTTTCCAAGAGAAAAACAACTCCAAAAGCAGATATTCCCGACTACTCTCCTTCTTACAATAAAAAAACCAAAAACAGTGTCATTAGAGAAGCTCAAAAACACTTAGGTACTCCCTACATTTATGGAGGCGAACAGCCTGGGAAAGGCTTTGATTGTTCTGGGTTCACGCAATATGTATATGGAAAATCAGGCATTCGTTTGCCACGTACCGCCAGAGAGCAAGCTCGATATGGCAAAAAAGTCAAGCTCCGCAAAGCTAAGACAGGCGACTTGGTATTCTTCAGCGAAGGCAAGGTAATCTCTCATGTAGGTATTATCTCAGATGTAAGAGGCAATGAAATCACCATGATACACGCCTCCTCTTCAGAAGGAATTACCTTTAGCAATATTCAACAATCAGCTTACTGGCGCAAACGAATGCGTCATATTCAAAGAGTTGGAAAATAAAACGAATTCTATTAGGAACTCAGCTTTTTTTTTCTCAATTTGCCTCTTGAATTAAAACCTGATAGTATGCCAAAGAAAGAAAAAAGAAGCTTCCTTAACTCACTGCGAGACAAAGCAGAGGATTTAATTGATAATACCAAGGATAAACTAAAAAAAGACAACAAATCCTCTAATAAAAGTAAGAAAGGTTTGAGTCGAAATTCAGGACGAAGTATTAATAGCGGAAAAGAAACGCCTGTCAGTAAAAGTAGAGGAGGTAGAACAATCAAGTCTGAAAGCACTGAACAAAACAGCAGTAGTCCTATCAGCAAAAGCAGCAGAGGAGGAAGGAAAATCAACCCTACTGATACGGATACAAATAGCGGCAGAGGCAAAAGAAGCATCAAGTCTAAAAGTAGTAAGACAGAAAGTGTGGACGTCAGTCAAGGAAGAGGTGGCAGAACAATCATCCCTAAAAAAGACAAAAAGAAAGATAAAACAACTTCCGCAAAACCACTACCTACAAGTTTGAAAGAAATTGATTTTACTCAAATCAAATCTATTGATCAAATGAAAGAGGTTTTCCAAATCATTCAAGACCAGACTAAGGAAAAGCATAAAGCCTTACAAGAACAAATGAAGGCAGAGCACAAAGCCATCGAAAAAGAACTCAAAAAGAAACACCAAGGACTCATTGCTCAATATGAGCAAAATGATACCAGTAAATCTAAGCCTACTAAAACAGAAAAAAAAACAAGCAAAAAGAGCGGATCTTCAAGAGGTAAAAGAACGATTGGAGGAAAAAAATAAAAAAGGATGCAAGCCTTTAACTACAGATTATCAACCACGTAATGGGGAGCCTTGGCTTCCCATTTTTTGTTAGTGGCGTATTCTGCCCCTTTTTTTGTAACTTTGCCAACCTTTTTTAATCATTACTTACAACTTATTATTAGCTTTTCTCATCTTTAATAATAGATGCATTTACCCTGAACAAACATTTTTGAATGATAGAGTTGATCAACATACTTTGGGAGTGGAAAAAGTGGATTATAGGCGCTTGTTTCATCGCAGCTATTGCAGGAGTTACTATGGCTTATATGCTTCCTGTTTACTACCAATCGACAGCTTCCTTTATGGTAGCCAATCCTATTTTATTTGAGCGAAATGCCATGTTTCAAGTAGAAGGAGGACAAAAGCCTATTTACCAATTTGGTGGCAAACCTGATATTAATAGGGTTTTCTCCATTGCTAGCTCTTCGGATTTATCTAATTATCTGATTGAGAAGTATAAATTGTATGAACACTATGATATTGATCAAAGTGAACCATTAAGCCCTTATTACGTCAGCTTAGAATTAGGAAACAACTTCAAAACAATCAAAAACGAGTATGGAGCTGTCGAAATATCTGTCATGGATAAAGACAAAAACTTAGCTGCCCAAATGGCTAATGATATCATGTACAAGATAGACGAAATAAATGCACGTATTATCTTTGATAAGCAACGAGATTTCCATACACTATTCAAAAAAGAAGTTATTGAGAAAAAGGCTAAAATGAATGAACTGAATGATAGCCTGCGTTCTCTTGTCAACAATAATCCTAAAGATACCATGAGTGCACGCTTCTTACGAGAAATCGTAGAAAGCGCTGTAGATGAGTATAATGACGTTCAACTTATCTCTAATCAATATAACTCAGCGATCAATCAAAAGGTATCAACGCTTTACGTTTTAGAAGAAGCCTATCCTGCCTTAAGAAAGGCGAAACCAATTCGTTGGATGGTTGTCGCAAGTTTCTTAATCTCAACGCTATTAATCAGCGCTATTTTAGTGGTATTGATTGAGAAGTTTAGAGAGTATAACCAAGAACAAGCTTAATTAGGCCTTTTTCCATTTTTGGAATGCAAGAATCACTACTTCACATACTGCAAAAAAGAGAAACTTTAGCCAAAGCGTCTAAGTGGAGTCGTTTGCTGAATAATCCAGCAAAGTATGTCAATGGCCAACTGTTTTCAAAGCTGATCTATCCTTTGAATAAGAAAGGTAAACTCGTATCCGCAGATACTTTCTTTGGTTCTCCCATGCAACTACTGCTACCCGCAGGCATGGATATCTATCTTTTAGGGGCAAAATCTCACGATTCCGAAATTCGCCTCACTCGCTTTTTAATCAAAAACTTAAAAGCTGGTGATTCCTTTTTAGATGTAGGCGCACACTATGGGTTTTATTCCCTTTTAGCAGCTCATCTATGTGGCAAAGATGGAAGGGTAATGAGTATAGAAGCTTCAGAAGCGATTTATCAAATACTTCAAAAAAACCTAAAAAGTCAAAACAATATTGAGCTGTTTCATTTGGCCGCTCATGAGGAAAATAGTCATATTTCTTTCTTTGAATTTCCGATTCTCTTCTCTGAGTATAATACCATACATCCAGAACAATTCGAAAAAGAAAAGTGGTATCAAAAGAATCAACCCAAGGAGGTCAAGGTGCCTAGTAAGCGCTTAGATAGTTTCACTCAGGAACATAACTTCCTACCACACATTATCAAAATTGATGTGGAGGGGGCAGAAGACAAAGTAATTAACGGATTAAGTGAATTGCTACAAGCAGCATCTCCTATATTAGCCATGGAGTATTTAGGGGGCAAAAGAGCTAATAAAGCACATCAAGAAAGCATCAAACAACTGCTAAAATATGGCTACGAAGCTCACATCATTCAAGCAGATGGAAGCCTTCATAAAACAGCTGATCCTGATCAACACCTACTAATCCAAGAGATGGACTCTGATAATATTATTTTAAAAAAAGCTAATTGAATACAGCTATACACAAATCATTTACGCCCATCACGGTATTGAGTTTTGCACTCATCACCTTGGGAACACTCTTCGGCGGTTGGTGGCTCGATAATCCACTCCTCTTTGCAGTGCCTTTTGGTGTGGCGATTGCCTATGTAGCTGTATTAGATTTCAGCAAAATATATTATCTATTAATCGCTATGCTGCCCTTATCAGCAGAAATCACACTGCCTGGAGGCTTTGGTACGAACCTTCCCTCCGAGCCACTCATGATTGGTCTAATGTTAGTCTGGTTCTTTTACTCGCTTAGTACGATTAATAAGAAAGTAGATCGACCTTTCCTAGACCATCCAATCATCGTTTGGCTCCTTTTGCATATCATTTGGATAGGTATCGCCACCATATTTGCAAGTATACCCATTTACTCCATTAAGTTTTTCTTAGCGAAAATATGGTATTTAGCAGCCTTCGTATTCATGACTCGGATAATCGTTCAAAAATTCGAAGACCAAAAAATCTTATTTTGGTGCCTGTTTATCCCCTTAACATTCGTATGCCTACAAACCCTCTTGCGTCATGCAGCCTTAGGATTCAGCTTTGAGGATGTCAACAAAACAATGGGACCATTCTTTAGAAATCACGTAGATTATGCTGTGATGCTGGTCGTTTTCTTTCCTTTCTTAATAGCCGCGCGCAAATGGTATAGAAGCGGTGGTTTGATTAAAGCAATTATTGATTTAGGCATCATTGCCTTTGTGGCAGGGATATTTTTCTCCTATACTCGTACAGCCATGGGAGCACTTCTGCTGATCCCTATTGGTTATTATATGTTCAAATTCCGCTTGACTAAATTGGCTGTTGGAGCGGCTTTATCAATTCTGATATTCTTTGTGGCTTCCTCAGCCATAGATAATAACTACCTAAAATTTGCCCCTAACTTTGAAAAAACGATTTATCACACCGACTTTGAAGACCACCTAACTGCCACTCTTCAAGGAGAAGACGTCTCTTTCATGGAAAGAGTACACCGTTGGGTAGCCGCTGTTAGAATGTCAGGAGATCGCTGGCTTACAGGCTTTGGACCTTCCAACTTTTACTTCCACTATAAACAATATACCGTTTCGGATTTTGAGACTTATGTGAGCGATAATCCTGAAAAATCTACTACCCATAATTACTTTCTAATGGTGCTGGCCGAACAAGGGATCATTGGCCTATTTATATTTGGGGGCTTCTGTATTGCTATCTTTATCATAGGAGAACGCATCTACTTCCAAACTCCAGAAGGATTTGAAAGAGATTATATGATGGCTGTATTACTCTCCCTATATATCATCATGATTAATTTGATGATGAGCGATTTAATTGAAACCGATAAGATCGGTTCTTTGTTCTTTATTAATGTAACACTGCTGGTCATTCAGGATATAAGGAATACCAAAACAATGAAAATGGCGCAGAAATTGAACGAAACCTAACTAAACTGTCAGATAAAGAACAATATCTAAGTCCTAAGCACATTAGACTTGCATCAAACCAATCAAGATGATAAAAAATATTTTATACCTGCTAATCCTAAGCCTCCTCACACTCGTACTTTTAGGAGCTTGCAATAAGAAAACAATGAAAATCAATAAGCTTGACCTACTTACGATGCAAGGAAAAGCTGTTGACAAAAATACCTACGATAATAAAGCTGTATTTCTGAACTTTTGGGCAAGCTGGTGCGCGCCATGCGTCAAAGAAATGCCGTCCATGGAAAAAGCCCGCCAAATACTCGAAAAAGAAGGACTCGAATTTGTAGTCGTATCAGAAGAACCAATGGAGCGAATACAAAATTTTCAAAAAAGACATAATTATGAATTTACCTACCTACAAGTGCTCAAAAACATCAAACTTTTAGGCGTATTTACGATTCCACAAACCTATATTATTAACAAAAAAGGGAAAGTCGTACACCAACATACAGGATTTAAAGACTGGTCAACCCCAGAAAGCATACAAGAACTAAGAGATTTTATCAAATAAAAGCATACGGAGGCATTAGCTTCCGTTTTTTTTTGCAGTCTCTACAACATCACAGCCTTATTTAACATTTGTCTATTGTCATTCGCTAACAAATACCTTATATTAATAGCTAGTTATAACATTTTTTTAAGGGGCTTCCCCTTCCTTTTTTCATTCAACCATAGGGGTTTAACTTAGGTAAACTCGTCTAAATGAAAAAAGGAAGGGTCGGGCTGTTCGCTATTATGCGGCTATTCCGAGGCTACTTCGCTAAGCTGTACTTGTCTGCCTTTCAGGCCAGCCTACGTCCAGCTAAGCTACGTAAGCCTCCTCATAACGCCACATACCGCTGCCATCCCTAAGCCAGTAAAATAGAAATTTTAAATCTCAAACAAACAATAAATCAATGAGTAAAAGAACTTTACTATTTTCAATGATGAGTATGTTGATACTGTTTTCCTACACCAGTGTAGAAGCTCAATCGCATTATCAACAAGTACACTCTATCATTCAAAACAAGTGTATGCCTTGTCACAACTCCTCTAATGCAGCAGGTAGCCTTGTGTTAGACTTAGACGAAGGTGATCTTTACGATCTTTTGGTTGAAGGGGATGTCTCCAATCCTTTCGCTAATCAACAAGGCTTAAAAATGATCGATAGAGGCTACCCTGATAGAAGCTACTTATTCCACAAAATTAATAGTGGCTTGTATGAAGAAAGCATGTTAGATAGCCAAGCTGGTGAAACAATGCCTCCTTATGGCGCCCCTAATGGCCCGCTAACAACTGCCGAAACAGAATTCATCCGCCAGTGGATTACTTATGGTGCGAATGAAGATGATGGTGCTGGTAGTGGTTCTTCTTTATCTACTATAGAAGATTACTATGATATTGCTGCAGCAGGAACACCTAATGTAGATTATTTACCAAAAATGGAAAAACCAGCCGCTCCAGCTCCAGACGAAGGCTTCCAACTTAGAATGGGTACATTATTCTTAGAGCCGGAAGAAGAAGATGAGTATTTATACAAATACGATTTAGAATTAGAGGCTGATACAGAGATTCATGCTATAGAAGTATTTATGAATGAAGAGTCTCATCACTTCCTACTATTCTCTTATCCTAATCAAAGTGAAGCGGATGGTGATCCTGAAGGCTTCCAAGTAGTAACCAATCAAGGATTACCAACCTTCCAAGCTTTCCAGCCAGTAGGTAATTATCCAATGGTCGGTGGATGGGAAAGTTCAAGGATATTTGATCTACCTGAAGGAACAGCTTATTTCTGGCCAGAAGATGCCATATTACAATTTAATTATCATATTGATAATTATCATGCTAATTACATCTTACCAGCTGACATATACATCAATGTATACACACAGCCTGTAGGAACAGCCGTTAAAGAAATGCGTTCTAACTTCATCTTGAATGAAGACTTCACGACACCTATCTTTATTGGTGGCCAAGCGATTCCGCCAGGAGAACCGACTACTTTAGAAGATGTCATTAATAATGACTTTATGGGTGCTGGTGGCAATGATACGATCCATTTATGGGCAATTGGGCCACATACTCATAAATACGGTACAGATTATGACATATTTTTAAGAAATAATGATGGTTCTAAAGGCGAACAAATCTTTGAAGGAACCAGCTCTTATCTTTATGATGCTAATGGAGTAGAAACAGAAATTCAAGGAGTGGGTTACGATTATGCTGAACCTTTCTATCGTTACTTTAATAACTCTTTCTTAGCATTCAAACATTCTGATGGCTTGATACATGAAGCTTCTTACTTGAATACAAGTAATTCTAATGTAGGTTTCGGATTATCTACTAATGATGAAATGATGGGCGTATTCGTACAATACCTCGTTGGCGATATTAGCGAATTACCTACTACAGAACCAGTAGATGTAGAAAGAACTAATCCTCAAGCCATATGGGCTGTTTATCCTAATCCTTATGCTGGTGCCACTCAAATCCAATATATCCTTCCAGAGCAAGCAAATGTAAGCTTGGATGTATATAATATATTAGGTAAAAAAGTAGCCACTTTGGTAGACGGTCCTCAAGCTAATGGCCAATACCAATACAGCTTTGGTGCGGTTCAAAATGGTTTCCCTGAAGGTATGTATATTGTACAGTTATCTATTGACGGAGTTACGTATACGAAAACTATTATGGAGACTAAGTAATAAGTGGTTGAATACAAGATCGTAGAAAACTACAGTTTAAAAAAAAAGGCCCTGATGAAAATTCATCAGGGCCTTTTTTTGTTTTAAATTTTTTTCTCCCGAATGAGCCTTTTTTAAAAATCATCGGTTCCAACGTTCCAACTTTATTCAGTTTAAACGTTATTCCCCCTCCGCCCTTCGGACACCTCCCCCGAGGGAGGACAGGCTTAGGGATGGAAGTGGTATGCACCGTTTATGTTACGACTTACGTAGCTTAGTGATGCGAAGGCTGGCTTTAGCAGACAAGCAACACTTAGCGTAGTAGGAGTAACATAGGTGCATAAGAACGGACAGCCCGACGACTGCGCTTTGCTTGTAATGATAAATGCATAATGAAGAATGATAAATATTTTGCTCGTGCTACGCACTCGCCTTTGCAAGCGCAGTGGGAAGCCCCAAAAAAATCTTACTCTATAATTATTTTTTGAGTAATTACTTGATTCGCTTGTTGGACTTGCATCAAATAGACGCCTGCGTTTATATTACTTATATCCATTGAGTGAGTTAGGCTCATTGAGTTAGCAAGCACATTAGATTGTTTAACTAAACGACCATCTATGCTGTATAAATCAATTTGAATATTAGCATCAATTTCAGTTTGAACGACTACGTTTACAATATCATTAGCTGGCACAGGATAAATATTGACCACTTCTAAATCAGCCACTTTTCTTTCTATACTTTTGACTCCTAAATCATTCACTTGACCATCTTGATCTGTTTGTAAAAGACGATAATAGCTAATCGCTGAAAGATACTCGTCATCTTTATAGTCGTACTCGTTTAGAATCTCATTTCCTTTGGCTGCTATGTTCGTAATTGTTTCAAAATACACGCCATCAGTAGAGCGTTCTAAGGTGTAGAAATCAGCTTCTATCTCAGAAGCAACGAACCACTGAAGATGATTTATTTCGCCTACTGCTTTGGCTGTGAAGGCAATCAACTCAACAGGAAGTGTACCGACACAGTCTAATTCATCGGAATAAGTGAAGCTACAACCGTTGGCATCCGTGACCGCTAAGTCAAAAGTGGTACCCGTTTGGAAAGGACCGATGGTGATCACAAAATCAGAGGTTTCGCCTTCTATAGTTCCTTCTATTTGATAAGGAGGCACTCCATTTTCTAAAACAAAATAGGCGTAATAATCTTCCTTATCTTCCTCACACTGAAGGTATACTTCAGCTGCTTCTAATTCACAATTGGCTAAACCAAAAGCCACTTCTTCAAATTCATTACAACCGTCTACTTGAATAATATAAGTGTTAACTGTCGTCATTAGGGTGCCATTTGGCAAGCTTTCTTCATCCAATATGACGGTATAAGTCCCACCTGGCAAGCTACTAAAATTGAAGTTGCCCTCGCCATCACTTTCTTCTGTAGTGATGAGCTCGTTGTTTTCATCATAGATATCAATGCTGAGTGCAAAATCATTAATCACTCCATTTTCATCATTAATACCATTGCCGTTAAAGTCGTTCCAAACGGTACCGCCTATATTACTTACTGAGCTACTATTGACTACTTGCGTAAAGCTAGCTATGGGATTATTGCACAACTCACAATTAGTGGCTTCATCTAAAGTAAACAAAACAGGATACTCTATGAACTCATCTGTCACTAATACCTCTCCTATGGTAGTAGATTCATTGGATTGTAGTACATCGCTAAATGGCAATGAATCTATGAAAACATCTTCCTCATCTAAGCTGCCATTTTCATTCACATCAATATGTAATTCTACTGCTATTTCATCAGCTGTATATGCCCAATCGCTTTCGTTGGTAATATCAAATTGCACCCCTAACAACCAATTATTGCCAGCACACTGAATCAGCATATCTTGTGGTGCAATACTAAGACTTGCGCTATTTAGTTCCACAGACATATTAATATCGCTTTGGCTGGTACGAGTGGAGACATTACATTCTTCCTCATCAGCAACACAGCTTAGATTAAAATACTGGACTGTTTGGGCGAGTAATTCTATATTAGCTCCATCACAGAAAGAAGCATCATCTACTATTAAGCCCATACTAAAATCGACTTCTTCTCCTTCTTCCACACCTATTGGCAAATCGAATAATAACTTAATAAGGCCGTTATTTTCTATGACTTCGGGCTCGGCTACTATATTACCAATAGAGAAAGTAGAATTTTCGAGATATTCCATACCTTCTGTCAAAACAATTAGGCACTGGTCTCCTTCTCCGAAATCCAATGGGCCATCATTATAAATATTAACATCAACCTTAACAGAATTATCACAACTATTGATACTACCTAAGCCTAAGCTTGTAATAGTAGAGTATTCTGGTGCAGCGCCTATGATAGTCAAGGCTTCTAAATTAGTGGTTATACCGCTACCAATAGCTTCTCCACCACAAGGACGATCCGCACTGATATTTACTTGAATACGGGAACCCGAAATAAAATCGCAAGTTGTAATAAATGGCAATTTGATGACGGCTTTCCGTTCTTCTACGCTGCCTGTTCCCACTCCTTTTATACCATCTTCTGCAATCCCTCCTACTGGTTCATTCGCTGCATCAGCAATACCTAAGTCAATAATTATCGTATTGTTTTCTATGATAGGGGTAAAAGTCCTATCAGTACTTCCTAAAGGATATTCTATTAATGGGTTTGTTGCTAAAGATAGACCGCCTAAAACAGGTAAGTCTATACTTAATATTGGGTTAGTGATATTAGCTAATTGAGCACTATTAATAGTGAATTCATACAAGATTGTATCACATAGTGCTACTGCTTCTAATGGGCCATTGATGTCCAATTGAACTTCTGAAGGCTTGGGATCTACTTCTATATAATTTTGCTCGACGCCACACAAGCTAAACTCTCCTACTTCAGGATAGCTTTCACAATCCCATCCTGTTATTACCTCAATATCAATTAGCTCACAAGTGCTGTATTCAAAAGTAAGTGTAGGAGTAATACAAGTATTAATTCCTACATCATCAAGATATAGTATTTTTTGAGTACCATTGAAATCGTTTAACACTCCGATATCACTTGCAACGATTTCGACCTCTTCACTTTGTGTGTCCAAAATTAAGAAGCTATTGGTGCTTACTCCTTGTCCTTCATTACAATAACTAACGACTATTTCATGTTGATTTTCTAAGCCTTCAATATAAGTATTCGCTAATAAAGCCGTTGGATCTGGAGTCCCAATATAATTAGTATTCAAGGCTTGAATCATCATTTGTGGCTCCTCGCAAGCGCCTTCGCCAGCATAATAACGATCTGTTATGTAATAGATAAATTGAGTAGGTAATGGATTATCTACACACTCTACCCCCATTTGTAAATAAAGGCTCAAAGAGCGGCCATATACAATCTCTAAAGCATTTTCGAAGTCATTGATTAACCAACTATCATCATTCACAAACAAGAGCTGATCTTGTTCTCCATTAAAAGAGCTAATGATAGGATTATCAATATCCTGAAAAGTGCCATCATAATCTAAATAAAAACGAGCAGACTCATCAATGTATTCGATATCATTATCCAATACCACTGCTATTGAGTCAACATGAAAATAGGGCCTTACCTCATTCGGAAAAATTCGATCAAAGGTAGGAATGTATAAACTCAAACTATTGAATTTTTCATTTTCTTGACAGGTCTGTAAACCAAAGTTGGTTACATTCGTCTCCTTGTCATAATCAAACACAAATATCCTGTATCCAACACTCGTTTCAATATCTAAGTCCGCTTCATCATCATGATAATAACCATATAGCCTAAATGGACTCACATCAAAATAGAAGTCTGTCGGCATTAAAGGAGAATCTAATACCACAAAATCACCTTCAAAACGCAATTCATCATTTGGGCTTAATACTTCTTCCGGGAAACAATCTCCCAACATAGAAGTCAGCTCAATTGATAAGTACCATATTCCACTTTGCAGATCCCAGGACAAAGCATCTTCTGTCACGACACAAGTGTACTCGTCTCCTGTCTCTATATCTTTGAAATCTATCGTTGCAGCAGACCAATCAAGTACTATTTGTTCCTCTAAAGGAGAAACATGGCTAATTTTGATCGTTGCATTATCTAAATCACCTCCAGGACCTACTTTCAAATCTGAGGTAATTTTAATACTATCACACGGCATGGCTCTATCTAATCTAAGACCTGCCGATGTAGGGTCTATCTTTTCTGTAAGCGTATGATCTGTCCAACCTAAAGTTGTTCGTTTAGCTTCCATATTAAGCACTAATAAGCCTGTAAATGTAGCCGCTTCCTCAGGATAACATTCCATATCGTGTAAGTAAACGTCAATTCTTCCTTCCCCATATATTTCCGCACAATCACAATCTGTTTCACACTCATATAAATACTCCCAATCAATAGCAGTACTTCCTGGCAAATCGTCTGCACAAGTCAATACTAAATCTATATGAACACTATCCATCTTCTCTCCTTCAATCCCTTTTACTCTGATGGTTCCTTCTTCTTCTATCGTTTCAAAAGTAACTCCATTTGACAAATAGGCGGATGGAGTTTCTTCCGAAATATTAATCCCTGGACCTACATATAAAACTAACTCACCTAGATCATTCTCACACACAAAATCATCTCTAGATGAAGCAGAAAAAATAAAAGTCTCTGGCTCATCAATCCACATATCCGAAGGCCCTACTCCTACAGAGTAATCATGCTCAAAGAAATGGCCATTATCACCAACATTCTGACCTTGAGAATAAATTAATAAATCACAACGATTATTATAAGAAAAAGCAAATCTTGATTGTAATCTATAGTTGACTGGCATTTCATTGTTTTGGCAACTATAATCAATATCATAGCTCACCACTATCGAATCGCCATTAGGTAAATCATTATAGTAGCCATCCCCATCCAAATCATATAATCCCATATCTGGATTAGTATTGAATTCTAAGCTGATATAAGTATCATCCAACATATCAATTGATTCTCCACCAATTTCTACATTACTAACTACGCCACCCCAATGTGGCGCTACCCCACTAATCGACTCTACTCCATTCACTTTCCAACCAGCATTCAAACCTATATTCAAAGCATCCGCTGGATCATTCGCATTATTGGTTCCAATATTAACAATACTAATTGCTACATTCCCCTCTGTACAAGTCCCTAATTGATCATAACTTAAATCGTGCATCTGCAAATTGGGAATCCCATAAGTATATACAAATACATTAGAATTTACTCCTTCAAATTCATTACAAGATGCCTGTTCACATCCCCATTCTACTTTATGATCCAACTCTAATGAAGCCGCTTCACACTGAATGGATTTGACATCAATATTTAATAAGACTGTTTCCCCATCATCTAAACAAGCATCTCCATTTCCTACATTACTGAGTACAGGCGCTGTTATCGGCACCCATAAAGTATCCCCGCTTATCTCATAAGAAATGACTAAACCATCTAAACTCACATCATCTATGCTCAAACGATTACTATCAAATATCTGATAATACATCGCAGAATCAACACAACCAATTCCTCCATTCACTAAAGATACCTCTACTATTGAGGCCTCATCAAAAAATGTTTCTACCGTAGAAGGCTGTAAAATGCTCAAAGCCCCATATATCACTGAATAAGGACTTCCTATTCCACTAACATTCCCACTATCATAAGCAACCTCTATTATATCCTCAAACACTCCTCCGTTCTGTGCAAAATCCACGGCTTCACAACCAGCATTACGCAACAACTCAAATACAATCTCATCTCCAAGATCAAATGAACTGCCATCATCTATCGTTACCAATAATTCAATATGATTCAAATCACTGATATCCTGTTCTGACATACTAAGCCCTGCTGGAATATCAATAATATCCAAACTAGAACTTTCATAATAAATACCTGCTGGAAAATCTATAAAGACAGAAAAATCTACATCAGTTGATTCTAAAGACTGCAAGTTAATATTTAATAACTCTCCTCCTTTACAAACAGCTATATCATTAGTTGATTCCGTTGTTATATCGAATTCTGCCAATACCAATTGAGGCAGTAAAGACATAAACAAAAAACAACAAAAAATATTAATAAAGAAAGAAGCTTTTAGCGTATTTTTCTTAGCCATGACCCATGCTTATATTTAACCCAATAGTCCTAGAAGCATATCTGTTCAATAAAACAAAGGCATACGATAGCCTTTTCAGCCTTTAATAGCTAAAAACTTCTAAGAATGGGGACATAAATTTAAGCAGAAAATTGCTCTTTTTTATAGCCAAGTGGCACTAATTAAACAGTGTTCCAACAAACATAACTCTTTCATTATCAATAGATAACTTAAAGCAGTACATAAGCATTCACCTCTAACTACAAGATTTACAACCGTATATAATTACTACTTATAAAACAAAGCACCTTTATTCAAGACTTTCTGTGCCAACTATCCCAAAAGAATATTTTTTTTCCTTTTATTGCACTTTTGTTGCCATAATTACTTATCCACAGTCTTTTCACACCTATTTAATCCTTTTTGGGGGCTTTCCCTGCCTTTTAAGAGGCAGGGTCGGGCTGTCCGCTATTATGTGGCTATGCGCCAGCTACTACGCTAAGGTATCCTTGTCTGCCACTGCGTGGCCAGCCTTCAGCTACCTAAGCTCCGTAAGCTATCGCATGGACGCCACATACCGCTTCCATCCCTAAGCCAAATAAAAAAAGGGCAATACCCAATGGATATTACCCTTTCTATAATTTTATCGAATTGCTATTTAACTAACCTCAATATTGCGTCTTCGTGGTCTATCATAAATATCTGATTTATCTACCACAACAGTCTTCGCAACTCTATCATGCAATGCCTGACGTTTTTGGCCTGCGAATGCAAAGAAGTGGCCTATAAAGCCGATCATATAAGAGATAGATTTCATAAAGAATCTAATCGTTGCTTGACCAAAGGTCAATTGATGCCCCTCTTCTGTCGTTACTTTCAAGCCCAAAGCCATTTTACCTAAACTTGCCTGATAACTTGAGCTATGCATTCCTGCATAATATAACCAAGCCATCACAGGGAAGAATCCGAAAAACTTCATTTTGGCAAAAGCAAATCCACTAAACATAGCAATGACCATAAAATCAATCAACATAGCTATAAACCTTGCACCAAGATTACTATAAGGAGCACCATTGGCACCTACCTTAATATGATTTCGGCCTCTTGATCTTCGTTGTGACCTGCTTCTTGCAGCACTCTCTCTAATGGTTGGCTTCTTATAATTCCAATAGAAAGTATCTATCTCTTGATCTAATAAATCATCTAATACTGTTAATTTATCTACAGCGACCATTTTTCCATCTTCCCCTTTATAGCTTAAATCCCACTTTCCACTAAACCACTTCGGGTGTAGCATCTTACCTGTTTCTAATAGGTCTTCTGAGGTTTTAAAAGGAGAGATAACAAACTCAGCGGTCTTTTTATTATTGCGGTCAATTAATTTGACTAATTCCATATCTTTGTAAGGTTTTTGATTAATACGTACATAATAATCAATGTAGTTTGAGGGTAAAAAATTCCCCAACACTACCAAAATCGTACAAAATTCGTATATTTTAACAATCAACACTAAATTATGCAACAGCCTCTTAAACACCTTACAGTTATTGAGTTAGCCAGCGTTTTAGCAGGCCCAGCCGTTGGGCTATTTTTTGCTGAATTAGGAGCAAGAGTAATCAAAATAGAAAGCCCTAAAGGAGACCTCACCCGTTCATGGAAGTTGAGTTCCGAAGCGGCTAATGAACAATCTGCTTACTACAGCAGTGTCAACTGGAATAAAGAAGTGCAATTTGTGAATTTAAAAACTGAAGAAGGAAAAAATCAGGTCTATGAACTAATCAAAGAGGCCGATATTGTCATTACGAATTATAAAGCAGGGGATGCCCACAAACTGGGAATGGAATACGAAACATTAAAAAAGTTCAATCCTCAAATCATCTATGGACATATCAATGGCTTTGGTGAGGGAGATACTCGTACTGCTTTTGATGTGGTGCTTCAAGCTGAAAGTGGATTAATGTATATGAATGGAACCCCAGATAGTGGCCCTGTAAAAATGCCTATTGCTTTAATCGATATATTAGCCGCTCATCAATTAAAAGAGGGATTACTTATTGCTTTATTACAAAAAAGTCAAAACAATCAAGGAGCCTATGTAAGTGCTTCTCTGGCAGAATCAGCCATCGCATCTTTATCCAATCAAGCTACTAATTGGCTAATGGCAGGACATATCCCGCAAGCTATGGGCAGCTTACATCCTAATATTGCCCCTTACGGCGAACTCTTCCTCACTAAAGATAATCATTACGTTGTCTTAGCAGTAGGCAATGATACTCACTTTGCCAATCTATGCAAAATTTTAAATTTAGATACTTTGATTGAAGATCCAAAATTTAGCACCAACATCAATAGGGTAAAAAATAGAGCTGAATTAAGTCAGCTCTTAGAGCCTAGCATTCAACAATTTGAAAGAGATGTATTATTAGAGACTTGCCAAAGCGCTCGTGTCCCTATTGGTGCTATACTAAATATGAAAGAAGTTTTCGAAACTCCTCTCGCTAAAGAGATGATATTAAAAGAGGTATTGGATAGTGGTCAAATCACCCAAAGAGTCAAAACATCTGTATTCAAAATCAGATAGCTTAAGATTCTATCAACTCAATATCAAATCCAAGATCTGATACTAAATCAATAATCTCTTGGCTTTTCATATCTTCACTTTTCAGTGTAAGTACTTTTTCATCTACAGAAGTATCAACTTCCCATTCTTGTATACGTGTTTCTTCATTTAAGCTAGTCGATACCATATTCACGCAGCTCCCACAATTAATATTGGTCTTAAATTGATAGGTCATTTATTGAGTTTTATTAGTTGATTACTTAATTTTACAGTTCATACGCAAATTAAACAAAAGTGACTAAAAGAAAAACTTTCAAGTTCGAAGAATTGGCTACTTTTCCTAATTCTTTTCAAAATTTCAGCTGGGAATTTCCCGTGTTAATTAATAATGCTGGCGAAGAAATAGATAAAAAGGGAAAATGGAATGAAGAATATTTCCAGAATGACAAGCCTATTGTCATGGAGTTAGCCTGTGGATATGCAGAATATACTACTTGGTTGAGTCAATACGCCCCAAATACCAATTTCATAGCGGTAGATATCAAAGGTAATCGTATATGGCGTGGGGCAAAAAATGCTATAGATTTAAAACTTGATAATACTGCTTTTGTCAGGACTGAAATTCGGTATTTACCTTTATTTTTTGGTCCAGATGAAGTAGATCAAATTTGGATCATTTTCCCTGATCCTTTCGAGAAAAAGAATCGGATTAAAAACCGCTTAACTTCTCCTCCTTTTTTAGACCGTTATCGTCAATTTGTTAAAAAGGATGGTATTATTCATTTAAAAACGGATAATCTTAAATTATATGAATACACCTTAGAAGTGATTCAAGAGCAAAATTTAGAGATTATCATTCAATGCGATGATATTTATAAGCATAAAGACCTAGAATTACATCCTGCTTTACGAGCTATTCAAACTCGCTATGAGAAACTGCATTTAGCGGATGGACGGACGATTAAATACATACAGTTCAGACTAAACTGATAGAAAGCAAGATAGCAATAAAAAGCCGCTTGGGAATAGAAGTTCTAAGCGGCTTTTTGGTGTGTTATTCTTAGTTT